>JBCNPS010000204.1:0-11028 GCA_039593235.1 Chitinophaga sp. | reverse complement strand
GTCAAGCGGTAGCTGCCCCAACACCAGCGGCAACGGCGATCCTGAAATGATTTACCTGAGCCCGGTAGAACAGGGTATCAAAACCGTAGGGCTGTACCGCAATACACAGGAAGCCATTACTGTCAATTATCTTACCCTCATCATACCAACGGGAGGTGTATCCTCCCTGCTGATCGATGGCAGCGCTACCTTCGACCACACTTACCCGCATCCTAACGCTGCCGGCTACACGGTAGTGGTGAAACGCTGGCCGGCGGCTCCTGCACAGTGTACCGTTACCAGCGACTCTGCATTTACCGCCATTACGTATGGCCTCGGCAGCGTGGAAAGCTATGGTTACAATGCGGGTACCCTGGTGAAAAATCTGAACATCCTGCCTTCATTCAATAACGTAATGAACAACAGCGGTCAGAACAACACCTACACCTGCGCTAAAACACCATTCCGCTTCTCTATGCTGATACCGGTGAAACCCACTGCCATCACGTGGAAATTCAGCCAGGTGGCCAACCTGTCTCCCAAAACAGATATCGTGCAAAACAACCCGGTACCTGTGGATTCAGTGATCAGCAACGAACGGAAATACTATCGCTTTACCATCCCGGCCGATTACATCTTCAGCCAGCCGGGCCTGTATGAAGTGCCTATCCTGATCTCCCATCCGGATATAGAAAGCTGCAGCAACAGCTTTGAAAGCATCCTGCAGATCAAGGTAATTCCTGCACCGGTGGTGGATTTCAGCGTGGATTATACCGGCTGCCTGAACGATGCGGCATTGTTCAAAGGAGTAGCTACTACCAGCAATGGCGTGGGCATCAGCACCTGGAAATGGAACTTCGCTGATTCTACCGTGTCATCTGCAAAAGATACCACGAAGTACTTCAGGTACCCGGGTATCAAAGAAGTGAAGCTGAGCATTGTAGCGGCAGAAGGCTGCGTAGGCGATACCACTAAGGAAGTGGAAGTATATGCGCCCGCTATAGCCCGGATAGTGAAAGACTCCATGACGGTATGTAACGGCACGGACGTTACCCTGTCTGCCAAAGATCCTGAACCCGGCGTACTGTACAACTGGTACGATGCCCCATCGGGCGGTAACCTGCTGCATACCGGTAACGACTACACGATCAATAACATTGCTGCCGACGGCAACTACTACCTGGAAACGCTCACCCATGGATGTCCAGGACCTGCCCGCGCAAAAGCCATTGTACATGTATTGCCGGTACTGGAAACGCCGGTAGTAACGGTAGACAGCGTAGGCGTGAACATGATCCGCTTCAAATGGAAGCCGGTAGCCAATGCTACGGCATACGAAATATCTCTTGATGGCGGTACCACCTGGACATTGCCTTCTTCCGGCAGGGAAGGACTGGTACACATCGTGAGCGGGTTGCAGCCGGTGCAAACAGTGAAACTGATGGTACGTGCAAAAGGTTGTGAAGATAAAACATCACTGCCTGCAGAAGGTAAAACTTTACCGGATGGCATCTATATCCCGAATACGTTCACTCCAAATAACGATGGTAAGAACGATGTGCTGCTGGTATACGGCTATATCATCAAAACGCTGCACATCACCATCTTCGACCAGTGGGGAGAGAAAGTATTCGAATCCAATAATCAGTCCACCGGATGGGATGGCAACTACAAAGGAAAGGCATTGCCTTCCGGCGTATACATCTACGTATGCCATCTTACCCTTACCGACGGAAGTAAAACAGAGAAGAAAGGAGTGATTAACCTGATCCGCTAAAAAGCAGTTCTATGAAAAAAGTAAGCATAGCGATGTTGTTACTGTTTGTCATTGGGTGTTGGATGTTGCATTGGCCCCGTGCCAATGCAACTACCCGGCCCATGCGCCAGGATATAGACAGTCTTTTGATGCTGCAAAGATCCGTGAAGGTATATCCCAATCCCGTGATCAGCTCCCTCACTATACAGTCGCGGAAATCCATTCATCAACTGGTGCTGTATGCGATGGATGGTAAAACCGTTAAGCGGGTAGCGGGCTCCGGGAAAAATAACCAGCTGGATGTACAGGATATCCAAAGGGGAGCTTATATGCTGAATACCATTTTTGAAGATGGTACAACGACGTCGAAGATGATCATCAAACAATAATCATTTCAAGATGAAAAATTGAAGCAGATGTCAACCAAACTAACATATTGTAAACAGCTTTGCATTGCCATATCCCTGATCCTGTTTCAGTTCGTAGCCAATGTTGCATACGCCCAGAACCTTTCCAACAAAGGAAAGGATTTCTGGGTGGGCTACGGACATCACCAGTTCATGGAAATGGGACAAAGCAACAGCCAGGAAATGATCCTGTATTTAAGCGCTGAACAACCTGCTACTGTTACGGTGAGTATTACCGGCACTGCGTGGACGCGCACTTACAGTATACCGGCCAATACGGTGATTGCTTCCGACCTGATCCCTAAGTCAGGCGCTATTGATGCACGCCTGTATTCCCTGCCGCCTTCTTTTGGCGGCACGGGTGGTGAAGGTGTTTTCACCGGCAAATCCATTCACATACAAAGTAATGTACCCATTGTTGCCTATGCGCATATTTATGGCAGCGCCTCTTCCGGGGCTACTATGCTGATGCCGGAAGAAACATGGGGCTACTCTTACATTTCGGTGAACAGTATGCAGAACTATGCAGATGATTGTTTCTCCTGGATGTTTGTAATTGCCAACCAGAATAATACCGTGGTGGAAATTACACCTTCTGTGCTAACCCGTAACGGACGCCCTCCCGGTGTACCCTTCACCGTTACATTGAACCGCGGCGATATTTACCAGCTGGTAGGCGCCTCACAGGGCGGCGGGGTTGGAAGACAGCTTACAGGTACTACCATCAAATCCATCGGTAACCCTATGGGCCAGTGTTATCCCGTAGCTGTATTTTCCGGCAGCAGCCGTACAGCTATTACCTGCAACAACTCCAACAGCAGCGGGGATAATAATATCCAGCAGATCTTTCCCTTCCAGGCATGGGGTAAACGCTATCTGACCGCGCCTACTTCTGAAGATGACCTGCCATCTGCCCTGCAGTATAATATTTATAAAGTAGTAGTGAAAGATCCTGCCACCGTAGTAAAAAGGAATGGCGTTACCCTTACCGGTTTGATCGCCAATTCCTACTATGAGTTTGTTAGCAATACCGCTGATTTTATAGAATCCGATAAACCGGTGCTGGTAGCGCAGTTCATGTCTTCCTCCGGCGCCTGTGGCAATACCGGCGGACTGGGAGATCCGGAAATGGTATACCTGAGCCCTATAGAACAGGCCATCAAACGGATCGGGTTTTACCGGAACGACCGTGAGTTTATAGAAACGAATTATCTCACCATGATCATTCCAACGGCGGGCGTTACCTCGCTGAGGATAGATGGTAGCCCCTTGTTCGATTACTCTTACCCGCATCCTAACCTCAACGGGTATACGGTGGTGGTGAAGCGATGGCCGGCCACGCCCGCGCAATGTATTGTAAGCAGCGATTCCGCTTTTACCGCTGTAACCTACGGTGTGGGCAGCGTGGAAAGCTACGGCTACAATGCAGGTACGCTGATCAATAACCTGAATGCGATAGGATCTATTCATAACACGTATGATACCTCTAAAACATCCAATGATTTTACCTGCACCAATACGCCGGTGCAGCTATCCATTTTAATGGCCTACCAACCTACAAAAATGGTATGGAAGCTCAGCACGCTGGGTGCCGCTATTACACCTAATGCAGACGTAACGGTAAATGCGCCGGTAAGCACCGGCACCGTGCTGGTAAATGGGATCACCTATTATAAATATTCATTGCCGGGTACTTACCAGTTCAGTGCAATAGGAGAGTACGATGTGCCGGTAATGTCCACTCATCCCAGCATTGAAAACTGTAACAACACGGAAAAGGTAGGATTCACCATACCGGTAAAAGGAAAGCCCCGTGCGGTAATGACCTATGCCTACACGGGTTGTACATTGGATACGGTTTATTTTAAGGGAGATACCAGCCTGAAAGATCCGCTGATAGACCGCTGGCAGTGGGAGTTCTCCGGTGCGGTGAAAGACAGTGGTATGCAGGTAGGAAAGGTATTTCCTGTAGGCAATGCTGCTGTAAAGCTGACTGTTATTTCGAGAGATGGATGTGTGGGAGATACCTCCTTCCAGGTGGCCGCTGTGGCAAAACCGGTGGCTACGTTTACAACGGATCTGGATGCGCTGTGCGAGGCGGGGGTATTGAAAGTTACCGATAACGCCACCTATGGTGGCACGGCGCCGCTGAAATCGTGGTACTGGAATTTTGGCAACGACTCCGTGTTGAACGCCACCACGGGGGCAACCCAAACGATCACCTACAAGGATCACAATACCTACACCATTCAACACGTGGTAAAAGTAAGCGATCGTTGTGTGAGCGACACCGTATCCAAAACCATAACGGTGTATGCCAAACCCAGCCCGCTCTTCGCCTATCCCGGCGATTGCCTGCCGGTGGGAGGCCAGGTACAGTTTACCAGCGGGGCCACCGTGCCGGATGCGCAAACCATCAGCGCTCATGCCTGGAACTTTGGCGATGCCAATGCTACTACCACCAATCCCAATACATCGGTAGCTAAAGATCCCACGCATGCCTATACGAAGTTTGGAACCTACAGTATCAAGTATAGCGTAACTACCGATAAAGGCTGTACGAAAGATACTACGGTAACGGCTACCTTTAAACTGAAACCTCAACTGGCTTATGCCGCACTGAACGGCGTTTGCGTGAATACGCCTGGTACTATAGCTATCGGCAAGGCTTCCATACAAAACGGTGTGGCCGGTAAAGGTTATTACAGCGGCCCGGGTACCGACTCCGCAGGTAATTTCAAACCAGCGGTGGCAGGCGCCGGTACGCACACCATATGGTATGTATTTACCACTGATGCAGGTTGTACCGATTCCATCTCCACCACGCAGGTAGTATTTCCAAAACCGGCAGCAGCCTTTGCGGCTACAGCAAGCCTGTGCCTGGGCCAGAATACAGTGTTTACGGACCAGTCTACCATCTCCGCAGGTAACATCACCAACTGGAAATGGGACCTGGCAAATGGTACACTGCGGAATAACACCAATAACAATCCGTTTACCATCACTTACCAGAAAGACAGCAGCTACCTCGTGAAGCTGGTGGCCGTAAGTGATCATAATTGTATCAGCGATACCGCCAAAGCCGTGGTGGCCGTGCATGAACTGCCGGTAACAGATTTTACGTTGCCCGCAAAAGTATGTATGCCTGATGGTACCGCTGCATTTACCAATCTCACTACAGTAAAAGATAAGTCGTCCCTTTCTTACCAGTGGAGCTTTGGCGACGGCGGTGCAGGTTCGGCGGCAAAAGATCCTACCTGGCAATACAAAGCCTTCGGACCGTTTGATGTGAAACTGGTAGCAACTACTGCTTATGGTTGTAAAGACTCCGCTACAAAAACGTTAAGCGCGTTTTATGGTCAGCCGGTGGCTTCCTTTAAAGTAACGCCCGACACGCTTTGCCAGGGCGCTGACAATGTATTTACAGATCAGAGTACAGATCCTACCAGTACTATCAATAAGTGGGAGTGGAGCTTTGGCGATGGCACTACTTCTACAGAACAACACCCGGTAAAAAAATATACCGCACCTGGTGAATACAGTGTGCAGTTGCAGGTAGCAAATCAGTCGGGTTGCGGATCATCTGCCTATAGCAGCAAGGTGATCGTATACCTCCAGCCGGTCATTGATGCCGGACCCTCCTTTGTAGTAGCGCAGGGTACCATCGTGAGCTTTAAGCCGGTAGCCAACGATTCCGTGAACCTTACGTTTGCCTGGGATCCGGCTGCCGACTTCCCCGATCCTACGTTGCTGTCGCCGGTAATACCCGCCATGCACGACGCCACTTACACGCTCACCGCCACCGGTAAGCACGGCTGTGTGGCGCGTGATGCCATGACGGTGAAGGTGCTGAAACCCGTAGCGCCGCCAAATGCTTTCTCTCCCAACGGAGATGGTGTGAACGACACCTGGATCATCAGCAACCTGGCTGATTATGCGGAAAGCACCGTGGAAGTATTTAACCGCTACGGGCAAAGGGTGTACCGTTCCACCGGCTACAGCGTTCCGTGGGATGGCACGTTTAAAGGCAACCAGCTGCCGCTGGCCACCTATTATTATGTGATCAGGCTCAGGCAAGGCATGACGCCTTTAACAGGATATGTCACCATTATCAGGTAAAGTAAATCATTCACATAAAACCGTATTGCAGATGAGAACCATTATTGCAACCTTCATTGTCCTTGCTGCTACACTATGCGCCGGTACCCGGTTAATGGCGCAGGCAGACCCGCATTTTTCCCAGTATTACGTATATCCGTCGTGGTTAAATCCTGCGCTTACCGGCGTGTTTGACGGCGACTACCGGGTATCGGCTATTTACCGTACCCAGTGGGGAAACATCAGCCCGTTTAAAACATACGGTGTGAGCGGGGAAATACCCACGGCAAAGAATATTAATATAGGCGCCAGCGTATTAAATCAAACTGCCGGCGATGGAGGCTATAACTACACCACCGCGTATGTAAGCGCCGCTTATACAGGGGTGAAACTGGATGCTTCCCATTATCACCAGTTAAATTTTGGCCTGCAGCTGGGCTTTATCCAGCGCAGGTTCGATCCGTCCAAGCTCACCTATGGGGAGCAATGGAATCCTGTTACCGGCTACAATCCCGGTAACCCCGTGTCAGATGTACTTACCCGTAATTCCGCCGCTTCTTTTGATGCCGGCGCAGGTGCGCTCTATTATGATGCCACGCCCGGGAAGAACTTTAATATCTACGGCGGTTTCTCGGTGATACATCTCACCAAACCACAAGACCAGTTCAGCGCCAAAGGAGATGCCCGTTTTCCTATGCGCTTCAATGTACATGGCGGCGTAAAATTAACGCTGTCGGAAATACTCAGTATTACGCCCAACTTCCTGTTCATGCAGCAGGGGCCGGCGCAGGAGAAAATGATTGGCGCCTACGGGCAGCTGAATGCCGCCGCCGGTACGGATTTCCTGCTGGGCGTGAATTACCGGTACAAAGATGCCATCACCACACATGCTGGTTTTATTTATAAGAACATGATGCTGGGCGCCAGTTATGATATCAATACTTCTGATCTCAGTAAAATGGCGCATGGCTCCAACAGCTTTGAAATATCGCTCACGTTCATAGGCCGCAGATCGGTAAGAACACCGGATGTAGAATTTGTTTGTCCACGATTGTAATCAACATTTAAAAGCAACCCGATCTCATGAAAAAAATACTATTTACTTCCGCATGGTTGTTAGCCGGCCTGGTGTCGAATGCACAGTTTACCTATAACTACCTGAAGGCTGCAGATCAGTACTACAGTAAAGAAGACTACAATTCGGCGGCTACCTATTATGAAAAATACCTGGGCTCACGTACCAAAACGATAAAGCCGGATACTTATAAACCTTATGCAGCTGTGTCTGTAGTAAAGAATAAAACGGTAAAGGTGAGCAGCGAGCAGCAGGCCGTATATAAACTGGCGGAGAGCTACCGTAACCTTCACAACTACGGCAAGGCAGCGCCTTACTATGAATCGGTGATGGAGCTGGATAACGCAGGCTTTCCACTGGCGCCTTACTACTATGCCGTGTCTTTGCGGGCGCTTGCTAAATATTCGGAAGCTGCCCAGGCGTTTAAAAATTTCCTGGATAACTACACCGCCAAAGATAAATTCACGGAAGCGGCTACACGCGAATTACAGAACCTGGAATTTATTACAGCGCAACTGGATAAAAAAGACCTGTCGGAATACAGCGTGAAGAAGGCGCCGCCTGCATTGAACACCACCGGCGCCAGCTATGCGCCGCTGTGGAGCAATGCCAATCGCCTTATCTTCACTTCTACCAGGCCGGATAGTTCTTTCCAGAAAAATCATACCTATATCAACCGCCTGTACACGGCCGATTATGAAGCCGGGCAGGTGTCCAATATCCGCCTGCTGCAACTGGACCAGCCGCAGGGATTACACCAGGGCGCGGCCTGTTTATCGCCCAACGGGGAACTGTTGTTCCTTACCCGCTGGCATATTGATCATGGCAAAAAAGTATCTGCCATTTATGTATCGCATAAAAACGGCGACAAATGGAGCGATCCCGTGATCATGGACGCCATGGTGAATGCAGCGGGGAATAATACCCAGCAACCTTATTTGCTGGAAGACGGTAAAACATTACTGTATGCCAGCGACAGGGCCGATGGCTACGGTGGATTTGATTTATGGTATGCCACGCTCGATGAATCCGGGAAACCTTTGCAAACAGGTAATCTCGGCGATGTGATCAACACCGCCGGTAACGAACAGGCCCCGTTTTACCATGCCGCTACGCAAACGCTGGTGTTTTCTGCAGATAACCGTGTTGGTATGGGGGGATATGATTTCTTTGCCAGTAAAGGAAAGCCAGGATCCTGGAAGATACCGGAGAACATGGGTTACCCGGTTAACTCCGTAAAAGATGATATTTATTTTACCAGCAGGAGTAATAATAAAAATTTGTTGGATGATGTATTGCTGGGTACAGATCGTGCCGCGGAATGTTGCCTGGAATTGTTCTTTGTACATAAGAACCGTCCGCTGAAACAACTGAGCGGCATCGTGGTATCCTGTGATAACAATACACCGCTGGCCGGCGCTGCTGTTAATGTAATTGATACGGTGAACAACAAAGTGGTGTATACGCACACCACTGCCGCCGATGGCAGTTACGCTTTTACAGTGCCCGACTTCCTCCCGCTGAAAGCAGTAGCTAACGCCAGCGGTTATACGTCTAACACACAACAGATCACCGTTCCGTTGAATGAAGATACCACTGCCATGGCGGTACCGGTGCTTTGTCTTACCAAACTGGTAACACCGGAAGCGCCGGTGGTACTGGAAAATGTGTACTACGATTTCAATAAGGCCACGCTGCAGGAAGGTTCATTTCCTTCCCTGGATAAGCTCGCGGAACTGCTCACCGCCAACCCGGATATGCACATAGAACTCAGCGCGCATACGGACAGCAAAGGTAAATCTGCCTTTAACAAACGCCTGTCGGAAGCCCGTGCAAAAACCTGTGTGGAGTATCTCGTAAGCAAAGGCATCCACAGATCCAGGCTTACCTATATAGGTTACGGCGATACGCAACCGGTGGCGCCCAATACCCTGGAAGATGGCAGTGACAACCCGGAAGGAAGACAAAAGAACAGGAGAACGGCATTTACCATCATCAAAAAGTAACAGCCCGGCTGTTTAACCCAAAATCACCGATCCATGAAAAACATTGTGCTCACAGGTTTGCTTGTTTTGCTGCTGCAGGTTACCCATGCACAGCAACAACCGCATTACACGCAGTATATCATGAATCCTTTCATCATCAACCCTGCGCTGGCTGGTATTGAAAACTACTGGGACCTGCGCTTCAGTCACCGGCATCAATGGGTAGGGATGAAAGGGGCACCGGTAACCACGTATATGACCCTTCAGGGGCCGCTGCGTAAATCGGATTACAGTACGGCTTCGCCCACCGGCTTTGACCCCGAAGGAAGCAATCCCCGGGGAAAGGCCTACTGGCAGGACTACACTACGCCGCCCCCGCATCCGGGTGTAGGGCTCACGGTGCTGAACGATAAAACCGGTCCGCTAAACCGCTTCTCCGTTACCGGCGCTTATGCGCATCATATTAACCTGTCGCCCCGCACCAGTGTGAGCGCCGGCATCGGACTCGGTATGCAGCAGGTGAGCCTCGATGCCAGCCGCGTGGAGTTCTTTGACCCTTCCGACCCCGTACTGGGCAGCAGCTCCGGCATACTGAACAAATGGAAACCCGAAGTGAATGCAGGATTATGGCTGTACTCCGCAGATTATTTCGCCGGCTTGTCGGTACAGAATATCATCCCCCAGGAGATAGGGTTCAGCAATGGTAAAGTGATAGGCGATTCTGTTTACAGCGGGAAACTGGTACCGCACCTGTTCTTCACCACAGGCTACCGGCTATGGATAAACGACGATCTGAATGTAATGCCATCGGTGATGCTGAAAATGATCACCGCCATGCCTTTCAGCGTGGATATCAACGCCCGGTTTATGTACCGCGACCGCCTCTGGCTGGGCGCATCCTACCGGGTGAACGACGGGGTGGCGGCTATGTTTGGGGTTAACATCAGTTCACAGTTTAACATCGGCTACTCGTACGACTATACGGCGTCTTCCCTTAATACAGTAAGCAAGGGCACTCATGAGATCATGATCGGTTTCCTGCTGGGTAACAAGTATGGAGATACCTGTCCCCGGAACGTATGGTAGCGCCATTAACTTTTTCATCTTTCATTATTAAATAAAAAAACAAAACAAACAATTGTCATTATGAAACAGGTTACACGCTTTATGCCCTATGCATTGATCACTGCGGTGGTATTATTTTTCGCTGCCTGCTCCAAAGACGGAGAACAAGGCCCGGCCGGACCTGCCGGTCCCGCGGGTCCTGCGGGAGTACCCGGCGCCACCGGTCCCAAAGGTGATTCAGGTGCAGCAGGCAGCGCCAATGTTATTTACTCCGCCTGGCAGGATGTAGCTTTTGCACCGGCAGATACCATCCTGAACCAGAATGGTACTATTAATACTATTATCTACGGCGCCAGCCTGGATGCGCCAAAGTTAACAGCGCCTTTGCTCGCTAACGCATCTATCAATGTATACATCAATCTTGGTACCGCCGCCACCTCCTTCGTACAACCGTTACCGTATGTAGATGAATATGGCTACCTGGTGAGATTCGTGGCGTATACCGGCGCTATTGACCTGATTGCGAATGCGCCCATCAGTACCACGACTACGGATAAACGTTACCAGTACAGGTACGTGATCGTTCCCGGCGGGGTAACTGCCAGGTCTGCTGCCGGCAGCGACTGGAACCACTATAACCAGGGGAAAAAATATTTAAAGCTC
>JBCNPS010000203.1:0-11044 GCA_039593235.1 Chitinophaga sp. | reverse complement strand
TGTTGTTACGGTCTTTTCCGAAAGTATAGCCCGTGGTAGATGCTACAATGGGGATATAGGCGAAACGGCGGATGTTATCGCCATCAAGGATCTCGCCGTTACCCACCAGGCCGTAGGAGAAGCGGAACTTCAGGAACTGTATCACGTTCGTGACCGGCTGGAAAAAATTTCCACCGGATACCACCCATCCTAAACCTGCGGAGGGGAAAAATCCATAGCGCCTGTCGGGCGAAAATGTTTCGGAGCCGTTATAGCCGAAGTTTACTTCCGCAAGGTATTTATCGTTCCAGGAATAAGTGCCTCTTCCTGCCAGGCCGCGCTGCCGGCGCGGGATGGAGCCAATGAAATCATCTTTGAAGGCGTCTATCTTATCGCTCTGGTTATACAACAGCAAACCGCCAACGCGATGTTTGCCAAAGGTGTTATCATAGTTAAGGGCTGTTTCGGTATAGAACTGCCGGTTGCCGCCGTTGCTCCTGGCATACGACAGGTAATTACTTCCGATGCGGGTTTGTTCAAATATCAGCTTGCCATCTGCATCCCTGCCGGTGGCGATCCAGTTATCCACCGTTTTGTTGCGGGCCATCCTATGCAGGTTGTAGCTGTCGAAAGAAAACATGGAAGTAAAGGAAAGCCCTTTCACGAGGAAGCCCAGATCCTGCCGGAGGCGGATGTTTGAAAAGATCTGGTTCCGAAATTCAGTGGTATAACCGGTTTGGGTGAGCAGGTCGTAAGGATTGGTAACATCGCCGGTACGCTGGCCACCTATTTTGCCATCTGAATATTTGGGAGGATGCACAATGGGCGGCAGTTTAATGGCCGCGTCAAAGATAGCGTCTGTACTTGTTCCGGGGTAGTTGCCGTTACCGATATATCCCTGTACACCAAATTCAAGACGGGTGGTTTTAGTGACCCTCATATTCAGGTTGGAAGTGAAATTGTAGCGGGTAAATTTTATGTCGGAATTATATTTGGCAAGATCATCTCTCTTAAACAATCCTATTTCATCATAATAAGAAAGCGAAACATAGTAGTTGGTAACATCTGTGCCACCGCGCATATTCAGGTTGGCGCGTTTATTACTGCCATTCTTCCTGAAAATCTCATCGATCCAGTTCACATTGGGGTATAGCTCAGGATCCTCTCCACTGGCGGTTTTACGGATGGCCTCATCGGAATACTGGGCGGTACCGCCGCGGGTGGTGGTGGCTTCGTTGGCCATTTTCATGTACGTTACCCCGTCCGCATAATGTGGCAGGCGGGTAAACTGGGTAATGCCTTTGTTGATGTCGGCATTGATCTGCGTTTTCTGTGCCTTACCACCTTTGGTGGTGATCACAATAACGCCGTTGGCGCCTCTCACGCCGTATACAGCGGTAGCAGAGGCATCTTTGAGGATGTTAAAGCTTTCGATGTCTTCGGGGTCAATATTGGAGAAAGGCCGTTCTACACCATCTACCAGTACCAGCGGTCGGCTGTCGGTAAAAGTAGAGATCCCGCGGATCCAGATCTGCGCATCGTCGTAGCCTGGTTCACCGCTGCGCTGCACGCCAATAATACCTGCCAGGCGCCCAGCCAGCAAGGTGCTGAGATTACGCACCGGTTGTTTGAGCTCTTCAATTTTAACGCCTGTTTGCGCGCCAATAAGGCTTATTTTACGTTGCTTACCGTAGCCTACTACTACCACTTCATTGAGTCCTCCTTCTTCTGCTTCCATGGTAACATCCATTTCCAGGCGGTTACGAACCGGCTGCACCTGTTTTTTATA
Source organism: Chitinophaga sp. (assembly GCA_039593235.1). Lineage (GTDB taxonomy): Bacteria > Bacteroidota > Bacteroidia > Chitinophagales > Chitinophagaceae > Chitinophaga. Next base: position 9,276 of record JBCNPS010000203.1, on the reverse strand, counting down.
CCCGATAAAGGAAAACTCCAGGGTGTCCAGCGGTTCCGCATCAATGGAGTAATGCCCGGCGGTATTGGTAATAACGCCTTTACCGGAGCGACTGAGCTTTACGGTAACACCCGGCAGCGGGTTACCGATGCCATCTCTTACATTGCCGGAAATAACCACCGCAGGTTTACGGGGCTGCTCCGCCAGCTGCGCGGCAGGCGCATCTTTTTCTGATAAGGCCACTATAAGATACTGCTTGTTGTTGAGCTTACTGCAACGCAGCTGATGCCCGGTAAGTATTTTATCAATGGCAGTGATGAGCGGCTTTATTTCCAGCTTCAGTAACTCGCTGGGAAAATGGATGCCTTCTATTTGCCGGTCGTTATAAATAAACAGGATCCCTTTTACCCTGTATATTTCTTCCAGCGCCACTTTGAGCGTTAGCTGGGTATCGCGCGAGAAACCGCCGCCTGGTGGCGTATATGCATTACTGTTATGGCTGTTGGCGGCAAAGTTCTGCCGTAAGCCGTCGTCTGCGGCAAACACGTTGGTAGCCAGGCATAGCAGTGCCAGTCCCCACGTAAGTGGAAGCAAATTCTTCATAACGGGATTTGATTTATCTGATTTTAATTTTGGTTTTTCTTTTCAAGGTTCATTGTTCCTGACTCATTCGTTTATTGCTGATTACTATTTTGGTTGAATAATGATTTGTTGTCCGTTTTTTATGATCGATACGCGCATAATCACTTCAATGGCTTTGCGTAAATTTTCTTCGTCACTGATAGCCATATGTCCGCTCATACTATATTCTTTCAATGCTTCCTCCTGCCGTACGGTTACCTGGTAGCCATACACCACCTGTAAAATTTCCGCAATTTCCCCGATGCTGGTGTTATTAAAATCAAAGAAGCCTGCCTTCATCATCCGGTAATAGTTGCCGTGTACCAGCTGTTTGCTGCTTTTCCCGTTTTCAAAGAAAACGCCTTCATCGGGCTTCAGCGTCCATTCTTTCCCTGGCAATACCGCTTTTACCATACCGTCTGTTACTGCGGCGGCAGCGGTGGTGGCGCTGCTGTTGGCAATAAAGGAGGTGCCCAGTACCACGATGTTCATCTGTTGCATTTTCACGGTAAAAGGATGTTCTGTATGTTTGCTTACTTCAAAAAAAGCGGTGCCTTTCAGGGTTACTTCCCTTTCTTTTTCCCAGCGGGGCGTATAACTCAGTTCACTCCCGTTCAACAGCCATACTTCGCTGCTATCCGGCAGTCTTACCGCCCTGGGGGCGGCCCCGGTATTGGTAACCGTTACCAATGCAGGACGGGCGGGAAACCATATATATAATACTGCCGTTGCCACTATCATTAATACCGCCACTGCAGCAGCCACCCGGTACCAGGGATATACTACTTTCCCTTTGGCCGGCGCCGGCGCTAACCTGGCGGCAACCTGCTGCCAGCGCAGGTCTGTTTCCTCCGCAGTGATACCGGGAGCAGCCGCGTAATCCAGGATGTCTTTTACCTGGAAATACAATTGCTTATGTTGTTCGTTCTCATGCAGCCATTCAAGTACCTGCTCTTTTTCACCGGCATTTGCTTTTCCTTCAATAAACGCGATAAGGAGGTTATAATCAAAATCTTGTTCTTCCATGATAATATAAAGACGGATGAGTAAATCAATTCTACGTACGTGGATAAAAAAAAAGTTGACCGGCCGGGGAAGCGGATCAATACAGCGACCAGATAAGGATCTTTATCTTTTTAATATTTGACCGGAGTTGTTTCATGGCTTTATAAAGTTGCGTTTCTACAGTACGGGCCGATATTCCCATAATACCGGATATTTCCCTGGTCCGCAGGCCGTCTTTATACCTTAGCTCCAGGATAGCGCGGCATTTTGGAGGAAGCTGCCCTATCGCCTCCTGTACCTCTTCATCGCCGGCGGCAAGCACCAGGCTTTGCCTGCCTTTTTCGGGGTCGTACCAGGCTGCTTCTTCCAGGGAAAGGGCGGTAAGGGTGGCATCTACATAGCGGCGATGTACCATCTGGTGTCTTAAATGATCCACACAGCTGTTATGAACGGAGCGGAATAGGTAGCCCTGCAGGGTTTGCCGGATATCGCCGGCGGCGCCTTTATGCTGTAATTGTATGAACACATCCTGCACAATATCTTCTGCGGCTTCTTTCGTCACAAATTTGCAGGCATACCCCAGCAGCCGGGGATAATACAGCCGGAACATCAAACCCAGCGCTTCCCTGTCGCCGCGTTTCAGCGCCTCTTTAATAGTGGCTTCATTTATTTCGTTCGTATCCACAGGATTGAAGTGCTTTGAAGAAAAATATTGGTGGTCTAACTTACGCTTATTTATGCTGAGAATCAACTCCCCCTGGTAAAACGAATCCCTTTATATCTCAATAGATAAACTCGATCCCGGTTCCAGCCAATATTAACTTATTTTTGTACGGATACTGCAGGTGGATGCAGGAAGCTGTTAACATTAGAAAAATTGACCGGATGGCAGTTGTAATGAATGAAAAAGGGTATAGCCGTAAACAGGAAATCGTAAACGGGCTGATACACGGGCTGGGGATCATTTTCGGGGTGAGTGCGCTGCCCATGCTGGCCGGTATTGCCGCCACACATAATAATACACCGGGCATTGTAGGCGCCTGCATCTATACGTTCTGTTTTATACTGCTGTTTACCAACTCCACTATCTACCACCTCTCGCAGGAACTGGCGGTAAAAAAGCTGTTCCTGGTATTTGATCATATCAGTATTTACTTTTTAATAGCCGGTACTTATACCCCTTTCCTGCTGGTATATATGAATAACGCCTTTGGCATTACACTGTTATCCATCCTATGGGGGCTCACACTGATTGGAGTATTATTCAAAACCTGGTTTACGGGGAAATATGATATTGTATCTACCATCATTTACCTGCTGATGGGATGGATCATGATCTTTGGCGGCCGGCGGTTCTTCGACAGCCTCCCCCTGCCGGTGATCATTATGCTGGCCATTGGCGGCGGACTATATACAATAGGAGTAATTTTCTATATCTGGGACAAATATACCTATACACATGCCGTTTGGCATTTGCTGGTACTGGCAGCGGCTGTTTGTCATTATGTGGCGGTATTGCTGGCCATGTAAGCGCCGGTGAAAAGTGATCAGCCGCTTAACCCCGGCCGGTAATTTTTCTCGGCCCACATTTTTTTCCGGTATTCTGTAGGGTTAATGCCGGTATATTTCTTGAAAGTCCTGTTCAAATGACTTTCGTCTGTAAAGCCCAGTTCGTCCACAATTTCACTCATCCGCATATCGCTGTACTCCAGGCGTGTTTCCACCAGCTTCAGCTTGTAATTGGTAACATAGCGCTGTATGCTTTCTCCCGTTAACTTCTTCACATATTCACTGATATAATTTTGGGAGATATTAAACTGCGCGGCCAGCTTTTCAGTACGTAACTTTTCCGGGTAATAAATATTCTGGTGAATGTAGCTGAGAATATCGTTGGAGACTTCACTGCTAACCGGGATCTTTTCGGGCGTAAGCAGCGATACATTGCGCGCCACAATAGTGATAATGGTATTCACCAGCTGCTGCACCACTTCATTACGCAGCGATTGTTCCCGCGGGTACTCCAGCATCAGTGCATTCACAAGCGCCCGCACAATTGGCTTATCATCCATGTTTTGCAAAATGCAGCCGGGGAAATGATAATTATTATGGAAGATAAATTCCAGTTTCCTTGCCCAGTCGCCCAGGTTACTATACGTATTACCCGTACGCTGCGCTTCCAGGTAGATGCCGTTAAAACGGATAAACAGGAAGCCGGTCCTGCTTTTTATGCGGGTATACTGCACATCCTGCGGCATCAGCAGGAAAAGGTTTTCCGGTTCATAGGAAAAAGTATGCTGGTTATTGTGGAAGGCGCCCGTACCCTTCACGATATATACGAGTTCAAAAAAGTTGATACGGTGCTGCCCCATAGGGCACGTATCTTCCTCGATATACATAATATCAAACGGCTTATACAGATTAACTACTTCCATAACCTATGATTGTACAAAATGTACCCCGATCCGTACAAGGGTACACCTGCAAATTTATTGGAATTTTGATTCATCAAATCACAAAAAAACAAACAAGGATATGAAAGCAATCGTATTAAAGCAAACTGGCCTGGAGATAAAGAACATTCCTGATCCGGTTATTAACGACCACGAAGTACTGGTACGTAACCATGCAGCAGGCATTAACCCGGTGGATGCATTTGTAAGCAACAATGAAGGCGCCCTTAAGGCAATACTGCAACCAAAAGATGGCGAAGATATTATTCCCGGCTGGGATATTGCGGGAGAAGTAACTGCCGTTGGCCGGGAGGTAACACAGTTCAAACCAGGCGACGCTGTATTTGGTATGGTGAATTTTCCCGGTCATGGTAAGGCCTATGCACAATATGTGGCCGCCCCGGAAAACCACCTGGCGCTGAAACCGGCCAACACCGCTTATGAAGCTGCTGCTGCCGCTTCCCTGGCCGCTCTCACTGCGTGGCAATCACTGGTTACCTATGGCCACATAAAGAAAGGCGATAAAGTGCTGATCCATGCGGCGGCAGGCGGCGTTGGCCACTATGCCGTACAAATAGCCAAACATTTCGGCGCTTACGTAATTGGTACTTCCTCTGCTGCAAAAAAAGAAGCCGTACTTGGTTTTGGCGCCGATGAGCATATCGACTACAACAGCCAGGCATTTGAACAGGTGGTAACAGATGCAGACATTGTGCTCGATTCCCTGGGCATACCTGGTCACCTGGACCGCTCCCTCGCTGCTGTAAAGAACGGCGGACGCGTGATCAGCTTACTTGTATTTTTCAGCGATGAACAAAAACAGCAGGCAGCGGCAAAAAACGTATATACGCACCGGTTATCCGTAGTTTCCAGCGGAGAGGATATAAGATCCATTGCTGCATTACTGGAACAGGGCGTGCTGCATTCTGATGTTTCGCAGGTGTATGCGTTTGAAGAAATGGCTAAAGCGCATGAACAGGTGTCTTCCGGCAAAACACTGGGCAAAGTGGTAGTGAAAATACCATAATAAAAATAACAAGCAAACAGCAAACCCGCTACCAGAACCGTATATAAATAACGGACAACAACAGTAATATCGTTACTATTAAAATCACAGAAGAAGGTTTCAGCTTAAACATCCCGTAGTCCAGCTCAAAAGCTTTGGCGCTCACCTTCGGCCCGGCCAGGCTGATAGCCACCATTACCAGTACAGTAGTGAGGAAAGACCAACCAAGGCTGATAAAGAAAGGGATCTCATACTCCCCGTTTGCATTGTGGAAAGCCGAATACAATATTGTTTCAGGACCAAAGATCCTCACGGCCACCTGGTTAAAGAACAGGGAAGCAGCAAAGCCGGTAATGATCCCGGCGATGGCGGCTGCGCCGCTGGTCCTTTTCCAGAACATGCCTAAAATAAAAGTGGCAAACACCCCGGGGCTGATAAAGCTGGAATACTTCTGTACAAAAGTATAACCGCCGGCGCCGCCGATATCCAGCACATCGTTCCAGGTAAACAACACGCCTACAACGATAGCTGCAATAATGGTGAGCCGGCCGGTCCATACCAGCTGCTTTTCATCCGCTTTGGTATTGATATATTTTTTATAAACATCGAGGGTAAATATCGTGGAGATGCTGTTGGACTTACCCGCCAGTGAAGCCACAATAGCTGCCGTAAGCGCCGCAATGGCCAGTCCTTTTAAACCAGCTGGCAGCAAGGTTAAAATGGCCGCGTAAGCGCCATCTTTCTGCCCGCCTTCCAGCTGTGGCAAATGCCCGTGCTGGTACAATACATACGCCACAATACCCGGCAGCATTACAATTACAGGCATCAGTATTTTCAGCAGGCCGGCAAATAAAATACCCGTGCGCGCGGTTTGCAGATCGGCTCCCAGCGCACGTTGCGTAATATACTGGTTACAACCCCAGTAATTAAGATTGCTGATCCACTGCCCGGCAATGTACATACCAAATCCAGGAAGAATAAGATACTTGTTCACATAATCCTGCGGCGCACCGGCAGCAGGCTTTTTCAACATCATATGAAAATGATCGGGCGCTTCCCGTACCAATACATTAAACCCGGCGAGCACATCTTTCCCCAATCCGAATTTCTCACTCACTACCGTCAGCGCCATCCAGGTGGTAGCAAGCCCCCCAATGATCAACACCCCTACCTGTATCACATCGGTATAACCAATTACTTTCATCCCTCCCAGTGTAATGATTACGGAGAAAACAGCCAGTGCCACCATTACCTCATGAAAATAGGCGCCCCCAAGTAGCCCGTTAATGGCAAGGGCGCCCAGATACAGAATAGAAGTGAGGTTAACAAATACATATAAAAACAACCAGAATACAGACATGATCAACGCTACCGTTTCGTTGTAGCGGGTTTTCAGGAACTGGGGCATGGTGTAGATCTTGTTTTTGATATACACCGGCATCAGGAACACCGCCACAATGATCAGCGCGGCGGCTCCTACCCATTCGTACACAGATACCGCTATACCCACAAAAAAACCATCTCCGCTCATCCCTATAAATTGCTCCGCGGAAATATTGGAAGCAATAATGGAGGCGCCGATGGCCCACCAGGTAAGCGATCCTTCTGCAAGGAAAAAATTCTTTGAAGCAGTTACCGTTCCCTTCTTCTTTCTTTTATAGATCCAATATCCGTAGGCAGCAACAATTATAAAATACAATGCAAATACCAGGTAGTCTTTGAACACAAGTTGATTACTCATAAGTGGAGCGGTTGATCAGCAGTTTTTTTAACGTGGGTAGAAATACCTGGATATAATATAACAATTTCCGGCATGCAAAAAAAAGGATTACCGGGAACACATCAACAAGCCGCATTCTTACCGGTAATCCGTAATATCACTGTCTAAAACTTCAGAGTAGATGGCAGGTATTTCGCTACCAGGTCTTCATAATAGGGTCTTAATTTTTTCCAGTCCGGCGGAGTAGGGCTCTTCGAATACAGATCATACGGATTGAAAAGATTTACCCATTTAAACATGTCCTGGTCGTGCGCACTCATCAGGTGATCGTAGGCATGTTCCCGGTGCTGCGGGTAAAAAGAGTGATAGCGCAGCATGTACAGGGCGGGTTCGGGCAAATGATCCTTCATGATCTGGTAAATATATTCATCATGCCCCCAGCTCAGGTGCACATTTTCCAAACCGCAGTTAGGTTCATATACGCCATATTTTGTGTTATAATCCGGGTTGTTGATATCCGGGTTATTTTTGAAAAATTCGGGGAAAACGATCTTATCGGAGAAAGCGCAGCCTACAGGATAGGTATCGCCTACTACTGCCCATTGCGGCTCACCAAAAAGACATAATACCTTGCCCATGTCGTGAAATAAACCGGTGAGCACCATCCAGTCGGGATGGCCATCGGCGCGGATGGCTTCAGATGTTTGCAACAGGTGCTGGAACTGGTCCAGGTCTGTATCCGGATCGGAGTCGTCTACCAGTTGATTCAGAAAATCGAAGGCATCCCATACAGACATCTCTCTTTTATTAAAAGACAAAAATTCCTTTTCCTTTTCTTTCACAAATGCATACGACTGGTAAGTATGATTTAACCGGTAAAATTCACGCACCGTATCACGGGGAGGCGCTTCATAGTTCCGGAACTCGGCAGTGTTTTTTTCCTTGTTGATATTGGCGGGATCCGGATATCTCTCCAGTAAATCATCCTCCCACTGATCCAGTGAAGTAAGTGGTGCAGGATTCGGCTGCCCGTTAACGTTATCCATAATATCAGATTTTAAAAAGTTCGTGGAAATAAAGGAAAATATCCTGCTCTAAATATGCGATCTTTTTAAAAATCTTCCGCATAATAGAATAACTTTATTTACTTAACCGATTAAGTAACACGGCCGTATATGGAAAACGTCACCATCAGGATGCTTGCGGAAAGATTGCAGTTATCTACTGCCACCATTTCAAAAGCGCTGAGTAACAGTCATGAAATAAGCGAAGAAACAAAGCAGCGGGTGCTGGCGCTCGCCGCAGAACTGAATTATGTGCCCAATCCTTATGCCAGCAGCCTGAGAAAGAAATCCAGCCATACCATTGCCGTAGTGATCCCTGAAGTAGCCGATAGTTTTTTTGCAGAAGCGATCAATGGCATAGAGTCTGTTGCACAGGAAAAAGGTTACCATGTACTTATTTATCTTACCCATGAAAGTTTTGGAAAAGAACAGGCTATTTTAAAAGATTTCCAGAGCGGCCGGGTAGACGGCGTGCTTATTTCTGTAACTACCGAAACTGCCGCCGCTGCGCACGGACTGGCCCAATTGGTAAAAGAGATCCCGGTTGTATTTTTCGACAGGGTATGTGAAGAAGTAACAGCTGCCAGGATCACTACAGACGATGCCAATGCGGCTTATAACGCCACTACGCATCTCATTGCCGGCGGATGCCGTAATATCGGCCTGCTATCGGCATCCCGGCACCTTTCCATCAGCAACAGGCGGGCAGAAGGCTTCCGGCAGGCGCTCACCGATCACCAGCTTCCGCTTACAGATGCCAGCATCCTTTATTGCTCCAATGAACCTGCCGAAACGCGGCAGTTACTGAAAACCGCCTTACAGCAAAATCATTACGACGGCCTCATTGCCACTACCGAAAAACTGGCCACCGCCGTATACCTGGCCTGTGAGGAATTATCCCTGGCTATTCCCGGCGATATACAGGTAATAGGTTTCTCCAACCTAAGCACTGCGCGGTTCCTGCAACCGTCGCTCACCACGGTATCACAACCCGCCTTTGACATGGGGCATGCTGCCGCCACCGTACTTTTCAAAGCATTGAAAAGCAGCAGCTTCCCGCTGCAGGAGCAGCAACAGGTAATTCCTTCTTCCCTGATCATCAGAAATTCAACAAAGGGGTAAGCAGGAATATTTCATAAATGATCACTGCCGGTACCCACGCGCATTCAATGGTAATTACATGCACGCAGGTACCGGCAGTAACCGGGGTATAGCGTTTTTAAGGATAAGTAATTCTTACAAACCGGTTGGCATCCCGGTAATCGAACTTCGTAAAGGTGCCTACTACCAGCAGTGATTTCTCTCCCACTACAGGCAGGATCTGTGTAATACCGCCGCTTTGGGCATTCTGATCCAACGTTACGCCGCCAATGGTATTATACGAAGGATGGATAGCCCCTTTGTCGGTAAGCACAATCATATTGGTACGAA
>JBCNPS010000202.1:0-11073 GCA_039593235.1 Chitinophaga sp. | reverse complement strand
ACCGGATTGAAGGCGTATTGCAGCCCGGGCAGCCGGTAGTGGTAATAGAAGACCTGATTTCAACGGGTAAAAGCAGCCTGGAAGCAGTACAGGCTATACGTGAGGCTGGTGGTGAAGTAATAGGTATGGTATCTATTTTTAACTACGGTTTTGATATAGCGGTAAAGGCTTTTGAGGCGGCGGGTGTACCGTTTTACTCGCTCAGCAATTATTCCGCTATGATTGCGCTTGCTGAAGAAAAAGGGATTGTATCTGCCGATGAAATTGCCACACTGCAGGCCTGGAGAAGCGCGCCGGATCAGTGGGGTAAGTAGTGAAAATTGCATATCACTTTTTTTGTATATTCGGGTTATAATATTACAACTATGCGTATCCTAAAATTAGTAGTGTTGTTCCTGTTCGCCGGTATTGGCGCGGCAATGGCTCAACAAAAGCAGAAGGCTGTGGAAACAGCGAAGATCAGCACGCCTACAGTGCAGTGTGAGTCGTGCAAGAACCGTATTGAAAGGTATATGTCGCATGAAGAGGGAGTTCAGTCTGTGAAAGTGGATTTCAAGAAGCATATTACAACGGTAAAGTACTATACCGACCGTACCAACATTGAGAATATCAAAACCGGTATTGCCAATGTGGGTTACGATGCAGATAATGTGACTGCTAATCCTGAATCTTACGCTAAACTGCCTACCTGCTGCAAGAAGCCGGAAGATGGCGGTGGAATGGATCCGAAGAAAAAGCATTAATTATACTGTTTCAGCCTTTGGTGTGCGGCGGCCAGCCGGTTTACCAAAGGCTGAATTGTTACCGGTTGTGTTTATAGGGACCGGTTCCCTTACCTGGGGCGGATATGGGGAATATTATGCAACCCTGGACTGTCTGGTTTCCCTCAAGATGAAATTTCCTGTGGAAGGCCGCCGATGGCAAAATGATTTCTCTATACACATACCTGAAAGCTCATTCTTTAAAGGTTACTGTTATTCCGATACTGTTTAATCCATTAAAGCATCATTTTTCTGCACTTCAGCAAATGCTTGTTCAATCAGATCCTGCTGGGATAACTACGCGCCTGCTTTCACTTGGGGGCTCGCAGATGGACATGTACGCCGGTCTGTTGACGCCGGGGGCCATTTTCGGTGAAATAAGGGCGCAGTTAAGATCGGCACGAGTGGACACAAGGGCGGCTTATGAGGCATTTCTGGCGAAAAGCGGCGGTTATGCAGAAATGGTGTTATCGGATACTTCTGTGTGGATTTTGCGGCTGGCAGAAGATAAGGCCCATTATATCCATTTGCATCCGGGGCGTTACAGCCCGCATACTTTCCGTGTAAAAGCATCGGCGCTTAAAACAGCGCTGGCTTACCAGGCAGCGAGGCAACATGATATGCTTACAGGTAATTTGCTGGAAGATCTGAACAGTGTAAGAAAAGCATTACGGCTGTCCCCGCTAAGGAGTATCAGCGAAAGCGGGCATATTCTGGAAATTATCGAATTATTGAAGCAGGGTTAAAAGAAATTCAGTGGTTGCCGGGTTTCGCATTTTATCGGGAAAGGAAGAAAAATGCCTGCTTTACCCACTTTGCAGTTGCCGGTGGCTTTAATAGTTACTTCTTTATTGGCGAATGCGCTGAGGGCATTTTTGAATACGTTGGCCATATTTACTTCCAGTTTCACCGGGAAGTAAAAAGTGTCTCTTGCGGGGATGGAAATGGTGGTATCCTGGAGGGAGTGACCTACCTGGGTGTCGTCAAAAAACAGATCGAAGTTGGCATCTTTTAACTGGAGGCGATAGTTGTTCGGGTTATAATATGCCAGGGTCATCCGTACAATACTTTTGGACATACCTAACTCATCCATACTGATACCGGCTACCCTCACAAACTGAATATCCTTGTTTTTTTCGCAGGAGCTTGCTACTCCCCAGATAAGAAAAACAGCGGCTAATAATCGGAACACTTTCATCGGCTGACCAGGTATTTTAATTTTTGTAAACCTACAGCAAAGCATTTAGTTATCAAAAAATCGGGGATGAATTGGGAAACTTTTAACGGAGGTGATTTTCAAAACGGGGGAGCCCGGTTAATAGGTGAGGCATAAAACACATATAAATAAAGTGTTTTTTTATAAAAAAATATTATCTTCGATTTCCTTCCAGAGCCCGCTAAAATTGGGCAAAAAACTCACTAATTTCTTTAGTATTTTTGCATTTCGGTGATCATTTACCGAAAATAAGATGTGCTAATTTATTTAGCATATGATTAATAATTCTATGAATTGTTTCTCATCTACTTAAAATTAATTGTTAAGTACTTTGGTATAAGTGATTGCCAGGTGAAACAAACGGAATTTCGACACCTGCATCCAAAATTTTGACATTATGACAGAGAATGCAAAAGAGAAGATATTATTGATTGAATCTCAATATTTTCCACCAATTGATTCATACAAAGCTTTAGTAAAGCATGATATATTAAAGATTGAGAAATATGAACACTATCAAAAGCTTAGTTACAGGAACCGTTGTTACGTTGCCGGGCCAAACGGCCGTATGATTTTAAGCGTGCCTTTGGCGAGAGGAAAGAATCAACGGACGATAATGAAGGATGTAAGGATCAGTAATGAAGAGAAATGGCAGGGCTTGCATTGGAAAACGCTGGTGTCTGCTTACAGGCGCTCCCCCTGGTTTGAATATTATGAAGAGGATCTGCAGGGCTTGTTTGAAAAACCATTCCATTTTTTAATGGATTGGAACATGGCTTGCTTCGAATGGACGAATAGCAAACTCGGCATTAAGATGCCGGTGATCTATACCGACAGCTACGAAAAGGTAGTGTCCGGTGTAACAGATGCCCGGGAAAGCATATTGCCGGGCCCGGTAACGGAAAGCGAGCCCGGTTATACCCAGGTGTTCCAGGAACGCACCGGTTTTATTCCGGGATTGAGCATTCTTGACCTGCTTTTCTGTGAAGGAAAACAGTCTTTGGAAATATTGAAAAAAGAGGGGTAAAATAGCTGAATTATATTATTTAACTTGTTGACTTGTAATTGTTTGTATATTTGCCCAGGTAATTGAGCTTTTCCAGCGGTTACCTCCCGAAAAAAATTAAGGTGGCAATCAACAAAATCTTTAGATTTGCAACCTATTTTGCTGGGGTTCGAACTGACGTAGGTGTGTAAACCAGGAGTTTCCCAGTGAGGGAAAAATGGATTGTTATCCTGTTATTTTTTTCTATTACTAATTCCTAAAATTCATTTGCAGTACTAAATGAACAACACCTACACAGACCTGGTAAAACAAACCTTTGAGTTTCCCCAGGAGGGCTTTGAAGTAAAAGATAACTACCTGGAATTTAATGGTTTGGATATAAAGGCATTGATCGACAAGTATGGAACGCCCTTTAAGTTGACCTTTCTTCCTAAAATAGGGATGCAGATCAACAAGGCGAAGAAAATGTTCCATGACGCCATTAAGAAAAACAGGTACGAAGGTGAATACTTCTACTGCTACTGTACCAAAAGTTCGCATTTCTCCTTCATTATGGAGGAGACCCTGAAGCATGGGGTACATATTGAAACTTCTTTTGCTTATGATATTGACATCGTCAATAAATTATACGAGCGCAAGAAGATAAATAAGGAAACCTATGTGATCTGTAATGGTTTTAAAACCAAGGCATATACCAGGGCAATAGCGAGGCTGATCAATAGCGGGTTCAGGAATGTGATCCCGGTGCTTGACAACAAGGAGGAACTGGAAGATTACAAACGGAATATCAGGAGCAAGGACAAGGTAAAGCTCGGGTTGAGGGTAGCTGCGGAAGAGGAGCCAAGCTTTGACTTTTATACCTCCCGGTTGGGCATTCCTCCGCGTGATATCCTCGAGTACTATGTTGATAAAATAAAAGGGAATGAGAAGTTTGAGCTGAAAATGCTGCACTTCTTTATGAATAAGGGGATCAAGGATGATATTTATTACTGGAGCCAGTTTAACCGTGTAATAAATCTCTATTGCCAGCTGAAGAAGATCTGCCCTGAACTGGACAGCATCAACATTGGCGGTGGTTTCCCCATCAAACACTCTTTGGGCTTCGATTATGATTACAACTATATTGTAAACGAAATTGTGGCCAACATTAAGAGCATGTGTAAAAAGAACAAGGTACCTGTACCTAATATTTACACGGAGTTTGGTTCTTTTACCGTTGGAGAAAGTGGCGCAGTGATCTATAGTGTGATCGGGGAGAAAATGCAGAACGACAGGGAGTCCTGGTACATGATCGATAGCTCTTTCATCACCACTTTACCTGATACCTGGGGGATCGGGGAAAAGTTCCTGATGTTGCCAATTAATAAATGGGACCAGGAATACCAGGAGGTGCATCTTGGTGGACTGACCTGCGATGGATACGATTTTTATACATCTGAAGAACATATTAACGCAGTATTCCTGCCAAAGCAACAGGCGTCGGGAGAGCCACTGTACATCGGATTTTTCCATACAGGGGCCTACCAGGACCAGCTTAGCGGATACGGCGGCATCAAGCACTGTCTTATTCCTTCACCCAAACATGTGATTGTGGGATACGACAAGAACGGGCAGTTGAAAGATTGGTTATACGCCAAAGAGCAAACCGCCCAGAGCATGTTGAAAATTTTGGGTTATTAAAAAAATGGGTTAGTAATCCTACTGAAAGCCCCCCGATTATTCGGGGGGCTTATTTTTTTCATTTTTTCTTCTCTCAGTATGATAAAAAAAGGCTTCCATTACTGAAAGCCCTATCATGGCATAGGTTAGATGATATTCATCGGCATAAGGAAAATAGGAGATGAATATTTGATGCGCCAAAGATAGTGCTATCATAAGGTATGGGTAAGCCCTAAAAGTTGTAATTTTTTCTAATCTGTTTTTTACCTGATTTACTGGAGAATGATGAATTTATTATCATAATGCCTGGAAAAAATGCAAATGGTAATATTTAGATATTAGTATAACAGGAATCATATTAATGGGGCAACATTCTTTTATAACACCTATGTGTAGGTATTATTTCCCCTGGGAATCATTAAGGTAGTCGATAGCTGAGCCGCAATGCTTTTCAATTTCACTGAAGCAGCTTTCCAGCAGATCTGTTTCTCCTTTTATGATAGCCGTTTTCCCTGATGCGGAAAAACCTTTCACCAGCAGGAACTGTTTGGTGAGGTGCTGGTTGATCAGGGACAAATGTTGTTTTTGTTTTTCGGCTGTTCTCATTTGCTCCATGGAAATGATATTGCGGTAGTATTGGCCCAGCGCCCTGATAAAGAATAATAGATACATTCCTACCGTAAATGGATTAGCCAGGTATTGAGAGGCAGATGAATAACCGGGAGTTACAAATATTACGACATTATTGATCTTGATCCATGCAACGATTATCAGGTAGGTGCAAAGGATCAGGCTCCAGATGAGGGCGGTGAACAGGTTTACGGTGATGTAACAGATGAGGATGCTCATCACCCATATCAGCGTGTATTTAGGGCCAAGATCCTGGCTGTTCAGGAAGGAAGAAAGCATAGGAAGTACCAGCGTGGAAAAAGACCCAAACAATCCTATGGTTCTGGCGCTTATCCCTTTTCTCAGCAATAGCAGGCAAACCGCCAGGTCAAGGATGATCATGGGGATAATGATCATGTTTACCGTATTTCTGCTGAGCATATTTACAAACAGGAAGCTCAGTAACAGCATGATATAAAAGAAAGCATAATCAAAGATCAGTTTGATCTTCGCCTGTTCATATGTATTTTCTGTATAAAGAAGCATGTTACCGATCACTGCTTTTTCAGTGCCCTGGTAAATGTTTTTTATGAATAACCAGCCTTTTGGAAAACGCTTTGCCATGAGTGCGTGCTTAGACAGGCAAATTATTGTATAATAAACAATAGAAGATTCAACGTTCGTGTGAATTATACACAAAAAAAGGGACGCCTTTACAGGCATCCCTTTTAAACCCTCATGTTACTATAGCCGACTTCCTTTGCAGGAAGCCTGCTTCCCTTATTCCACTACTATTTCTTTCGGGGCATCCTGTTTGTTTTCCTTTTTGCCAAGGGTTACTTTCAGGATTCCATTATCATACTTTGCATTGATTTTACCTGCATCTACCAATTCACTGATAGTGAAGGAACGTTTGAAAGATTTGAAGCTAAATTCACGGCGTACCTGTTTATCACCTTCATTCTTTGTTTCTGCTTTCTTTTCAGCGCTGATGGTAATTGCTTTATCATCTGCACTGATCTTAAAGTCTTCTTTGGAGAAGCCTGGAACTACTACGTCTACAACGAAAGCTTCCGGGGTTTCAACAATGTTTACCGGAGGATGGGTGGTAAAGAAATCGTTGGTCAGAAAATCATCCTTTACATACTTATTTAATCCTCCATTGAGAATATCTTCTACTAATCCACCAAATGATTTGGGAAGCGGGCTGTGGTTAAACTTAATGTGTGTCATAGTTTCTATAAATTTTTTTTAGTGTGAAATCAATTTTATTGTTTGATGCCTGGTACAGATCAAATGGGATACCATGCCATAAAAACTGCTATTTTGTTAGTAAAAAGGTTACAGATTGTGACATTGTGTCACTTTAATTGTATTCTCTGTGTCAAAAAGTCTATTTCAATATCCATTTTTTTACTTTCTGGGTACATATGACTAACTTTGTAAAAAATACAAACAGAAAAAACTCTTATTATATGTATCCAGCGGAACTTGTAATGCCAATGAAGGCAGAATTAACAGATAATGGCTTTGAAGAATTGCTGACACCGGAAAGTGTTGACAGCACCTTGCAGAAAGAAGGTACCACGCTTGTAATGATCAACTCTGTATGTGGTTGTTCTGCAGGTACAGCCCGTCCGGGTGTATTGCTGGCAGTGGCGCACAGCGAAAAGAAACCAGACAGGCTGACTACCAGCTTTGCAGGTTTTGATGGTGAAGCGGTAAAACAGATCCGTACTCACCTGATGCCTTATCCTCCTTCTTCTCCGGCGATAGCCCTGTTTAAAAATGGTGAACTGGTGCATTTTATCGAGCGCCATATGATTGAAGGCCGTTCTGCACAAATGATTGCTGCAAACCTGGCTGACGCTTTTGAACAGTATTGCTAAATATTCACATTTCTAAATTCCAATTTAGAAATTCGAAATTGCATCGTACTTTGGTGGTTTGATTTTCCTTTTGATTAAATTCGGCTTTGTTCATAGGAAGATTCAGATCACCAATTTTTTTTCGGCTATGTATCCTAATCTATATTACGCGTTCAGAGAGTTGCTTGGCGTAGAGATCCCGTTTTTAAAGATTTTCCAGACATTTGGTTTTTTTGTTGCGATCGCCTTCCTGGCCGGCGCCTATATTTTAACGCGTGAACTCAAACGCTATGAAGCCCTCGGATTGCTGAAAGGTATTCCTGAAAAAGTGGTTACCGGGCTTCCTGCATCGCAGGGGGAACTGATTGGAAACGCAGTAGTGGGATTCATAATAGGATACAAGATCCTTGGGATCTTTTTTCAATGGGACACCGCTTCCCAGGATTTACAGTCGTTTGTATTCTCCGGGCAGGGCAGCTTTGTTGCCGGTATCCTTGTGGCAGCAGCCATGGCGGGATACAAATACTATACAAAAAAGAAACAGGCACTTCCGAAACCTAAAGAAGAAACCGTGCTGGTAATGCCGCACCACCGCGTGCCGGACATTATTGTAATGGCAGCCATCGCAGGGTTACTCGGCGCCAAAATATTCCACAACCTCGAAAACTGGGGTGATTTTGTACAGGATCCCATCGGCGCTTTACTTTCTTTCAGCGGCCTTACCTTCTACGGTGGGCTGATAGTGGCCGCCATCGTGATCATTAGTTATGCCCGTAAAAAGCAATTCAATATCCGTGCGCTGATAGACAGTGCGGCGCCTGCGCTGATGCTGGCTTATGCCATAGGAAGAATGGGTTGTCATTTTGCCGGTGATGGCGACTGGGGAATTTACAACAGCGCCTATGCCATAGATGCCAGTACCGGCCATGCCGTGAAAATGGCGCCTGCCACATTCCAGGATATGGTGCAGAAAAATGCAGGTTTTTTCCAACAGCAATATGCAGCAGTGGAGAAGATCCCGCACGCCGCGTTTGAGAAGCCGGCAGCACTGGGATTTTTGCCTGACTGGTTATTCGCTTATGGTTATCCGCACAATGTTATTAAAGAAGGCGTACAAATGGCCGGCTGTGACGGCCAGTATTGTAAAGTGCTGCCAATTGCCGTATATCCTACACCGTTATATGAAATTATTGTTTGCCTGGTGTTGTTCGGAATCCTCTGGGCTATTCGTAAACGAGTAAAGATACCCGGTGTTATTTTTGGCATCTACCTGATATTAAATGGAGTGGAGCGGTTTTTTATAGAGAAGATCAGGGTAGATACCAGGTATGACATTTTTGGGTTTCATCCAACACAGGCCGAAATTATTTCCACGCTCCTGGTTATTGCCGGTATTATATTAATTGGCGTCTATCGTAAAAATAATACTGCCGCAAATAAGCTTTCCTGATTTAGTATATGCAACGTCACACTTCATTAGTGCCCTTGTCGCACGAGCACAAGCGTCTCCTTTTTGTATGCCGCTATCTGAAAAAAGATGCCGCGCCATATGAAGGATTTCCCCTTGAAACGCAGGCAAGGTTTGAATATATCGTAAAAGTATTCCATGAACTGATGGTGCCACATATTCAAAAGGAGGAATACCTTTTTGAAAAGTGTGCCGGTAAGCACGCAGCAATTGACGCCATGATCCGGGAGCTGCAGGAAGAACACCTGATTATTTCCCGTATGTATAGCACCCTCACAGACAGCGTTGATATGGATGCTGCGATGGATGTGCTGGCATGTAGCCTGGAAGCGCATATACGTAAGGAGGAGCGGGAATTTTTTGAGATGTTGCAAAGCGAGCTTCCGCATATACTTGACGATCTTAAACTGGAGCAGCCATAAATGTATTTAACGTGTTATTGACACTTTTTGATTTAAGTACTAATTTTTCGTTAGAGTTATAGCAGCATTATGTGTCTGTAATATTGCCTCAATAATTATCTGTATATTTTATAGCGGTTTATCCTGTTTGTTAGGCTGGTAAATAACCTTGGGCTATTTAATTACTGTTATGCGTACGTTCTTTTGCAGCTTGATTGTATTTAGTTGCTTAGCTGTCAGCCTTAAAACCATGGGCTTATCCAGGGAGGATAGTCTCAGTAGGTACGATAAGCTGGATTCTTCCGAAATGGTGGCTGCTTCCTTTTGTTATAAAGCAGGTGAACAAGAGTTAGGACAGGGTACAATATTGAATGTACCTGAAGGTTACCGGCTGCTCGATGCTGCGCAAAGCCGCGTGCTTGTGGAGCACCTGTGGGGTAACCCCGAAAATCCGAACACGTTGGGCGTGCTGTTGCCCGACAGGATGGGGCCTATGGATAAAGACTTCCGAGGTGTTGTAATTTCCTTTGAGCCGTCGGGCTTTATGGAGGAGTCGGAGATCCGGAAAATTGATTACATGAAGTTACTGGGGGAGATGAAAGAAGAGCTGGAGAATGAAAATATTTTGCGAAGTGGAAAAGGGGCCGGGCCAATATCCGGTATGGACTGGGCTTTTACTCCTTATTATAATAAAGACAACCACTCCCTGTGTTGGGCCCGTATTTTACATTTTGGAAAGAACGAAACGCCCATGCTGAATTATGAACTAAGGTTATTGGGCAGAAAAGGGGCGCTCTGTTTCACGGCTATCGGCAAGGTGACGGAGCTGGAACAGATCAGGAGCCAATTGGCAGTGATAGCCGCCGCCGCCCGTTTCACACCCGGAAACCGCTACGCCGATTATAATCCCCGTACAGATCAGTTTACCCGCTGGACACCTGCAGCGGCTTCTTTATCCGGTAAAATGCTATCGATTGATAAACTCTTATTAGGTTTAAAGAACACACTTTCCATGTTACTGGTGCTTTTATGTACAATGGTATTTGCGTATGGTATGAATTATTACCACCATCGCCGTAAGTCCGGTTACCGGAAAATTATCAGGGTTGATGAAAGGCTGAATTAAAGAGGAGATGATCCCGTTGGATATCTCCCTAAAAAATCCGGTTTATTCTGCAAACCTCGGGAAGGAACTTCTTTGCCTATCCGGTGGCCAGAGCGGCAGGTAAGGTAATCATGAAAGAAGTTCCTTTGATTACCGGCCGCCACATATGCACCAGCAGGGTCTTTCCCCGGCTATTGTGGATTTCCACTTTCTATCACAGGATGTCCCCAATGTAAGTTGTTTTGACCAACCAGCTTTTCCCGGCATTACTGGTTTCACGAATGGTCTTTAATTTCCCTTCGCTATTACAAGCCTCTATATCTATATAATATAAGCCGTTTTTACCAACTACTTCTCCTAACGGTTTTCCCGGCTGGTCTTTTCCCGGGTACTGCGGATTTCCATTTTTTCTTTCACAGGGCCTCCAGGGCCATATAAGCAGCTTTGCCCTTTCCCCACACACCATTAATTCCCATCTTTCTACTCAGTGCTGATGAATCGTACTTTGGGACCTGTCCCCTGAGTAAAAGGCATTTGTCCTCCTATAATACCGGCCATCCGCCTTTAACACCATTATTTAAATAAGCCCTAACCCCTGTGAAACATTCATTTCCCCCAGTCGTCTTTTAATGGTTCCATAGCTTTTTACCATTCGTCCCTATCTATAGACCGCTTGTGTAATGCTATGTACTGTGTAATACATAATACCTACTTTTACATTGTAGTAGTTGATCTACTGTAGTAGTTTAACTACTGTAGTATATAAACCAAAGAACTAAAGAAATCTGAATCGTCAAACATTTACACTCTAAATCACCCATATATGAAAGCAAGTTTTAAAGCTATAACATTAACAATGAGTATGTTAGTTACTGCTTTGACCTCATTTGCGCAAACAGCCCCGAAAGTAGCCGGACAAATAACCCAGTCGGGCAACAAACCTGTAGAGTTTGCTACTGTAACCTTATTAAAAGCAAA
Source organism: Chitinophaga sp. (assembly GCA_039593235.1). Lineage (GTDB taxonomy): Bacteria > Bacteroidota > Bacteroidia > Chitinophagales > Chitinophagaceae > Chitinophaga. The sequence continues at coordinate 2 of JBCNPS010000202.1, read as the reverse complement.
AG
>JBCNPS010000201.1:0-11096 GCA_039593235.1 Chitinophaga sp. | reverse complement strand
TTTTAAAAGATTTGGGGAGATTTAAGCGAAAGTATCCGCTTAAATCTCCCCAAATCATTTTAAATCCAAAGTAATCAAATCAGCGTAATCAGCGTAATCAGTTTAATCCGGAGTCAGACAAAATCCGCTCCACTAAGAAAGGGTTACATTAAAGTCCGCTCCCAGCTCCAGTTTGCCTTCCCGTTCTTCATCGCTACCGGGAATTTTAAGGCCTTTGATTTTGCTGGTTTTACCTTTGGTGAGCAGGTCGGTGATATGTTTTTCTGTGAGCTTTTTGCCCAGTATTTCAAAAGGCAGTTTGAAGCCACATGCCGAGAAATTGGCGCAACCATAAGCAGTATTCCCTTTTTTAAGCGGGTGAGCTTTGCACTTCGGGCATTGGAGTTCTTCTATTACAATTACCTTTTTAGGCTTCGGCTCTTTTTTGGGTTTCTCTTTTTCCTCCGGCACGGGTGGCGGATCGGGTGCAATGGTGATGAATTTGTAGCTGGCGGTTTTTACTTCTTTGGTAAGATCTACCACCATCTGTATCAGTTCATCTTTAAACGTATCCATTGCGTATTCGCCTTTTTCAATAAGACGCAGCTTACGTTCCCATTGCCCGGTTAGTTCGGCGCTTTTAAGCAGTTCAGTTTGTATAGTGTCTATGAGATCAATGCCGGTTTGTGTGGCATAAATATTCTTCTTTTTCTTCTCAATATATTTCCTGCGGAACAGTGTTTCAATGATATTGGCGCGGGTAGATGGCCGGCCGATGCCATTGTCTTTCAGCAGTTCCCTCATTTCTTCATCATCCACCTGTTTACCTGCGGTTTCCATGGCTCTCAGCAAAGTAGCTTCTGTAAAGGCTTTGGGCGGAGAGGTTTTACCCTGGTGGATGCGCGGGGTATGCGGCCCGCTTTCACCTACTTCAAAATGAGGCAGTATTTTTTCTTCTTCTTCCCCTTCTTTTTTCTCCTTTACATCGTTGGCATATACTTCCTTCCAGCCGGGTTCTATGATCTGTTTACCAGTTACTTTAAAAGGCACCTGTCCTACCTTACCAAGTACAGTAGTGTTCGAGATCTTACATTCCGGGTAAAAGGCGGCAATAAAGCGACGGGCTACCAGGTCGTAGATCCGTTTTTCTTCCAGCGGAAGCCCGCCGGGATGTTGCCCCGTAGGGATGATGGCATGGTGGTCTGTTACCTTCTTATCATCAAATACGGTTTTCAGTTTGGGAATAGGATTCGCCAACAGCGGTGCCGTAAGCGCACTGTAAGGCGTCATGTCCTGCAGGATGCCGGCAATTTTCGGGTGCAGGTCTTCCGAGAGGTAAGTGGTATCTACCCTGGGGTAGGTGGTCAGTTTCTTCTCGTAAAGGTTCTGGATATATTTCAGTGTATCGTCTGCAGAGAAACCGAATTTTTTATTGGCTTCTACCTGCAGGGCGGTGAGATCGAACAGGCGCGGGTTGCCTTCTTTCCCGTCTTTCTTTTCGAAAGAAGTTACTTCAAAAGGGTGCTCCTTGAGATAGGCAAGCCCTTTGGCAGCTTTATCTGGCGTTTTAAGCCGGTCGATGGCCGCGGTGAACTCCGTTTCCCGGTAAATGGTTTTCAGCTCCCAATAGTCTTCCGATACGAAGGCATTGATTTCCTTTTGCCGCTGTACAATCATAGCCAGGGTAGGTGTTTGCACCCTGCCAATGGATAACACCACTTTACCCTGCGCAAATTTTTTTGTAAACAGGCGGGTGGCGTTCATCCCCAGGAGCCAGTCGCCGATGGCGCGTGCGCTGCCTGCCGCATACAGGTTATTATATTGCTCCGCCGCTTTCAGCTGCTGAAACCCATCGCGGATAGCCTCCACCGTTAGTGATGATATCCACAGCCTTTTAATGGGCGCAGTACATTTCGCTTTCAGCAGCACCCAGCGCTGTATCAGTTCTCCTTCCTGGCCGGCATCCCCGCAGTTGATCACCTCTTCACAGGCCTGCACCAGGGTTTCTATAATTTTAAACTGTTTCTGTACACCTGAATTTTCAATCAGTTTGATACCAAAGCTGGGAGGGATCATCGGGAGATCTTCCAGCCGCCAGAATTTCCATTGCTCGTAGTAATCGTGCGGCTCTTTAAGGGTGCAGAAATGTCCGAAAGTCCAGGTAACCTGGTAGCCATTGCCCTCATAGTAGCCGTCTTTGCGTTGGTTCGCACCGATCACTTCTGCAATATCTCTTGCCACACTTGGTTTTTCAGCAATGCAAACTTTCATAATCGCTTAAAATTGGGTAACAAAGGTCGGATAAAAAGTTGTAACCGGGGAAGGGTAAAGTATTTAATCTTTTATGCCGGTTTGCTTTATTCAATACGAAGTTACGAGCCGGGAAAATACCGGGAAAATAAACCCGCCGTTTTTGCCGCTTTTTGCCGGAATTGGTTAGGCGCTACAGGGGCTTAGTGTATGAGGAGAGCATGGGGAGAGCATTACGAGAGCATGAGGACAGTATGGGGACAGTATGAGGACAGTATCGGGAGTACCACACATACACCACTCCTAAGTATCGGAGAAGTATGCGGAAAGTAACCATGAAGTAACTGCAACCATACAAGCCGTAAAATAATCAAGCCCACACTTTAACTTTTAGCATACAAAAATACGGGTTAATTTAAAGGAAGATTTAAAACAGAAAATCCTTTTTCCTTATGCGCTTTCTGCCCCTTGTACTATTGTTTGCGTTATCTCTTCCGGTTGCAGCCCAGTTTCCTGCCACCTTCGACGGAAGTTTTGAAAGTAAGCATCCCACCGGTGCTTTGCCTCCCGATTGGGTCAGCTGGAGTGGTAATTACCACCTTGAGGTGGACAGCAGCACCAGTTACGAAGGACATGGCGCTTTACGTATCACCCCATTGGGAAAACCGGGCAACCACGATTTTGGTTGCGCCGTTAAACGGGTACCGGTTACGTTTGCCGGGAAAACGGTTACACTCAATGGTTACCTGAAGCTGGATTCAGTGGCCGGCGGATATGGCGGGTTGTTCATGCGGGTGGATAACAGGTCGGGCGCCGTGTACAAAATGGACAATATGCAGAAGCGGAAGTTGCAGGGAACCTCCGGCTGGCAAAAGTACAGTATTACCCTTTCCCTGCCCGATGGCGGCGGTACGGTATACGCAGGCGCCATTAACAGCAGCAGTGGTAAAGTATGGGCCGATAACCTGGAAATACTGGTAGATGGAAAACCATTGAAAGATGCACCGCCACTGCGCGTGTTTAAAGCCGACAGTGATCATGCCTTCGACAACGGCTCAGGGATAACTATTCCTTCGCTCACCGCGCTACAGGAAAAACACCTGGAAGTACTGGGAAAAGTTTGGGGCTTCCTGAAATATTATCACCCCGCCGTAATGGCCGGGGAATATAACTGGGATTATGAATTGTTCCGCATCTTACCGGAAGTACTGAACAGCAACAGTGAAACAGCCAGGAATGAAGTACTGCTTCACTGGGTGAACCGGCTCACTGTTCCGGAAGAAGCCAGGCGTGCGCATAATGGCAAACAAACCATCAAATTCAAACCGGATCTCGACTGGCTTTCGGATGAAAAAACATTGGGCCCCGCACTCTCCGCATCGCTGAAAAAAGTGGAGGTACTGAACCGGGACGATTTCAACTATTACCTGGGCATGGAGCCTGCCGGTAACCCTGCTTTTAAAAATGAACAGGCATACACTACCATGCCGTACCCCGATGCGGGTTTCCGGCTGCTGGCGCTGTATCGCTACTGGAATATCATACAATACTACTTTCCTTATAAACACCTGATCACGGAAGGCTGGAACAACAAACTGGCGGAATATATCCCCGCTATGGTAAATGCTTCAGATACCGCTGCCTATCAAACTGCAATGCTGCGGCTAATTGCATCCATCCACGATTCCCATGCAGGTATGTCGGGCCCCAACCTGGTGATCCGTGGCGATAGATTTAAAACCCTGGCGGTACGGGTACAGTTTGCAGAAGAAAAAGCGGTAGTGATGAAAGTAGGCGACGAAAAATACGGATTGCGCAAAGGAGATGTCATTACCGCTATCAATAAAGAACCAATGCCTGCAATCATTAAAAGATGGCTGCCGCTTACGCCTGCATCCAACTATGCCACGCAGCTGAACAGGATTGAACGCACACTGTTTCAAACACGCGACAGTTCCCTGCAGCTCGACTATGAACGGAATGGCGCCACCGGCAGCGTAACGGTGCCCACGGTAACTTATAAAGAGGCCATGGTGATATATGACCCACCGGTTGTGCCCTGGAAAATGATCGGTGAGGAGGTGGGTTACGTATACCCGGGAACGTTTAAGAACACACAAATGGACTCGGTAAGAGAAGCGTTTAAAAATACAAAAGGAATGGTGATAGACCTGCGTTCCTACCCGGCAGACAACCTGCTGACGTCGCTCGTGCCATACGTACTGCCATCATCTGAGCCCTTTGTGAAGTTTACAATGGGAAGCATACGGGAGCCGGGCCAGTTCGGAATGACAGGCGAAATGAAGGCCGGCTCAAAGAACAAGGACTACTACAAAGGCAAGGTAGTGATCCTGGTAAACGCTACTACACAAAGCAACGCGGAGTTTGTAACCATGGCGTTGCGGCTGGCGCCGCGCGCCGTTGTACTGGGCAGCACCACCGCCGCTGCAGATGGAAATGTGTCCTTCTTCTGGCTGCCCGGTGGTATACAAACGCGGCTCACCGGCATTGGTGTATACTACCCCGATGGCCGGGAAACGCAACGCATAGGTATTGGCCCTGATATTGTTATGGAACCAACGGTGAAGGGTATACGTGAAAATAAGGACGAGCTGCTGGACAGGGCCCTGGCTATTATCAGGGAATAAACTATTTTTCAGGCAGGGAATATTTCTTTGCTACTTTATTATATTTCTTCAGGTACTTCCGGTTTTTTTTAACACCTACGGCTGTTAGAATACCGGAAGTTTCTGCTTTTACCCAATAATTGAAAATGAACTTTTCCCGGTCGCGCTCAAAGAACATCCGGGTGGGCTGCCGATGGCTGTTCCTCAGTAAAAGATTTGCCAGCGAAGTGAACACACGGGCTTTGAAACCCTGGCGCGTGGAATCTTTTTTATTCAGCACCTGCACATTTAACTGCCGGTAGTAGAAATTCATGACACCCAATGTAGCGTATTTATTGCCCGACCATTGTGAGAAGATGGTATCTGCATAACCACGTCTTACTTTTACAGCAGCCATGGGGATGGCCACCGCGTTAAAATCTTCCAGGTTCATCGGCGCCAGGTAGCTCTCCGCAGCAAAGCCGGAAAGAGAATCCCCATAGGATTCATGGTAGGAAAAGTACCGGATGGGATTCCCCAGCAGCCTGCCGCTGGCCTGCACCAGCAGGCTGTCGCTGTTGCCGTAGGTGTTACTAAAATGAGTGATCAGTGCGTTGATACCGGTAATAGGTACGGCCGACCATTTATTGGTGGACTTTGACGATTCATTCACCGTTACGGCCGACTGCCGCATCACAATGGAATCTACCTGCAAGGCAAATGGAATGGTCCGGATTAATTTCGTAGGCATCAGCTTTTCTATGCCGTGTTCAAACGGGATTCGTTTATCCCTCGCCGTAGTAAGCAGCGTATTATCTACCGTAATTTTCCGGATGGCAATAGTAGTGTCGCCGGGTTGGTGATGCATATTGATACCGCTGATCTGTAGGGCGTCTCCTTTCACGGTGATGTAATCCCGCTGCCAGCGGGCGGTGCGGAATGTTTCTGCTGCCGTAAGGTTGGGTGTTACTTCAAAATTGTTCAGGTGAAATGTTTGGGTGGCCGGATCCAGCGTAAAGTTTTCCGCATGGGCATGGAGTTGTTTATTGCGGTATTGCATGCCGCCCTGGCTGATGCTGATATTGTTAACGAATGACGCCCATTTCAGTGGTTGCCCCTGTTTCCAGGAAAAGGCAGCATCGTTAAACATGCCGGATAATTGCTGCAGTGTTAGCGCCATCGTATCTGCATGATGCAGGGATAATTGTGCATCCTGCCATTTCACTGCCACGCCGGAACGTACCGCCAGGTGGCCTGACCTGTCTTTATGTAATGTTCCTTTATGCAATTGAATTTCCAGCTGCGGCACGGCAAACTGTGTACCTGTATGGCTAAAGTCCAGGGACGATAACTCCAGGTGGATGCCATCGTACTGCAAATGGGGCTGCTTACCGTTATGCAGGGTAATACCGCTGCCGTTCAGCTTCACCTGTGTTGCCAGTTGGGTGGTATCTTTCCCTTTGATACCGGTGTGTGAAAGGGTGGCAGTAGCTACCGCCAGTTGAGGAATAACCGTTTTGCTGAAATCCGTACTGTGCATGTTGGTTTGAATATCGGCAGAAGGGAGATCTATTTTAGTATAGCCGTTGCTGTTATGTAATGTGGCGCCGGCAGCCGTGATGTACGTATGCCCGTTGCCGTTAAACTGCACCCTTCCTATGGCTACATCCATTGTTTTGTTGTGATGGCTGATGTGGTGAAGAAAGCCGGTGGCCGATGCCCAGGTAAAGAAGCGCTGCCGCGTGCGCATATCTTTCAAAGCTATTTTATCTGCCAGGAAACTGCTGCGTTCACCGGGGCCTTCAAGGTTGAATTGTACGCTGCCAATGTCCAGGTTAGCAATACGGATCACCGGGAGATCTTTTGCAGGCGCTTCTTTCCTGGCGCCATTGTGATGCGCCTGTATATTCACAGTGCTTATTCTTAATACATCTATCTGTATATCTTTCGATTGCTGATATACATCCCAGTCGAACACTTCCCAGTAAAGATCCTGCAGGGCTATACGTGTGCCGTTCGACAATAACACCATTGCTTTAGTAGCTTTGTTATGACGATGCGTGCCGTCAAAGGTATAGTTATCCATGGTGATGTCCGCTTTGGGCGATATCACCTGCATTTGCCGGATGTGCAGGTTGGGCATGGCATGTTTGATATCAACAAGTGAATCGCTGAGCAGGAAATTATGCAGCAGGATATCGGTGTTGATGTCTTTGATCTGTAAGGTGGTCTTTGATTTACCGGCGGCGGTGAAGTGGATATTACCATCAACGATGCGGAAGGTATTCACCTGTATCACCTCATTGAGGTTGTGCAGGGTTTGATAGAACGCCGGCATTTTAATAGCGGTGCTGTCTACCGGCGGCTTGCCTTTTACGGGTTGTTTTGCTTTGGTAAGGAAGGTAATACCGGGTTGGTAAAGCACGGCGCTGGTAGCTTTCAAACGCTTTCTCAGCAAGTCTTCCAGGCTTACGTTGTTCAGTCGCAGCGAAGGCGCCCGGAAGGTTAAGCCTTTACCGGAGCGGTTAAGCGGGGTAGGGCCGTATTCTACATTATTAAAGATCACATCATTCTGCTGCAGCACAAATTCATCTACGCTAAGCTGGAACAGGCTGTCGAGCGAATAGAATTTTATTTTATTGAGACTAAGTGCGATGCTGTCGGTCGTAATACCGGGCGTGGTATCATGTGCAATGGTGAGGTTATAGATATTCAGGTTGCTGCGTTTGGTAGCGCCGGTAGATACATTTCCGCGCAGCAGCAGTTCCCCGTCTTTCACTTCGATGTACCGGAAGTTCATTTTTTTGAAGAGCGTGTTTGGCAAACTGTCCAGCGCTATCTTTTTGTCTTTCGCACTTACTTTCCTGCCGGGAAGCCGGAGTACGGGCCGGATACATATGAGGGTATCTATCAGCAGTTCTTCGCGCATATAAATGGCAGGCAGGTGCCGTGCGCTGAAATAGAACTTATCGGCCTGTAGCTGCATTTCTCCCTTGGTGGCGGTGGCGGCGCTGTAAATGGTAGCGGAATCCAGTTCAAAAACCTGTTTTTTACCGGAGAAGTGCAGCCGTTTGAAACTGATGGTATTCCTGCCATCGGGCAGGATCCAGTGTTGCTGACCGAAGGAGAAATCCACATCGTCGGATCCCAGGATGTGATTATCTGCATTGGTTACTTTGGTAAAATTAACAATAGAGAAATTAAAATGATCTACACGCAGCGGCGGCGGACCGTTTACTTTGCTGTACACCAGCGCGCCGTTTTGCAGGTGTACAATACGGGCGTTCACATATTGAAGCGTTTGTTCCAGGTGCTGTACTACCGAAGAAAGCTGGAATCCTTCCTGGCGGGGGCCGCGCGCCACATGTTCGTGTACGTAGAGCGCAGGGCTGATAATGGAAAGACTATCCACCAGCAGCTTCTTATGCAGGATCAGTGCGCGCCAGGATTGAATGGACAGGTACACCTCCGGAATGGATACATCGAAATGGGAAGCCACATGCACGGTATCTTTTCCCGTGAGCCGGGCGCCGCTGATCACAATGTTTCTTTTGAACAGGGAAAAGTCGATATCATCTGCGTCGAACGTATAGCCATCGCCGGATTCTTTCTTAACAATATACCGGATGATGTTTACAAATTTATGTTCCACCAGGTAATACAGCGCCACGCCTGCCACTATCCTGATGAGAAGGAGAACTGCCAGTACTTTCAGCCATATTTTTGCTTTGGGCGATATCTTCATATTCAGCTTTCCCGGGTGGAGGGTTTCCTGTTATAAATATAAGGGCTTTATCGTACTTTGTAAAGGCAGTTATTTTTAATTAAAGCAAAAAACTTATGTCGCAAGCGATTGTTTGTTTTGGAGAGATGCTCTGGGATATTTTACCGGGAAAGGAGCTGCCCGGCGGGGCGGTGATGAATGTGGCCTATCACCTGCAACAGCTGGGCGAACAGGTATCCCTGGTATCGCGCGTGGGGCAGGATGCAAGAGGCCGCGGGCTGATGGATATGCTGCACCACTACGGGCTGGATACCAGCCTGGTGCAAACAGATGAACAACATGAAACGGGCAGGGTGTACGCGGATATGACTGACCCACATGATGTGCATTACGATATCGTGTACCCTGCGGCGTGGGATTTTATTGAATGGGCGCCGGCGTTGGCTTCGCGGCTAAAGGACACGGCTACACGTTATTTTGTATTTGGCAGCCTTTGTTCGCGCGATAAGGTATCCTTACATACGTTGCAGCAGGCGTTGAAAGAAGACGTTATCAAAGTACTGGATATTAATTTAAGGGAGCCGCATTATACCCGTGCGCATGTGGAATGGCTGCTGGGGGAATGTGATATCCTTAAACTGAATAACAACGAGCTGGAGTTGATCAGCGGATGGTATCATCCCTTTGTGGATAAAGAACAGGCAGTGCGTGTATTGTCGGAGCGTTTCAGTATTAATATTATCGTGGTAACGATGGGAGGCGAGGGCGCATTGCTGTTTATGAACGATGTTTTTTATGTGGAACCGGGTATTGCGGTGAAGGTGGTAGATACCATAGGCAGCGGGGATGCTTTCCTGGCGGGTTTCCTGCATAGCATCATCCGGGGAAAGACGGCGAGGGAGTGCCTGGTGTTTGCCAATGCGCTGGGTGCGCTGGTGGCTTCTTATGCAGGTGGTGCACCGGATTATAAGGTAACAGATATTTTAAAACAAGGGGATTAGCTTCCGGCAGAAGCTAATCCCTGCATACTTATTTGCGGGTGTATTTGATCTCCATGTCTTTTGTTTCTTTTCCGTCTACCGTTCTGTACATTTCCATGGTGTGATGGTCTTTATCCTGGAATGTCAGCACCTGTCGCATATCATGTTCCATACCGGTGGCGGGGTCCAGTCCTTTACCGGTAAACTCCAGTCCATCGCCTGATTGCGTAGGTTTACCTTCCATCACCATAATGCCGGTGCCCATGTTATCCACCCAGGTGGAGATGTATTTTTTCTTTGCATTGTCGTACGCCATGGTACTGATGCCTTCGAAGTCCATACCCATCATGTTGGCGGTATAACGGCCTTCGCAATAGCGGCCGCCCAGGATCATTTTATAAGAGGCGGCGCCGGTTGATTTTGAAGGCGGCGCATCCGGCCTTTCCCAAAAAGTCATATCGGCTGTCCATTCGCCGTTGGTTTCAGCCATCTTCTGGTGTGCAGGACCAGGTGTCATGTAATCTGCCCACGCTTTCATCATAGCGGCGGAGTCTTGCTGGGCAAAGGTTGCGGAGGTGATTAACAGGCATAACGCAGCTGTTAACAGGTAGATTGTTTTCATGATTTGCAGCTGTTTAAGAAGTGTTTGTATCGGGGTGAAATTACAGGTTAACAAGATAAGCTATTTCCTGCTTTCCGCCATCGCATGTGTGTTGTCCCGTGTAAATAGCCGCGGTTTTCCCTACCTTTGATACAGAAAAAGAATATTCCTCTTTATGCAAGCAACCATACTGGATGTGTCAGGACATAAGGCGCAGCCACTGGCTATAGATGCAGCCATTTCCTTTGAAACGTTTATCTCTTACCTTAAACAGCGGATCAGTGAAGAACCGACAGTGAAGGCCCGTTTATACAAAGAAGCGCTGGCGGAGTTTGAAGCATCGGGTATCGGGCATCAGGATATTCCACTGGAAGAAATTGCGGAGCATACCCCGTTGCTGGAGTACGTATATGCCTGCCTTTCTCCCGCTATGCGCCCGGAGCAGCAGCTGGCATGGGGGCTCAGCTTCCCGTTCCTGCCTGTTACTTTTTATGGCACAGACCTGATCTATGAATTGCTGAGCAACAAATCGGATTCACATACCTATGAGGTGACCCGTACACCGGCCGATTATCACCGGGAAAGATTAGAACTGATCTATTCACTCATACTGCAACGGCTTTATAATTTTAAGGCGCCGGTGAAAACCGAGCAATATCATGCCGGGGTGAACGCGGCCACGGGTTTACTGCAGTATTACGAGGTGAGCATCAATACCGATTTTATTACGGTAACGGCCAACGGGGAACTGCCGGAAATCGACTTTGTACAGTTATATACACATTTCAGCGAAGGCGGTGGAGAAGAAATACTGGTGGATATGCTGCCACTGGAACTGTTCCGTTTCCGCGGATTTTGCGTGATCAACGTAACGGATGTAACACCGGTAAAAGCAGTGGAGAATATAACAGGGATGCGGCTCTCACGTACTAAGCTGATCAATGAAGAGAATTTTA
>JBCNPS010000200.1:0-11125 GCA_039593235.1 Chitinophaga sp. | reverse complement strand
TTGGCTGTATCATATTTGCCTAACCGCAATACCGGCGAAAGATAGATCCCGCCACCGATACCGGTCATACCGGAAAGTAATCCTATGCCACCGCCAATAATCCCATAGGCAATGCCCTTTTCTTTATTGGCCGGGATGATAGGCTCTTCCTTCTCAAAAAATAAACGGTAGCACATTAATATCGCCGCCGATGTAAGCGCAAGCCCCAGCAACAGGAAAAAGGTTGCCTGTTTCATAGGCAGGTAACTCCCGATAAAAGCCAGCGGCACACTTACCAGCGATAACTGCCAGGCCTTTTTCAAAGGCAGATGCCCGCTTTTATAAAAGTGATAAACACCTCCGCTTACTACGGCTACGTTACATAACAAAGCAGTGGATTTCATCAGCTGGAAATCCACCATCCACAGGGGAAGCGATAAAATGGCGAGGTAGCTGGAACCACCGCCGAATCCGGCCGATGAATAAGCCAGCGCCACTATAAAAAAGAGGATACAGAGTTCAGGGATCACGGTTAATAAGTTTGCATCTGATGATCAATGGCACTGGCCCAGGCATGGATACCGCCTTCTATATTGTATACACGGTTATAGCCTAATTCCGTTAACCGCTGCGCTACTGCCCGGCTGCGCATCCCATGATGGCATAGCACCGCTACCGGTACATCGTCCGGGATAGCAGCTACCTGCTGTAACACACGCCCCATGGGAATATGCACGGACCCGGGAATATGGCAGATCTCCCATTCATCATCTTCCCTTACATCCAGCAGCATAAAAGGCTGATCACGTTGTAACCATTCGTTTAATTGCTGTACAGATAATGTCTGTACCCCTTCCAGCTCACAAACCGTTTGCCGGTAATTCTCCTCCAGGGAAGTAATTTGCCGGTTGGCCGCTACAGGGGTGATATTAAAAGTAAGATGGGTATTATGCAGGGTATCAATCGTCATTAACTGGTTGCGCAACGGGGTACCGATGCCGGTAATTACTTTCACGGTTTCATTGGCCATGTAACATCCAATAATACCCGGCAATACTCCCAGCACGCCAATGTCGTTACAGTTAAGCATTTCACCGCTTTCCGGCGCCTCCGGGAAAATACAGCGATAGGTAGCGCCCTCCTGGTAATTGAATACGCTCAGTTGCCCTTCGTATTTATAGATAGCGCCGTACACCAGCGGTTTGCCCGTAATTACACAGGCGTCGTTCACCAGGTAACGGGTACCGAAGTTATCGGAGCCATCTACAATTACATCATACTTACTGAAAAGTTCCAGGGCATTATCGGTGGTGAGCCAGGTATCGTGTATAATATGGGTTACCTCCGGGTTGAGCTGCTGCAGCCTTTTTACCGCCTGTTCAATTTTGGATTTGCCCTGGTCGGCGGTGGTATACAGTACCTGCCGTTGCAGGTTGGTGATGGAAACAACATCATGTTCCACGATGCCAATGGTCCCTATTCCCATCCCGGTGAGGTATTGCAACACCGGCACGCCCAGGCCGCCGGCCCCAATTACCAGTACTTTAGCCTGCTGCAGTAATGCCTGTTTTGCGGGGCCAAATCCTTCCAGTCTCGTTTGCCTGTCATATCTGTCCATACTGCTTCGTTTAGACCCTAAAATTAATCGTATTCGGGATAATTTCTAGCGGGTGTTTTTAGCGGAGGTTGTCGAACGCAGGATTTAGATGATTACAATGATTGTTGTCCAGTATAAGCTTAATTAGTTCAAGGTTATAGCTGTCCCAAATACACGATTTTAAATAGGTGTAAACCTATAGCAGGACTAGACCGGACGAGACACTGTAAAACAATTTCAGGATTATTTCTTCACCCCAAAAGGTTAAAGGCTTGAAAATGGCCTAAACATTACTAATGTTTACGTGGATAAACCGATACTTTTTCTCCCTTTACCATGAAGTCTTTCAGTGTTTCAGCTCCAGGTACATAGTTACCAAATCCACATAATTGCCATCCTTCTGCAAAATGGCATTGGGCAGGCGCCCGCATTCCATAAAGCCAAAATTGCGGTATAGCTGCATCGCTTTTTCGTTGGTGGAAAAAACATGCAGGTATACCATCCGCAGGGCATTGCGCGATTCGGTCCAGCGCAACATGGCCGTAAGCAGGCGGCGGCCGATGCCCATGTTATTCCACTGCTTTTCCACCGCAATGCCTATTTCTGCTGTATGCGCTTTTTTATACAACCCACTATGGTTTACATTAATGGAGCCAATGATCTGGTCCTGCACAATAGCCACCAGCAAAAGTTGATTGGGGTTATCGAGGTACGACTGGATATAATCCTCTTCTGAAGCAATATCCAGCTCCATCGATTCGCTGCGTGTAAAAAGCAGGTAATCGGTTTCCCGCGTCAGGCGCTGGAAGCTGGCCAGCAAAGCTGGTGCATCGTTGTGTTCGGGTCGGCGAATGATGAGTTCGTCGCCGGTGGGCAGGAAATGTTTCATAAATAGCATTACCGCTGAAAATTACAAATTCCAAACGACGAATGACGGATTTGCGACAGATGCCGGCGGATATTATTCCGTGAGCATCTTTCGCGAACCCGTCATCCGTTAAAGATTATCCGTAATAGCGGCTTATATCATATGGCTGCCGAAGTAGCTCTGCAGCACAGTTGGTATTTGTATGCCTTCAATGGTCTGGTTGTTTTCCAGCAGGCAGGCCAGGATACGCGGCAATGCCAGGGAGCTGCCATTCAGGGAATGCAGCAACTGCGGCTTACCATTGTTTTCCTTGAACCGTATTTTCATGCGGTGTGTTTGATAGGCTTCAAAGTTACTCACAGAGCTTACTTCCAGCCATTTCTGCTGGGCGGCGCTATATACTTCGAAATCGTAGGTAATGGCAGAAGTAAAGCCCATATCACCGGCGCATAAACGAAGAATACGATATGGCAGCTCCAGCTGGTTCAGCAATGCTTCCACATGCGCTACCATTTCATCCAGCGCTTCGTAAGATTTATCAGGATGTACCAGCTGCACAATTTCCACTTTATCGAACTGGTGAACGCGGTTCAATCCACGAACATCTTTCCCGTAAGAACCCGCTTCACGGCGGAAACAGGGCGTATAGGCCGTCATCTTCACCGGCAGGTCGGTATCTTTTATGATCTCATCGCGGTAAATATTGGTTACCGGTACTTCCGCAGTTGGAATGAGATAATAGTTATCTGCGGTGGCATGATACATCTGGCCTTCTTTATCGGGCAACTGGCCGGTACCATAGGCAGATGCTTCATTTACCAGGTAAGGCGGTGCATACTCCGTGTAGCCATTGGTGGTATTGTAATCCAGGAAGTACTGGATCAGGGCGCGTTGTAACCGGGCGCCCCTGTTCTTGAAAACAGGGAAACCGCTACCGGTAATTTTGTTGCCCAGTTCAAAGTCGATGAGGTCGTATTGTTTGGCCAGGTCCCAGTGGGGAACGGCGCCTGCATACAGGTCCGGGATTTTACCACCCTTGCGCACTTCCACGTTTTCTTCCGGTGTTTTTCCGGCAGGCACCTGGGCGGATGGGAGGTTAGGCAGCTTTACCAGGGCATCCTGCAACGCTTTTTCGGTGGCATTCAGCTCTTCATTCACGGGGCCGAGGCGGTCTTTCAAAGCCGCTACCGCAGCCCGCTGCGCTTCTCCTTCCTCTTTTTTACCCTGGGCCATCAGTTTACCGATCTCTTTAGATAAACTATTAACCTGGGCCTGTGTTTCATCGTATTCGAGGGTTAATTTCTTACGCTTATCATCCAGCGCCAGCACTTCTTCCACTACATCCAGTTCCTTGAAATTCTTAAATGCGAGACGCTCTAAAACAAACGCTTTATTTTGACGTATAAACGGTACTTGTAACATGTTGTATGATCAGATTTTTGCAAATATATTAAAATAGCTTAACTCAGGTACTTCCCTACAATCGGCACTCTGCGCCCTACACCAAAGGCTTTGGACGATACCCGTATAATAGGGCAGAATTGATTTCTCTTGTATTCATTGGTGTTCACCATTTTTAAGGCCCGCGAAACCAAAGCGGCATCGAAGCCCTGAGCTACTATTTCACGCGGCCCCTGCCGGCGTTCTATGTACTGGTACAGGATCCTGTCGAGGATGGCATAATCCGGCAGGCTGTCGCTGTCTTTCTGATCCGGCCGCAGCTCTGCAGAAGGCGCCTTATCGATAATATTCACCGGTATGATCTCTTTCTCCCGGTTAATATATCTCGCCAGGGAATATACCTGCATCTTGTATACATCTCCCAAAACACTCAACCCGCCTGCCATATCACCATATAAAGTGCCGTAGCCGGTAGATAGTTCACTTTTGTTGGATGTATTGAGCAGGATGTAACCAAACTTGTTGGATAAGCCCATCAGCAGGTTACCCCGTATGCGCGACTGTGTATTCTCTTCCGCCACGTTGAAAGGCAGCCCTTTGAAATAAGGCTCCAGTGTGTCCAGGAAGCTTTCATAAATGTTGTTGATACGGATAATATCATGCGGATTGCCCAGGTTTTCAGACAATGCCACGGCGTCATCTACAGAGTGACTGGTAGAGTAGGGAGAAGGCATGAGGATAGCCCGTACATTTTCCTTACCCAGCGCATCACAGGCAATAGCCAGTGTTACGGCGCTGTCGATACCGCCTGAAGATCCAAGGATGGCTTTTGTAAATCCCATCTTCCCGAAATAATCCTTTATACCCAACACCAGCGCTTCGTAGATCCTGTTTATGTTATGATCAAACACCAGTTCGGTGAGCGGGGTAAAAACAGCAGGCTTCACCGGTGGCAAATCCTTACCGGTAAGCTTTTCCAGCTCTATACCCCCCATTGCTTCTTCAAAATAGGGTAGCTCTTTTACAATGTTACCCTGGGCATCGTAAATAAGTGAACCGCCGTCAAACACAATCTCCGTCTGGGATCCCACGGTATTGCAGTAGTACATCGGGATCTTATATTTCAGTACATTGGAAAGAATGATCTCTTTGCGGTCTTCATCATGATCATAATCAAACGGGGATGCAGACAGGTTGATCATCACATCCGGCTCCTGGGCAATCAGCTGGTCCATAGGGCAAACCCGGTACAGGGGATTATCTCCCAGATTCCAGATATCTTCACAAATAGTTACCGCCAGCTTCTTTCCTTTAAATGGGATCACATTCCATTCGATAGATGGCTCAAAGTACCGGTACTCGTCAAATACATCATAGGTAGGCAACAGGGTTTTATGTACCACCTGTTTTACTTCTCCCTCATATAAAAACCAGGCGGCATTAAACAGGTCTTTCCCTTCACGCTGCGGATTACGGGCAGGGCCGCCGACCAGCACTGCAATATCTTTGGTATGCGCTTTTATAATGTCTATCGCATGATAGCTCTGTGCAATAAAATCTTCAAATTCGAGGAAATCGCGGGGGGGATAACCGCATACGCATAACTCGGAAAACACCACCAGGTCTGCGCCTTGGGCCTTTGCCGCATTAATGCCATCAATGATCTTTGCTATATTCTTTTCAAAATTGCCAATATGATAATTCTGCTGTGCTAGTATAATATTCATGATAAAAAAAGATATTCAGGTCAAAACTAAAAGAATACGCCCAGCCGGAGCGCGAAGCTGTTCATATTTACCCGGCCGTCGTCCCATTTGCCATTACGGGTTACATCCACAAAACCGTTCTGGTAGGTGATACCGGCTGTTCCCGTAAGATTGGCGCCCAGGGGATATTCTATCCCTGCACCCAATAACATCCCGATGTTGATACGGTTCATTTCCGGTAAGATATTCACCCGGTCGAAGGTTTGCCCCATAGACACTACATCAGCACGGCCGCTCACCGGGAAATCGAGATAGGTGCCGAACTGACCCCAGAAACCAACACCGCCTTCATCGGCCGAAGCGGTTTTCAGCTTCAATGCCAACGGGATTTCTATATAGGTGAGCTTCATATTATATTCAGCGGGATTAGCCTTATAGTCGTTCAGACCCTTGCCTGCATCATATTTCAGCTTGCTACCACCCAGCATTACCTGGAATCCCGACGAAAAGGCATAGGTGCCCCGGTCGTTCAGGTTAAAATCGGCCATCAGGCCAAAGTTCAGCCCCGCTTTGGCGCCATTCCTGTTCACCCCCGATTCCTGTGGCTTTAAGATGGAAACCATCGGGCTCACGGTAAACCCGAGCTTTACTTTATTCCTGAAAGCATTATCGCCGTATTGCGCCATTCCCGCCTTTGCCATTCCCATTATCGCCAGCAAAAAGATGATCTTCTTCATAGATGATGCTAATTCGTAATTTTTTATAATACAAGGTAAATAATAATTTTACCTTAGATGAGTTTTAAGAGCGATGCAAAGTTACATTATTAAATATACCCTGCTGATAAGTTGCGTGGTAACCTTACTGGGTACCGCTGCCTGCAATTCCGGCAATAAAGCGCCGGATGTAAGTCATATAGCCATGAACGTTAGTTTGTCGCGTTTCGACTCCGCCCTGTTCACGATTGATACCAACAATATACAACCCGGGCTGGCAAAGCTGCATGCAGAATACCCCGTGTTCCTGCCCCTGTATATTACCGATATCATGAACCTGGGCGCCTATTCCGACAGCAACGCAGCAGTACAGCAACAACTGCACCTGTTTTTAACCACTCCGGATTTCCGGCAGCTGGAAAAATCAGTAGCCGCGAAATACGGCAATAACGCCACTTTGAAAGCAGACCTGGAGCAATGCTTCCGGTATATCAAATACTACATCCCGTCTTACCATCCGCCTAAAGTAGTGACTTTCATTTCCGGGATCGCCAACTATGGCGCTATCACCGTAGATTCTATACTGGGTATCGGCCTTGATATGTATATGGGAGAAGATTTTCCGCCCTACGCCCTGATCCCCGACTACCCGGATTATATGATCCATCGCTTTGCTCCTCAATACATTACCACTAATTGTATGCAGGTGATCCAGCAGCAGCTGTATCCCCCCGCGCGTAAAAACGGCAACCTGCTGGAACAAATGATGGAAGCCGGCAAACAGCAATATTTCCTGGATAAGGTATTACCGGAAACACCGGATACTATCAAACTGGGCTATACGAAAAGCCAGCTGGACTGGTGCCGGGAAAACGAACGGATGATCTGGCAGTTTTTTGTGCAAAATAACCTGGTGTATTCCAGCGACTGGCAGCAGATCAATCATTTTGTGGGCGATGGCCCGTCTACACAGGGGATGCCCGAGGGCGCCCCGGGTAAAATTGCCAATTTTGTGGGCTGGCAGATCATAAAAAAGTATATGAGTGAGCACAAGGATATGACCTTGCAGCAGTTAATGGAATCCAGAAATGTGACGGAAATCTTCAAAGCCTCGAAATACAGGCCCTGATACAGAAAGTTACAGGCTAAACGAAAACGGGGAACTAGTTCAGTTTAAAGGGAACAACCATCTGAAATTCGGGAATTTTCACTTCCAGCATTTTCTTGTCCAGTTGGTTTTCCATTTGATATGTACCGTACATCTTGCCGATCTCTGTGCGGAGATTGGATCCCGAGACGTACTGGTAAGTTTCACCTGGTGCCAGCAGTGGTTGAACACCTACAACACCTTCTCCCTCCACTTCACGGTGTGTGCCATTGGAATCGATAATGTACCAGTGACGGCGAAGCAGCTTGATGGGGAAAATATTGTTGTTCTCAATGGTAATACGGTAAGCAAACATAAATTCGCTTCCAATAGGATTAGAGTAATCCGGCTGGTAGAATGTTTCCACGCTGATGGTGATGCCCTCTGTTACCTTCTTAACCATAAAATCAACCTTTAACGTAAAAATAAGAAAAATAAAACCAGTGGCTGGAAAAATTCTGACTTTAACGATTCTTTAGACTATTTCTATGTCGTTAAGGATATCCGGATCTTCTTCTGAGGCCCTGGCAGCCACCTCTAAAGTATTGTTATAGTAGCCTCTGCGCAGGTATTCAGACATATATCTCCATAAAAAACCAAAAAAGCCCAGATGCTGGTATTGTTTGATATGACAAGCTTCATGCCGCATCCAGGCTGTATCCGCTAAAAAGCGTTCCCGGGACGCTCCATGCAGGTGAATGGTGCGTCCCAGGACCATGGCTACAGATTGCACCCGCATAAAGCGGGCGGCTATTTTGGCTAACCATGAATTTTCACGTATGCGGCATTTTATTTTTTCCAATCTTTCTTCCCGAATAACGTAAATCTACGGGAAATATTGAATCCCCACCGGAATTGCCCCTGTAACCAGGAAGTAGTTGTTTCAGGAATAAACTGGCTTTCCTGGATGGCAGTGGAATTGGTAAAAGTAATGCTGAATACGTGGCCGCCGGTTTCTATTTCCAGCCCAACGCCCAACGGGTTATAAAAAGAAATGCCCTTGGCAGATTTAAAATAGTCCTTGCTTTCCTGTGACCGGAACGGGTAATAATATTCCGCCAGGATGCCTATCCTTTTGCTGAGCTTCAGCCTGCCGGCGCCGCCCAGGGCAAACATATTATTCATATCCATATAGGCCACATGGTTACGGTGCACATAAGTAGGGGCGAGGGTGAGTGATAACCTGTCGCCAAATTTCCTTGATACAAGGGCCTGGGCCACATACATGAGCCGGTCGGCCCCGTCTTCAAAGTAGGCGGCCGACGTTTTATCTGTGGCGGAAGGCATCCCGCTGATCACCGCATTGCCAAAAACCGCCAGTGATACCGGTACGTGGTTATCGGTTGTTTGCTGCAGGAAGCGATATTTCACCAGTCCTTCATACAATTGCTGCAAATCCCCGCTGCCCTTGCTTCTGCTGATGCCTACCATCAGGTTGTCGCTGATACCATATTCGAATGCAATACGGATATCCGTAGAATTGTCCGTACCGAAAAATGTTTTGGTACCGCCAAATTCACCGCCGGCATCGCCAAAGCGGTGTGTAACACGGAAGTCGAGTTCGTGTTTGCGCAGCATTTCGGTGGACTGCCCCTGTACGATACGGGTACTTTTGTAAGTATCCCTCACTTTGGTATGACCGGTAACCGTAGAATCAAAAAGCTTGTCGAGCCCCTGTGCATGTGCATAAACAGAAAATACACAGCATAATAAAATGGTTGAAATATACTTCATGGAGTGATGTATTATTTACTGTAAGGTGTGTAAATGGCATTAACCGTAACGGCTACTACTTCCGCCACGTTCTGTACTACCAGCGACGGTATTTTTATACCGTGATCGGCTACGCGTACATTAAAGGTGGAGGCCACCGTAAGCGTGGTACCCTGCGTGGTAATAGTGCCTTTGGCGGTGTAATTTTTTTCTATGCCGTGAATGTTCAGTGTGCCCGTAACCGTTACCGGGTAGGTGCCGTCTTTACTAAATTCCGGCGATTCATTGATCTTCCCTTTGAACTCTGCAAACGGGTATTTATCGCTTTCGAGATAATTTTCATTGAAGTGCTCCTGCATCAGCTTTTTCTTAAACTGGAAAGAACTGATGGGTACTTTAAAAAACACTTCTTTTGTTTTTGTATTGAGTGCAGAGGCGCCTTTATCTGTTTTCGCTTCTATGTCTTCCAGGGGAGACGACGAAAAAAATGATAAACGGGTATTTTTGCAGGAGTAAACATCCTGTGCAGATGCAGTAACAACCGCAAGTACGGTCACTGCAAAAAGCAATAAGTATTTCATGTTTATCTTTTTTTAGGTTATTGATCCGGAAGTCCTTTGGCGATCCAGCAGGCGATAGAGTCCTTTATCCCCTGGCTGAGTGCGGGAAAAGACATTGATTGCGGCATATCCGCCTGCGGGCCGGTAACGCGCAATTCAAAAACAGTACGGTTGGCGTTGATAAACGTTTTCAGCTTTGCCTCGGTAGAAAAATCCGCCAGTGCGGGGGAGTTACCACCCGGGTGACAGCCACGGCTGGTACAGTTAGCCTGAATAATAGCAAAAACGGTGGCTGTAGTGATATGGGCTGCGTCGCAGTCTACGCCTCCGCTTACCGGCGCGGGGGCCTGTTCATTTTTACAGGCAGCCAGCAGCAGGCAGGCCATAAAAAAAAGCTTGATCCTTGTCATAGGTCTTTCAAATTTGATTCCTGTTGGCTAGTACGGGATAATGATAAAATAGGTTGCTTTCAAAGGCACATAAAATTCTGCTATATTACATGATTAACCACTTATTTTTGCATCAAATAAGATCAGACCGTGAATATTGAACAACTATACAGCATCTATGAGCAGCACCGCTCCGTACAAACAGATACCCGTAAACTGAAAGCCAATGATATTTTCTTTGCGCTGAAAGGCGGCAATTTCAACGGTAATGAATTTGCAGCGCAGGCGCTGGAAATGGGCGCTGCCTTTGCTGTGGTAGACGAAGCGACTTATTTTACAGTACCCGACAGGATGATGCTGGTAGAGGACGCCCTCACCACCTTACAGCAACTGGCTTTACACCACCGCAAACAATTAAACATCCCGTTCCTTGCCATCACCGGTACTAACGGTAAAACCACTACGAAAGAACTGGTCAATGCAGCACTGTCTGCCGGACTGAAAACATATGCCACCGCCGGCAATCTCAACAACCATATCGGTGTGCCCCTTACTATTTTAAGTATACTCCCCGGTGTGGAAATAGCTGTTATAGAAATGGGCGCTAACCACCAGAAAGAAATTGCGGCGTACTGCGAAATAGCCCTGCCTACTCACGGCATCATTACCAATATCGGGAAAGCCCACCTGGAAGGCTTTGGCAGCGAAGAAGGCGTTAAAAAAGCCAAGGGAGAATTATATGATTTTTTACGCGCCAACAATGGAACCGTATTCGTATGCAATGATTACGGCTATCTCCTTGAAATGGCGAAAGGCATCCCTCAGATCATTACCTACGGCAGCAGCGAAGCGGATTATGTAGGTGAAGCCATTGCCGATAGCGCCTTCCTGGCCGTGGAAGTACGTGGCAGCAGCCAGGTAGGATTTATTCAAACACAACTGGTAGGCGCCTACAATTTCCCCAATGTAATGGCGGCAGTGGCGGTAGCCAGCCACTTCAATGTGCCGGAAACAGCTATTGCACCGGCCATTGCACGTTATACCTCTTC
>JBCNPS010000020.1:0-25870 GCA_039593235.1 Chitinophaga sp. | reverse complement strand
ATTTCAATACTTTTTCCGTAAACCTGGGACAAGGGCAAACACAGTTACCAACTGATCAGCGGATCAGCCGTTTCACTGCAGCTACGGATCCCTCACTGGCGGCGCTGTATATGCAGTACGCACGCTACTTAATGATCTCCGGCTCAAGACCCGGCGGACAACCCCTTAACCTGCAGGGTATCTGGAACGATCAGCTATCGCCGCCCTGGGGAAGTAAGTATACTACCAACATCAACCTTGAAATGAACTACTGGCCTGCGGAAGTACTGCATCTTTCCACCTGTGCGGAACCGCTTTTTACCATGATCCGCGAGTTGTCTGAAGCAGGTCGCCGCACTGCTGCCGAACACTACGGCGCACCGGGCTGGGTGCTGCACCATAACACTGATCTGTGGAGAGGCACAGCCCCTATCAACGCATCCAACCACGGCATATGGGTTACAGGCGCTGCATGGCTTTGCCATCACCTGTGGGAACATTACCAGTATACAAAAAACAAAACTTTCCTGCAACAACAGGCTTACCCGCTGATGAAAGCCGCAGCAGAATTTTTTGTGCACTTCCTCGTAAAAGATCCGGCAACAGGATGGCTCATCAGCACGCCTTCCAATTCCCCGGAGAACGGAGGGCTGGTAGCGGGTCCAACAATGGATCACCAGCTGATAAGGGACCTGTTTCGCAACTGCATAGCAGCCAGCGAAGTATTACAGCAGGATGTAGCTTTCCGTAAAACACTACAGGAAAAATACAAACAGATAGCACCCAACCAGGTAGGGAAACACGGGCAATTGCAGGAATGGCTGCAGGATGTAGACGATCCCGAGAATCATCACCGGCATGTATCTCACTTATGGGGTGTATTTCCTGGCACGGATATTACATGGGACCAGTCGCCTTCCATGATGAAGGCTGCCCGGCAGTCGCTTCTTTTCCGTGGCGACGACGGCACCGGCTGGAGCCTCGCATGGAAGATCAACCTGTGGGCAAGGTTCAAAGATGGCAACCATGCGCTGACTATGATCAATAAATTACTAACGCCGGCCGAAGGCCCCACCGGGAAAGCGCATGGCGGGGCATATATTAACCTGTTCGATGCACACCCGCCTTTCCAGATAGACGGCAATTTTGGCGGCGCTTCTGGTATGGCGGAAATGCTGGTACAAAGCCATATGGGATATATAGACCTGCTGCCGGCTTTGCCGGATGCCTGGCGCTCCGGGCAGGTTAGCGGCATTTGCGCCAGGGGAGGTTTTATACTGGATATCCGTTGGCAACAGGGCCGGTTGGAGCAACTAACGGTAACGGCTACCTCGGATGGTACCTGTGAGCTGCGTTATAAGGAACAATCCATAAAGTTTGCCGCGAAGAAGGGGAAAAGCTACCAATTAAAAGTAACAGCAGGCCAGCTGAAAATTGCGGCGTAATTATATCTTTATGAAGAAGTATTATTTGCTATCTGCCTTCGTTTTTTCAGCCTGCGTTGTGGTGGCGCAGGAAATAAAACCGGAGGCTACGGAAGACTGGTCCACACAGCCTCCGTTGGTAACGCCGGGTAAAAACACGCAGCCACCGTCTGACGCCGTTGTGCTGTTTGCCGGTGAAAATGATCTTAACAAATGGGAACATACGGATAGCAGCGCTGTAAAATGGACAGTGAAACAAGACGAACTAACGGTAACGCCTAAAGCAAAAGATATCCGTACCCTGCAGGCATTTGGAAATATACAGCTGCACATTGAATGGAAAACGCCTGATCCCCGCGAGGATCATGGTAATAGTCGTGGCAACAGCGGGGTACTGTTCATGGGGTTGTATGAACTGCAGATCTATGAAAGCTATCAGTATCTGCATAAGATCTATTATAACGGACAGGCAGGCAGTATTTACAAGCAATATGCGCCCTTGGTGAATGCTTGTTTACCGCCACAGACCTGGCAAACATTTGATGCAGTATTTGAAGCGCCGGTGTTTAATGCAGACAGCTCGCTCAAAACACCGGCCTATGTTACTGTATTCCATAATGGAGTATTGGTACAGTACCATGTGGCGCTTAAGGGGCCTATGGTATATGCCGGTTACCCTGAGTACAGGTATCATGAAAGTAAATTGCCTTTGGTATTGCAGGAGCATAACAGCCGTGTTGGTTTCCGCAATATCTGGGTAAGGGAATTTTAAACAAGATCAGATGAAAAAGATATTTTATCTCGTATTCGCTATTATCTCCGCTGTTACTGCAACAGCACAGCAAAACTATCCCTCCCGCCTCACTGTAGCCAAAGACGGCAGCGGGGATTATACCACCATCCAGGAGGCTGTAGATGCTGTACGGGCCTATTCTCCCGTACCACTTACCATTACGGTGAAGAAAGGCGTGTATCATGAAAAATTAATCATCCCCTCCTGGGTAACAAACATTACATTCATCGGCGAAAGCCGCGATAGCACCATCATTACCAATGATGATTATTCCGGTAAGCAGGTGGGCGATAAGAAGCTGAGTACTTTCAATTCCTACACTGTATGGGTACAGGGCAACGATGTGAAAATGGAAAACCTCACTATACGTAATACAGCGGGACGTGTAGGCCAGGCCGCTGCCTTGCATGTGGATGGCGATCATTTTGTGATCCGCAACTGTAACCTGCTCGGCAACCAGGACACACTACTAACCGCCAATGGTAACAGTTGCCAGTATTATGAGAATTGCCTTATTACCGGTACTACCGATTTTATTTTCGGACCGGCTACGGCCCTGTTCCGCCGTTGCACTATCCGGAGCCTTTCTGATTCCTATATCACCGCCGCATCTACAACAAAAGAACAGGCATACGGTTACGTGTTCCTGGAATGTAACCTCACCGCTGATCCCGAAGCACAGAAAGTATACCTGGGCAGGCCGTGGCGGGCATATGCACGCACCGTTTTTATCCGCTGTGAAATGGGAAAGCATATCCTGCCGGCAGGTTGGCATAACTGGGGTAAAACGGAAAACGAACAAACCGCTTTCTATGCGGAATATGATAACAGGGGAGAAGGCGCAGCTGTTGCCGGAAGGGCGCCCTGGAGCAAACAACTCAGTGCTGCTGAAGCTGCACAATATATAACTGTTAAAATATTAGGCGGGTGGGATCCTGCTGTTAAAGAAAAATAACTGGTATGAATATACGAAATATAAGCATTTTATTCACCTTGTGCCTGGCAATAACGGGACAGGCGTTTTCGCAGTATTCCTGGAAGCGGTTACCTCAAATAGCATCGCCTGTTTTTAAGAAAGATACATTTAACATCATTCGTTATGGCGCCATAGCAGATGGGATTACATTGAATACGGCGGCTATTAACAATGCAATAACCACCTGCAGCATGAAAGGCGGCGGTGTGGTACTGGTGCCGGAAGGGCTCTGGCTCACCGGGCCGGTGGAAATGAAAAACAATGTGAACCTGCACCTGAAAAGCGGCGCGACGCTTTTATTTACGCCGGATAAAAGTCAATACCCGCTGGTGGAAGGTTCGTATGAAGGCCGCTCCGCGGCCCGCAATCAATCACCGGTGAGTGGAAAGGGCCTGCATGATATTGCCATCACCGGTAAAGGGATCATAGATGGCAATGGCGATGTATGGCGGGCAGTAGGCAAGGGACAAATGACGGAAAGCGAATGGAAGAAGAAAGTGGCATCTGGCGGTGTGCTGGGAAAAAATGGTAATGAATGGTATCCCAGTGAGCAGTATAAGAAAGCAAAGGAAGAAGGTATGAGTATGTTGCTGGTACCAGGTAAGCCGCTGGCAGATTTTGCCGGGATGAAAGATTTCCTCCGGCCAAACCTGGTAGCGCTGATCAATTGCAAAAGAGTATTGCTGGAAGGGATCACCTTTCAAAATTCCGCCGCCTGGTGTTTGCACCCTTCACTTTGTGAAGATCTTACCTTGCGTAACCTGTTGGTGAAAAATCCATCGTATGCACAAAACGGCGATGGAGCGGATATTGAGTCCTGCCGCAACTTCCTGGTGGAAGGCTGCACATTTGATGTAGGTGATGATGCTATTTGTATCAAATCCGGCAAAGATGAAGAAGGACGCAAGCGCGGTAAACCCACAGAAAATGGCATTGTGCGTAACAATACCGTTTATAAAGCGCACGGCGGTTTTGTAATAGGCAGCGAAATGAGCGGGGGTGCGAGGAACATTTTTGTATATAATTGCACCTTCATGGGAACCGACAAGGGGTTGCGCTTTAAATCCACCAGGGGCCGCGGTGGCGTGGTAGAAAAGATCTTTGCAAAAAATATATTCATGAAGGATATTGTGGAAGAAGCCGTGTTTTTTGATCTTTATTACTTCGTGAAATTTGCTACGGACAGCAAGCGGGATGAACGGCCGCAGGTGAACGAAGGCACGCCGGTATTCAGGGATATGGAGTTTGATAATATTATTTGTAATGGTGCAAAGAAAGCTATTTTTATCCGCGGGTTACCGGAAATGCCGGTAAAAAATATCCGCATCACCAACAGTGTTTTTAAAACAACAATTGGAAAGGAATTAACGGATGCAGATGATATAGTGCTCGATAACGTACGGCTGGACACGCAACTGCCACGCGATACTGCTCTGCCGGCGGATAATTAACCGTTTTGATGAGCGCTACCAGTGGATTTGAACACTATGCGTCTTCTTACAAAGTTTTTAAATAAATTACTTGTCCGTTCTGAAGGGAGATGCCGGTAATTGTTCCTTGTTACATAAATTTGGATTCACCGGGTTGTCGGACCATGCATAGCGGACATATACAGGGGCTGCAATGTTGTTGCTCCATACCATTACCTTATTCCCGTCTATTTTCGCATTTGCCCACACAAATTTTTTGTCGGCCCCTGCAATTTCAAATGTGGCGGGTGCTTCGCCGTCTTTTGTAATGAGGCCTTCGCCTGTATGTGTGAAGCTGACAATAATTTTATCTCCCTCAATAACAGCTGATCTATAAAGTGGGCCGCTGTAAATAATATCTTCCTTATACGCTGTTTTTATGGCTGCAAGCGCCAGCCGTTCACCTACTTCTTTTTTATTATCAGGATGAATATCGTTCCACTCGCCAAGATCAATAGCCACCGCCATAGCTGTATTGGGAACTGATAATGTTTTCAGCTGCGATTCCCGCAACATGGCCCAGTCACTTTCCGCAGGCAGGTAATTATAGTCCTGGAAGCCGGGGAGCTGCACAAACAGAAATGGAAGAGCACCCTGGTTCCATTTCTGCCTCCAGTTGCTGATGAGAGCAGGCAATAGCTTTTCATATTGTTTAGGCCGGCCTGCATTGGCCTCGCCCTGGTACCAGCAAAATCCTTTTATGGTATAATTGATTTCCGGCGCTATCATGGCGTTGTACAAAGCGGCCGGCTGATACTGGAGATTGATCCGTTTTACAGGTGTTGTAACAGGATTGAAAGCAGTGCCTACTTTATATTGCCAGTAACCTTTCAGGTCAACGGTATCGCCGTCTGCGAAAATACAGTATGGCTTGTCTGGTACAAAGCCGCCTTTACCGGCGGTGTTGGTAACACGGATTACAAACAGGTTCCTACCGGCTTTCAGTACATCCGGCGCCACATTGTACCTGCGTTGCGGATACTGGTAACTGGTGGCGCCTACCTTTTTTCCGTTGATATATAGTTCATCTGCATCTACAATCCGTCCCAGGAAAACCCTGGCCGCTTTTCCCGTCATGGAAGCGGGTATATCTATTTCCCGGCGGTACCATACCACACCGTTCAGATCCCTGATGCCCTGGTCTTCCCAGTAGCCGGGAATGTTGATGTTACGCCAGCCTTTCGGTGTATATGCCGTGTTGTACCATACAGGCATGGCTGCCAGTCCTGCATCAGCAGGCTGTGAAGCAGGTGCTGCCTGCCTGCTGAAGCTATTGATATAAGCAGTGTCTTTATTTTTTTCGATGACCGCCGTTTGTTCAGGAAATTCTTTTAGTCCCTCGCTGCTGATCCATGCTTCTATAGGTGTACCACCCACGCTGGCATTAATAATGCCAACAGGTACCTTGTATTTTTCATGTATCGTTTTTGCAAAGAAATATGCTACGGCGGAAAATGGCCTTACCGCTTCTCCAACAGCAGGCGCCCAGCGCCCGGGTGGGAGGTCGCGTTGCGGCCCTTGCAGGTCTGTAAGCATGGGTACCAGGAAC
Organism: Chitinophaga sp.; assembly: GCA_039593235.1. Taxonomy (GTDB): domain Bacteria; phylum Bacteroidota; class Bacteroidia; order Chitinophagales; family Chitinophagaceae; genus Chitinophaga. The sequence continues at coordinate 19,680 of JBCNPS010000020.1, read as the reverse complement.
TGCCTGATCTGCGGGTAATTTGCCGTGGCAATATCATTGGCATAGGTTACATCATGAATGTTCATCTGGTGAACCATGTTCGACTGCCCGCTGCAAAGCCATACATCTCCAAACAACACATCATGCAGGGTAATTTTATTGCTTGCGGTAATATCTATCTGGTAAGGTCCGCCCGCCTCGGTAGGAGGCAGCTGTATTACCCAGTTGCCTTCTGTGCCGGCAGTTGTTCTATATACTTTGCCTTTGAAGCGGATGGCTATCTTTTCATTGGTTGATGCCCATCCCCATAGTTTTACTTTTTCATCCCTTTGAAGGATCATACTGTCGCGCACAAGCGCGGGCAGCTTTACCTGCGCCACGCCGGCATATGCAGAGAAAAGGAATAGCGGGAGGATAATCAGTTGTTTCATACCGGGATGTTTACAGGAGAAATTATTTTTTAAGTATTGTTTCTGGTGAACCAAGATAGCTTTTTTTTACGCTTCCAACATCCAATACCAGTTGCTGTAAAACTACGCCACTATCTACCATCCAATACTTCAATGTATGTTTACCGGGCGTTTGCAGCTGGTGTTTACTGGATTTAATAATGATGTTCTCCGCTACCCATTTATCCCGGTTGCCTTCTTTATTAATGCTAATGATCTGCGGTACTTCATCGTCAATAGCAACTGCATACTGCAATCCATTTTTACTGTTGTGGAAATTTAATGTGGGCGAGCAATACGTATTGATAATAACATCACCTTTGCTGTAGGTATAGAAATCATATTCCACATGAGGCGCATTGTTAATTGGTTGCTGTGTTGTTGCGGTAACAGGAAAGGTAGTGATGGCAGACCCGGTTCTTCCATGGTTTGGAAGTATTTTCCAGCTAATACCGTTGGCGTGGATGGCCCTGGTAAAATGAGCAGCAACTATTGATACTCCTTTTTCTTCTTCTTCATAAAAAATATTACCGGTAATGCCTGCGGGAATATTTGCACGTTTAAGTTCCCGTTTCTGCTGCGTTTTTCTTTCAGTAACCACATCTGGCGACAGGTACAACACTTCCGGCATTTTTTGTTGAAGAGGTTGTTGCCAGTAAGTATAACCAATATGGGTCTGATCCATCATATGGTTCCATTTGCCATTGTTCAGCTGGTGATACGCAATAGTGATCAGGGAATCTTCACGATAAAACCGTTTTACGTTATCAGCATAGGTATTGGTTTCCGGCCATTTGTTTTTATACGCTTCCTTGTTTTGCGCTGCGTTGTAGTACATCGCATTCAGGTTGGCACATGCCTTCACAGGATGTAACACCAGTTGGAAGTAAGCGTTGCGGCAGGCAGCAGGTAATTGATCATTGATGGCTTCCGCTTTTTTCAACAGGTTGTTGTAATCCTTAACAACCGTTGCCCATTCATCAGGGAGACTATAAGTATTGGCATCCAGTAATTCAGGTTTTCTTCTTGCATTGAATGTTGTATAGGCAGTAATAATGGCGGCAATGTCTTTGGCATATTTATTTCCAAACTGTTCAGTGGCCCATTTTTCCGTATATCGCTGAAGGTCTGCCGGGCCGGTATTTTCAGGGTTCCATGCATAATCCAGGAAGAAGGAAATGGGAAACTCCATGGGCTTAATATCGCCTACATTTACGATCCATATTTCCTTTGCGTTATAAGCCCATGCAAGGTGCATTTGCTCCCATACCCTGGCAATTGAATTGGTGTTGATCCATTTATAGTTCCTTGGGCCGCCTACATAATCGAAATGATAGTAAATGCCATAACCACCTTTACGGCTTTTATCACCAATGCCTGGCAGTCGCCGGATATTACCCCAGTTATCATCGCAAAGCAGCAGGGTCACATCGTCCGGTACACGCATGCCCTTGTCATAATAATCCTGTACTTCTTTGTACAAAGCCCATAGCTGCGGCGTTTCATTAGCGGGTTTACTGGTTACATCTGCAATGATTTGTCTTTGATCGTCAACAATTTTTTCCAGTAATGCCGTAGCTGTTTCTCCTGTCATAGGTTTGTCGCCATCGCCCCGCATGCCTACGGTTATAATTTTCTCATTGGTAGCCCGCTGAACACCGCTACGCCAGAATGTTTTCAGCCGGGTGCTGTTACTGTCGTAGTTCCATTGCCCGGTTCCATATCTTCTCCATTCGTCGTGCGCCCTCATCATTGGTTCATGATGAGAAGTACCTGTTACGATGCCGTATTTTTCCGCCGTTGTTATATTCAGAGAATCGTCGTCATAGAACGCATTGCCCCACATAGCCGGCCAGATATAATTGCCTTTTAACCGGAGGATCAGTTCAAATACTTTTTCGTAAAACAGGTGATTAAACCCGCCAAACTTTTCCTTGCTCCAGTTAGCCAGCGCCGGTGCTTCATCATTGATAAAGATGCCGCGGTATTTTACTTTAGGCGCATCGCTGATGGATATATTCTTTTTAATAAAAATGGCTATCCTTTTTTTTACCGGTACATCCGCCCACCAGTACCATGGCGATACCCCCAGTTGTTTTGATAGTTCAAATACGCCATAGGCCGTTCCTCTTCTGTCGCTTCCGGCAATGATGAGATGATTGCCGGTACTTTGGATCAGATAGGCTTCCCATTTGTTTTTGATAAGGGTAGTATTGATTTTTTCTTTTTTTTCGAGAGATGTAACAGGTAATGATCTTTCCATTGATCCGATAATAATAGCGGGTGTTGCAGGAATTGAAGCAACTATAGGCAGCTTCATACCGGTAACCATGGCTATATCCTGTTGTAAGCAACTGGCAGATTGCAGCACCAGTGGGTCATCGGCCGGATCAACACAGATGGCAGCACCAGCCAGGGAAAGTGCTGCTTCTGACAGCCGGTCTGCAACCACCGATTGTGCATGGCAACAAAACACCAGCATACATGCCATGAAAGAAGATATTATCCGTTTCATCAACTAACTGTTATTAAAAACCAATACTGTTTCCTCCATCCACCGGCAGTATTACACCTGTAATAAATTTTGCGGCATCACTGGCCAGGAAGTAAGCAGCCTCGCCTATATCGGCCGGTTGCCCCATAATGCCCATCGGTGTTCGGCCAAATACTTTTGCTTTTCTTTCCGGGTCGCTGTCGAGTGCTTTTGCCGTCATGTCGGAATAAATAAAACCGGGCGCAATGGCGTTTACCCGTATGCCTTTAGGGGAAAGCTCAACGGCCATCGCCCTGGTCATTCCATCAATCGCTGTTTTACTGGCGGAATAGGCAATTACTTTTGGAATACCATATTGAGCCGCCATAGAGCTGATGTTAATGATGCAACCACTTTGCTGCTGCAGCATATGCTTTACTGCTTCCCGGCTCATAGAAAAAACGGCGCTAAGATTGGTAAGGAGCACCTGTTGAAATTCTTCATCTGTTACTTCCGTAAAATCTTTTTTCATGTTGGTACCTGCATTGTTCACCAGGATATCAACAGGGCCATAACGATCAACCACCGTTTGCACAAAACCGGGAATAGCAGCGAGATCGGCAACGTCGCAATATTCCGCGTAACACAATTCTCCCAGTTGTTGCCGGGCTGCGTTTAGCCGTTCCCGGTTTCTTCCGGCAATCACTACCCGGATGCCTTGTTGTACAAATCTTTCGGCAATGGCAAGGCCCAGTCCCGAGCCTCCGCCTGTTACAATAGCTAATTTTCTTTTTGTTGCTGTCATCTTCCTTCGTCAGTTTAATATGCTGTAGCTAAATTCCCGGTGCGAACGGGAACCGCAGGTTTTTATAATATTCCAATGTTTTACGGGGCTGTTCATATTGTGCAGGAACAGGTATCCTGCTGATGGTCTGGAAGTACAGCAGGCAGGCATCCCGCCACCAGGTGGCTTCATCATGTTGTATTTTCAACAGCATGCTCACCTGGTTAAACCGTTGCTTGTCTATGTAAGGTTGTAATGCTTTCCAGGTATCCTGCATTTTTCCCGCCCGTTCGGCGCCTTTATAATATTGATAGCATAACTCGTCCCATAAAGTGCGGTCGCTTTTTACTCGGAAGTTCCATGGAACATGATGGAACCACAACAGGTATTTTTCATCACAGCTGTTGACGTTTTCCCATTGTTTTCTTGCACCAGGTTGGTATTGGGCAAGCGCGTTACTACCTGTTGCTGTGCGGTCAAATCCAATACCGCTGCTATCCGCCTTATGATAATAAACAGGGTTCCATTCAGGGCGGCGCTGATCGTTTACCCAGGGAGCGGGGCCATAATGATGGCTGGTACCCATAATATGATGCAGACCAAGAGGATTGGAGTACTGCACTATGATATCACGGCTTTCCAGCATCAGGGCGGTAGCGGGTTTCAGGAAATCAACGTTGTTGGAGAAGGTCATACGCAGCCATTCATCTGCGATCTGTTCACTGCTGATAGTATGGTCCCATGCCAGGCGTCCCAGTGCATACCAGTTAGCTTGTGCAAACGGGTGGCCGCACCAGTTAACATCGTTGCCAATATTGGCAACTCCAGCCATGCCGGTAAGCGAATGTTTTTCCAGGGTGCCATCTATTACTTGTGCTACGGTGCTGCCTTTTCTCTGGCTGTAAGTATCGCTTTCCAGGGTTTCTTTAAAGAGCGGCGCCAGGAAAACAAGACTTGTTCCCTGCCCCAGGTATTCCTGTGTTACCTGGAACTCCATCATTAGTGGTGTTTTGGGCATAGCGCCAAACAGCGGATGAAAAGGTTCCCGGGGCATAAAGTCGATAGCACCGTTTTTCACTTGTACCATCACATTGGATCTGAATTGCCCATCGAGCGGAACAAAGTCGTCATAAGCCTGCATATGGCGGTCTGCAGGGTTTTCATGGCTGTACACAAACGCGCGCCATATCACGATGCCCTTATATGGAGCAACGGCATCCGCCAGCATATTGGCGCCATCTGCATGGGTGCGTTTATAATCCTGCGGACCGGGTTGCCCTTCACTGTTGGCCTTTACAAGGAAGCCGCCGAAGTCGGGGATATAAGTATATATTTCCTTTGCTTTTTCTTTCCACCATTGTTGTACGTTCCGATCCAGCGGGTCTGCTGTTTTTAACCCGCCAATTTCCATAGGAGCGCTGAACCTGGCGGTAAGATATATTTTGATGCCGTAAGGCCGGAACACATCCGCCAGGGCTTTTACCTTTTCAAGATAAGCAGGCGTAAGGATAACGGCATTGGCGTTTACGTTAGTGACCACTACGCCATTGATGCCGATGGAAGCATTGGCCCTGGCATAATCAATATAACGCTTATCAATATACGAAGGAAGCGTATGCCAGTTCCATATGGAGAACCCGGCATAACCTCTTTCCACCGTTCTGTTGGGGTTGTCCCAGTGATCCAGCATGCGTAAACGGATCCTGGGCGAGGAGATGATCTGCAGTTGCCTGATGGGTTGTGCAGTTTGCAGGAGACGCAGGAAATGAAAAGCGCCGTAAAGTACGCCCTGTTCGGTATTGCCGCTGATAAGCGTACACTGTTTGCCATTAATTGTTTTGGAGATAATAACGAATCCTTCATCGCCTGCACTTTTCAGTTGCGCAGTTATTCCTGCGTTGCGGATCAGTAAAGAGGAGTGGGGAGTACCTGCAATGATGGCGCCATTGTGGGGCGCGGAGGTATTGGTATCTATTTTAGTTTGAAGTAAACCGGACAAACCTGCATATAACTCTTCCTTTACAATTTTCATGGTAGCGGAGGAACCGCCTGTTATGATGCCGCTAATGTTTTCACGGTAGGAGGCAAGCAGCGCTTTATTGCTGACAGGTTTATATCTCAACCAAAGCTCATACCCGTTTTCTCCTTTTGTTATAAGGAAACAGCACAGGCATAAAATCAATAACGTGGTCTTTTTCATGTGTTTTATGCACTTTTTCGCAATCGGTTGCGTAAATATCTCAAAAAAAACTTATTTCCGCAATTTCTTTTTCAGAGAAGATGCCCTGATCACCATATCCGCGCGCAGGGTAATGGCATCGGTGGTATACAGGTTACTGATCCCTTTAAGATGATTGATTAAATAGGTGGCGGCGGTATTGCCGATGCTGTCGCCGGAATAGTCCATAGTAGTGAGGTTGGGCTCAATCACCCGGCTGATGGGATCATTGTTGAAGCCGGCAAAGGCAATATCCTCCGGGATACGGAGTCCGGCGCTTTTGAGCGCAAGCATGCAATATACTGCGGCGGTATCATTGGCGGAAAAAACGGCGTCCGGCCGCTCCCCCGGCGGCAGATCCAGGATATACCTGGCGGCTTCAGCTCCAGCCTGTTCTGACAGGGTGCTTGTCAGGTACAGCTTTTCCGAAACCGGCAGGTGATGGTCGTGGAGGGCTTGCCGGTAGCCGTTCAGCCGCTCCTGGTACACATTCCGCAACAGGTTGCCCCCAAGGTGCATGATCCGCTGGCAACCCTGCTCTATGAGGTGCCTGGTAATATTATAGGCGGCCTCAAAGTTATTGATGCCAACGGAAGTGCTTTCCTCATGCAAATAAATACGGTCGAAAAAAACAACGGGGATCTTCCGCTTGAAAAACGGTTCGAGGTGATGGATGTCCTGCGTATTATAGGAGAGGGAGATGAGCAACCCGTCTACTCTCTTGTTAAACATCGTAGCAGCATTACGCTTCTCTTTCTCCACATCTTCCAGCGATTGCGCTATAATAAGATTGTAACCATGCCTGTTGGCGGCGTTTTCCATACCGGCCAGTACAGACGACATGAAATGGCTGTTAAGGCGGGGTACCAGCGCCCCCAGGGTATGGGTATGCCTGCTCCTTAAACTGCTGGCGAATGTATTGGATTGATAACCAAGTGTTTTGGCGGCTTCAGTGATCTTTTTCCGGGTGGTTTTGCTGATCATGGGATTGTTTTTCAATCCCCTGCTCACGGTGGCAGCCGAAACATTCAGGTATTTGGCTATATCGTATATCGTTACTTCCCGGTCTTCAGACATTTTAGTGCTACTTGTTTATCAAAGAAAATGAACTTTTTTGGAATAAAAAAATGCAATCGGTTACGTGACTCCGAATTTTTCTTATATTCGTTTCGCAAGGGCGGTTTATAACCCGCTGTTATCAATCAAACTCTAAATAAAACTCCCGTTATGAAACAACTTAACTGCCATCCAGGTATTCCCTTATCCGGTTAGCCAACTGTAGCATCCTTTATTTTTAAGGCGAGCCGCCAACATATATCGACTGATTGATAGCTTAAACTCAACGAAGCAATGGTATCGGTCCGACCTCCTATTTCTATTTTTATAATTGTCTAAATGACACTAATCGTTATGAAAAAAACTGAACAACAAAAAAACAGAACGGGCATTGTCCGGCTTTCTGTCAGCCGGCTACTGACTATCGCCCTTTTTACCGCCTGTTTTTTATCCCGGCCAACCGGCTCTCAGGCACAGGATAAAACGATCAGGGGCCGCGTTACTACAGAGGCCGGCGATCCTATTCCCGGCGCATCGGTCGTAATAAAAGGTACCAACAAAGGGCAGACCACGAAAGCCGGCGGGGAATTTTCTATTACAGTCCCCAATGGCGCCGTACTTATCTTCACCAGCATCGGATACGCCAATAAAGAAATTACAGTAGGTGATAACACAACTATCAATGTACAGCTGCAGCCCGCAACAACAGACATAGGTGAAGTAGTAGTGGTTGGTTACGGAACGCAAAAGAAAAAAGACTTAACCGGTGCCGTGGCCAGCGTAAACCTTGAATCACTGCGCCAGGCGCCCAACACCAATATCGGCCAGTATCTCCAGGGAACAGTACCAGGCCTGAACGTGGGTATATCCACTGTTGCCGGCGGCACCCCGCCCATCTCTATCCGCGGACGCGTAACACTCAATGGTAACCAGAATGTACTGATGATCCTCGACGGTATCCAGTACACCGGCTCCCTTTCCTACATTAACCCGGATGATATTGCTTCTATCGATGTGCTGAAAGATGCCAGCTCCACGGCAGTATACGGGGCACAGGCGTCTAACGGCGTTATCCTTATCACTTCCCGGAAAGGAAAGATCAACCAGAAACCACGCATCGCTTTTTCTACTTCCTATACCAGCCAGTACCCCACCATCGGCAACCTGAAACCATATGATCGTGAAGGGTATCTTAATTATTTAAAAGAAGCCTTTTACGATAAGGCATACCTGGCGCCGGATTATACTACGCCCAATCCCGATTTCAAAATTGAAGATGTGGCGGATAACAGTATCCGCGACGGGCAAGGCAAACTCCTGCCCAATAATTACGACTGGTTTGGCGAAGGTACCAACACCGGCACCATCGCAGAAACTAACCTGAGCATCTCCGGCGGCGGCGATCGCGTTAGCTACCTGCTGTCCGGTAGCCTGGTAGATCAGAAAGGCTTTATCATAAACGATAAGTTCAAAAGAAAATCTATCCGCGCAAATATTGAAACAAGACCGCTGACCTGGTGGAAAGTAGGCCTCGTTTCTTCTGCGGCATTTATTAACCAGGATGGCGCGGAACCCTCTTTCGGCAGCCTGCAGCGCATGACGCCATTAATTGTTCCATACGATGCCGACGGCAAACTGATCCCGTTTCCCATGAACACACTGGAACCAAACCCGTTTACTACCTACGACGTGGACGACTACGACAGAACCAATTACTACTTCGCCAATATATATACCGATATAGATTTCCCTTTCCTGAAAGGACTCAATTACCGGATGAACTTTGGTAACAACTACCGCCTGTCGAAACACTTCTTTTCAAGTGTTTATGATGCGGGTCAGACAGGCAGGGCCTACAAAGAGTTCCAGGATTATTATGATTATACTTTTGACAATATCCTTACCTATTCCAAAGCATTTGGTCATCATGATATCACCGCCACTGTATTGTATGGCGCAGTAGGAAGAAAGTTCAACAGCACATTTTCCGAAGCAAGAGGATTCCCGCGCCTTACCCTCAGCTACAATAATCTTTCCCAGGGAACTAACCAGTTTGCACAGTCGGACGCATGGGAAGAAAACCTTGCTTACCAGATGGCCCGTGTAAATTATAAGTTCAGGGATAAATACCTGCTTACCGCTATTGTACGCCGTGATGGATTTTCAGGGTTTGCAAAGAATAATAAGTACGGCACCTTCCCGGTACTGGCATTGGGCTGGGTAATGTCGGAAGAGAATTTTATGAAAGGAATAACGCCGCTTAACTATCTTAAACTGCGTGCGGGTTATGGTGTAACCGGGAACCAAACCTCGCGCTACACCTCTATTGCACGGGTTACCACCAGTGCGGCTTATGTATTCGGCGACGGCGGTACTACGGCTTTCGGTCAGCAGGTTTCTTCCCTGGGCAATGACAACCTGAAATGGGAACGCACCAGGGGCATGAATGTGGGTATCGATTTCGCCGCTGCCAACAGCCGGCTTACCGGTACGCTGGATTATTACCGCAACAATACTTATGACCTGCTCTATAGCGTGGCCATCCCCGGCGCCACAGGCTTCAGCAGCATCACTACCAATCTGGGCCAGATCCGTAACACCGGCTTCGAAACATCTTTAACCTATAACGTTATTGATAAGAAGGATTTCAAATGGGCGGCCACCTTCAATTTCTCCGCCAACAATAATAAGATCATTACACTTACCGGCGTAGATGCAAACGGAGATGGAAAAGAAGATGACCTGGTATCCAGTTCATTGTTTATCGGTAAATCTATCCAGGCAATATATGATTATAAACTGGATGGTATTTACCAGCTTGGCGATACACGGATCCCTGGCTTCCCGGTAGGATCTGTAAGGATTGTAGACCAGAATAAGGACAACGATATCACGCAGCAGGACGACAGGGTTTTCCTGGGCCGGAAAGAACCTGCATACCGTATGAGCTTATTTCAAACTTTTAACTGGAAGGCCTTTACACTCAGCTTATTTGTGAACTCGGTGCAGGGCGGTAAAGACGGTTATCTAGGTAATAATAATCCCTCGTTCTTCCGGGAAGACAACAGCATCCGGGTAAACAATCTTCAGGGTATCGACTTCTGGTCGCCCTCTAATCCAAATGGTAAATACCCCAGAAATATTTCCGGCTCCCGCGCAAAGATTGAACCTAATATGTACCAGGACAGGAGCTTTGTAAGACTCCAGGATGTGTCACTTTCCTATGACCTTGCCGGTTTGCTGAAGAAGTTCAAAGCACAGTCGATCAACCTTTATGTAAGTGGCAAAAACCTTTACACCTGGACCAAATGGGAAGGATGGGATCCTGAAGCCGTTGATAACGACGGTAACCCGATGGGATTGATCATCGGCGGAAGGCCGGTATTAAGAGGCTTTACCGTAGGACTGAATATCGTTTATTAAACACCACGTTGTAAAAATATTTTTATGAAGACATTATACCGGGTTTCACTCATGTTGTTGCTTTGTTCGCCTGTGACCTCCTGCCGGCACGACTTCCTGGATGAAAAAGCGCTATCGTTTCTCAGTACTTCCAATGCTTTCAAAACAGCAGAAGATTTTGATGCGTCTGTCAATAACCTGTATGGCCTCATCAGGAGTGAGTTTTATACATCCAGCGACTGGCAGCCGATGCAGTACCTGTATCGTACCGATATGGCAGTGGAAGTATCAGTAGGTAGCAATCCTAACCTTTCAGCTGAATTTGGTCCAAATGGAACACTTACCAACAACCACTGGAACCAGCTGTATAAAATTGTAGCGGAAGCGAATACTATTATCAACCGCATTCCCGCTTCACAGTTATCAGATGCCGACAAGGTACTGTTTGAAGCAAAAGGAAAGTTCTTCCGGGCATTTGGATACCGTACACTGGTGTATTTATATGGAGGTGTACCGCTGGTGCTCAACGAGGTGGTAGGAGAGAAAACTGATTTTGTGCGGGCAAAGAAAGAAGAAGTGTTGGCACAAATTATCGCCGATCTGCAATTTGCTGCAGATAAACTACCAGGCATCACCGCAGTAAAAGATGGAGAAATATCCGATCGTGCGGCGCAGCACCTGCTGGCAGAAGTATATCTTGCCGCAGGCCAGTTTCAGAACGCAGTAACTGCTGCATCCGCAGTAATTGATGACCCGGCCACCGACCTGATGAAAACCAGGTTTGGCTCCCGCTCAACGGTTACACCCGGGGATGTATACTGGGATTTGTTCCAGGCGAAAAATCAAAACAGGAAAGGCGCCGGCAACACGGAAGGCATTTGGGTAGTGCAGCTTGAAACCGATGTACAGGGCGGGTCTGCCGTATCTACAGCAATGGCAGGCAACTACCAGATGGAACGGGTACATGTACCCTTGTACCGTGATATGCGGGTGAACGGTGTGGCCTTGTTTCAATGGCCTATTGGCGATTATACCGGCGGCAGGGGCGTTGGATTTTTGCAGCCCTCCCAGCACTTTGCAGACGAAGTATGGAAAAGTGATTTCAATAATGATATCCGGAATGCGAATCATAATTTCGTAAGAGAAGTGGTAGCCACAAATCCAGGAAGCCCTTTCTTCGGCCAGGTAATTTCTACACAGAACCCTCCTCCCGGTGCCGGTATTACATTTCCTTCCAGGGTGTTTTATCCTTACCAGTCGAAGGCTACCACGCCTTTCAATCACCCGGCTGCATTGTATGTGAATCCTGGTTCTACTGATCCCATCAAAAAGTATGAGTTAAAAGCTACAGCAGGTGGCACCTATGCCGACCAGTATATTTTCCGTTTAGCAGAAACCTATTTATTAAGGGCGGAAGCTTATCTTGGTTTGGGCAATACTGGTGCCGCGGCAACAGACATCAACGTGGTGCGTGCAAGGGCCAATGCCTCACCAGTACTGGCGGGAAATGTTACCATCGATTATATCCTGGATGAAAGATTAAGGGAACTGGGCGTGGAAGAAAAAAGAATGCTAACGTTGATGCGTATGGGAAAACTGTATGAGCGTGTAAAGAAGTATAATCCTTTTTACGGCGTGAATATGGAGCCCCGCTTTAATTTATGGGCTATCCCGCAGGGAGAGATCGAAAGAAACAGGAGCGCGGTGCTGGAACAAAACCCTGGCTATAATTAATCAATTGTTTTAAGTGCATAAACCTGGATACATGCCTGTTACTTTTTTCCGCTTTGTGTTTCGCGGTATTGCTTATATGTTTTTGTTTGGTTTACTATTAGCGGTTAGTTGCAGGAGCGCCCGTCCGGCTGCGGATAAAATAACTCCCGGAGCGTCAACAGCCCGGGAGCGGATCAGCATCAATAATGGCTGGAAATTTTTCCGCTACAATTCAGATCCTGATCACCTGGTGTATGATGTGCGTCCTGAAGTGACCGACCGCAATGATAACGTAGTAGCCGATAGCAAGCCCACCGAATCTGTAGCGGCCAACGCATCGGCAGATGTGTTAAAGGATTGGATACTGCCTTCCGGTAATGATTTTATTGCGGATCCGGCTAAACATCATCAGCGCCCGCAAGGCAACCCGGGCGCTGATTTCCCGTTTGTGCAAAACAACTTCAATGACCAGGCATGGGAAGCTGTTAATTTGCCGCACGACTGGGCCATAGCAGGACCATTTTACCACGAAGCCAACGCCATAGTAGGCGGGGGAATGGGCCGGCTGCCGGTGCAGGGCGTAGCCTGGTACCGCAGGAAACTGGATATCCCTGCAACTGATAATGGGAAGCATATTTACCTGGATATAGACGGCGCAATGTCCTACGCAATGGTATGGATGAACGGCCATTTAGTGGGAGGATGGCCTTACGGCTATAACTCCTTCCGCCTGGATCTTACGCCGTATATCCGTCCGGGTGAGGATAACCAGCTGGCGGTACGACTGGATAACCCAACCAACTCCGCACGCTGGTATCCCGGTGCAGGGCTTTACCGTAATGTATGGCTTACAAAAGTGAACCCGGTGCAGGTGGCGCAATGGGGAACATACATCACCTGTACAAATGTATCCGCTGCTGCGGCCACGGTGAATGTGGCCGTCCAGGTGGATAATAAGTCGGGCACTGATCAGGATATACAGGTGTTCACGGTTATCTATGATGAGCATGAACAGGAAGTAGCCAGGCTACCTTCTGCTGCAGGCATAGTAAAAGCCGGTGCAAAATATAAAACGACAAACGCCGTTACGCTACAACATCCATTATTATGGGGGCCTCCGCCAACGCAACAGCCCCATCTTTATAAAGCTGTTACGCACATCATCTCCAACGGAAAAACAGTAGATGAATATGCCACCTCCTTTGGTATCCGTTCGCTTACATTCGATGCGCTGAAAGGCTTGCTGGTGAACGGTGATCCGGTGCGTATACAAGGAGTGAACCAGCATCACGATCTGGGCGCTTTAGGTGCAGCGTTTAACGTAAGGGCGGCTCAAAGACAACTCGAAATACTCCGGGAACTTGGATGTAATGCCATCCGTTTGGCGCATAATCCTCCCGCGCCTGAACTGCTGGATCTGACAGATAAAATGGGTTTCCTGGTAATTGATGAAATATTTGATAACTGGGAAAGAAAGAAAACACCGTTGGATTTTCACCTCATTTTTCCCGATTGGTATGAACCGGATACAAGGGCTTTTATAAGAAGGGACAGGAATCATCCATCCATCATTGCATGGAGTTTTGGCAATGAGGTAGGAGAACAGTACACCGGCGAACAGGGAGCCGTTATTGCCCGGAAGTTGTATGATATTGTGAAAGATGAAGACAGCACCCGGCCGGCCACTGCCTCCATGAACTATGCAAAACCTGATATGCCTTTCCCGCAGGTGATGGATATACTGAGCCTGAACTACCAGGGCGAAGGGATCCGCGATGCCCCGGCATATCAGCAATTGCAGGGTATAAGAACATCGCCGCTTTACCCGGCCTTTCAGCAAAAGTTCCCGGGCAAGCTGATTGTAAGCAGCGAAACGGCTTCTGCACTGAGTACACGCGGTACCTATATTTTCCCGGTATTTGAGGGCATTAGCGCCCCGGTTAGCGAAGGCGTGGGGGGCAACAGCAGACTACAGCAGGTAAGCGCCTATGAGCTTTATACGGCGGCATTTGGCGCATCGCCTGATAAGGTATTTACCTCGCAGGACAAGCACCCTTATGTGGCCGGTGAGTTTGTATGGTCAGGTTTTGATTATCTTGGAGAACCCACGCCTTATTATTCGGCGCGTAGTTCCTATTCAGGCATCATTGACCTGGCCGGCTTTAAAAAGGACCGCTTTTATTTGTACCAGTCCCGCTGGAAACCTGAACATAAAATGGCGCATATCCTGCCGCACTGGACATGGCCGGAACGCACGGGCGCCATTACGCCGGTACATGTGTTCTCTTCTGGCGATGAAGCGGAATTATTCCTGAACGGGGTATCATTGGGGAGAAAGAAAAAAGGACGCTATGAGTACCGCTTCCGCTGGGACAGTGTAATTTATCAGCCGGGCGTGCTCAGGGTGGCCACGTATAAGAACGGGAAACTATGGGCGGCAGATACGGTGCGCACTGCAGGAGCAGCCGCTCAGCTGCAGCTAATCGCAGACCGCACCCGTATACAAACAGACGGAAAAGATCTTTCATTTATAACACTCCGTGTGCTGGATAGCACAGGAATACCGGCGCCACGGGCAAACAACCCGGTAAGCTTTGAAGTAACAGGGCCGGGTGAAATTGTTTCCGCCGATAACGGTGATCCGGCAGATCTTGTATCTTTTTCTTCGAAAGAAAGAAACGCATTTAACGGGATGGCATTGGTAATTGTTCGTGCAAAAGCAGGAGCCACCGGTGAAATAAAAGTACGGGCAATATCGCCCGGGTTAACAACAGGAGAAGTAATTTTAAACAAGCGATAACCGGGATATGAATGCGGCATCCTTAAGAAATGCCGCATTCATATCTCCCTGAAAAAAAATTTTTATGTTAATGCATGAAACCATGCGCTGGTTTGGCCCGCATGATATTGTTAGTTTAAAAAACATCCGACAGTCGGGTTGTGAAGGCGTTGTTACGGCATTGCATCATATTCCTGTGGGAGACGTTTGGCCGGTAACAGCAATTCAGCAGCGCAAAGCGCTGATCGAAGCCGAAGGTATGAGCTGGACGGTAGTGGAAAGCCTGCCTGTTAGCGAAGACATTAAACGGCAAAGCGGAAACTACCTGGTACATATTGAGAATTACAGGAAAAGCCTGGAGAACCTTGCTGCCTGCGGACTGAAGGTGATCACTTATAATTTCATGCCGGTGCTGGACTGGGTACGTACAGATACCAGTTATACCATGCCAGCCGGGAGTAAGGCGCTCTATTTTGAGCGCGCTGCTTTTGTTGCATTCGATCTTTTTATGCTGAAAAGAAACAACGCTGAAAGAGATTATACCGCAAGTGAAATTGCCGCAGCAGAACAATGGCTGCATACACATACCGGGGAGCAAAAAGAAAAGGTATTCCGGAATGCCTTATTAGGTTTGCCGGGTAGCACCGGGCGTTTTGCACCGGAAGAAATTTTGGCGGCGTTGGAAACCTACAGCGATATTGACGCATCGAAATTAAAGGAACACTTATTTTATTTTCTGGGAGAAGTAGTACCGGTGGCGGAAGCACTTGGCCTGAAACTGGCCATACACCCGGATGACCCGCCTTACCCCGTATTAGGACTACCGCGTGTGGTGGGCACGGAACAGGATCTGCTCGACATCGTTAATGCGGTGCCTTCACCGGCAAATGGCTTGTGTTATTGTACGGGATCACTGGGCGTAAGGCCTGGCAACGACCTGGTAGGCATCATCCGGCGATTGGGAACGCATATCCATTTTCTTCACCTGCGTAATACCCGGCGGGATGCCTTCGGAAACTTTTTTGAAGCCGATCATTTAAACGGGGATGCAGATATGGTGGCTATTGTACGTGAACTATTACTGCTGATGAAACAACGGAATGTGGCTTTACCTGTACGCCCGGATCACGGTCACCAGATGCTCGACGACCTGGATAAAACCACTTACCCGGGTTATTCATGTATAGGAAGATTGAAGGGGCTTGCGGAACTCCGCGGATTGCAGGTAGGGCTGGCCAGTGTGTTGCATGCCTGAAAGAATTTTTAATATCCTTCGCTGATACACCGGCGTTCCCGTGGCTTTTACCTGCCGGAACAGGCGTTTTACCGGATAATACTTGGGCGGTGCATCCACCGGCCTGTAAATTCGTTGTAAAAAACAGCGATGGAAAACCCGCATAGCAAAATCAGCCCTACTGCGAAAATGGCCGCTTATTGGAAATCTTTATCGGATATTCCGTTCTCAAAAGAAATTGCGGTTGCCCTGCAGGCAGAACAAACCACGTTGCAGACACTCGGCAATAATATAAATGCCATGGCCTCTTTTTCGCCATTAATACTGGAAGCCAGATATAAATCCATTGATGCGGCGCTCATGAAAACCGGGGCGCAGCATGTTATGGAACTGGCCTGTGGCTTATCGCCACGGGGATTGCAGCTGGCAGCGGCAGGGATTCAATATATAGGAACGGATTTACCCGAAATACTTGATGAAAGCCGTCCTGTAATAAACAGTATAGGATGGAGGCAGGGATTGCCGATGCAGCATATTCATTTCCAGGCGGCCAATGTATTGGATAAAGTCCAGCTTGAAAATGCAGCCGCGCATTTCCATGGAAAAGCATTTGATATTTGTAACGAGGGGCTGCTGATGTATTTGAACCTCTCAGAAAAAAAGGTCATGGCAGCCAATGTACACGGACTGCTTAAAGCTTCCGGCGGTTGCTGGATCACGAATGATGTGCTGTTTTCAGATATAAGGAAACAATTATTTGCTGCACTTACAGAAGGCCGCAAAGAGTTATATACTTCGGTGCTGGGCAACATTTCAGAACAGGTGGGAAGAAGCATTACAGCAAATGATTTTGCGGATGAAGCTACCGCCATGTCTTTTTATGAAGATGCTGGTTTTGACATTGAAAAGATCCCGTTTTATGATGGCAGTTATCCGCTTTCTACGCTGCACCTGGTTCCCGCCAGGGCACAGGAGTGGGTGTTGGAGATTTTAACACAGGCAAGCACCTGGATACTTCAGCCGAAGCCATAACAAATGAAGGCGCCGGGCTTCGCTTAAGCGGTAGCAGGCCTCCACCAGGCGCCGGATAAAATGAGGGTGTATCGCACCTTTGATACACCCTCCGTGTAGGTATACTGCGTGTATACATGAGGGTTATATCACGCTCAGTTTCCGGGATATCAGTTCGGTTACGGCATCTATTGCTTTGGGGAAAACCCTGCGCAGATCA
Organism: Chitinophaga sp.; assembly: GCA_039593235.1. Lineage (GTDB taxonomy): Bacteria > Bacteroidota > Bacteroidia > Chitinophagales > Chitinophagaceae > Chitinophaga. The sequence continues at coordinate 2,362 of JBCNPS010000020.1, read as the reverse complement.
ATGTCCTGGCTGCCCAGCAATTGTTGCTGCAACGTTTTCATAAATATATTTTTTGTTTCTGTAGCCAGGTTTACTTTGGTGATCCCGTTCTTAACCGCTTCTTTCAGCTGGTCGTCCGGAACACCGGAGCAGCCATGCAATACCAGTGCGGCGGGTGTAGCGGCATGGATCTGCTTCAGGAGATCTATTTGCAGGTGCGGTGGCGATTTGTAAAAACCATGCGCGGTGCCAATGGCGATAGCCAGGGCATTTACGCCGGTTTCATTTACAAAATGCCTGGCCTGTTCGGGGCTTGTAAAAGAGGCCGTTTGTTCCTGTCCCAGTTTGGCAATATATCCCAGTTCTGCTTCTACGTTCACATCATACCCGGCAGCCAATCCTACAACGGCAGCGGTAGTACGAACATTTTCTTCAAACGGCTTTTCACTGGCGTCAATCATCACGGAGTCAAAGCCGGCATCCAGGCATTCGCGGATGGTGTGTATGTTGCTGCCATGGTCCAGATGCACCCATCCTGTTACGCCGAACTGCCGGAGCGCTACCCTGGCCATGTGTACCGCCGTGTTGATGCCCAGGTACTGCAGGGTGCTTTCTGATAGCTGCAGTATGAGAGAACAGTTAGCTGCTTTGGCCGCCATCAGCAGTCCTTTCAGCGTTTCGAAATTATAGAAATTCACGGCCAGCAACGCGGTGCCTTCCCGTGAACATTGCTGTAGTTGTTGTTTTAAGGTCATGCTGGTAGATAATTAAATTTTTGACTGGCAATAGCGTGAAAGGTATCAAGACTGTGAAAGGCAGTGGTGCCGCCGGGGGCGGTGGTATTAACAGCGCCTGCCAGCGCGGCATATTCCGCGCATTGGTGCAGGGAACGGTGACGGATATACTGACTTATAAAGCCGGCGTTAAAGCTGTCGCCTGCCCCGATGCAGTCGGCAATATCTGTTTGCCTAAATGAGGGCTGATGGAAAAACGAAGTGCCATCCCATATGTAGGCGCCTGCTTCTCCGTGTTTCACCGCTACAATATTGGCATGGGCACGGATGGCGTCCAGGCAGGAAGAAATGGCATCCCTGCCGGTAAAGGCGCGCAGTTCAGCAATATTGGGAAGGAAAACATCTACATGAGGCAGCATTGCCGGCAGATCAATGTCCCATTGTTCCGCGGGGTCCCACTGGGGATCCAGGGAAGTAGTGAGTCCCAGTTTTTTTGCGCGGATAAAAAGTTGCGTCAGCCCCGGTTTCAGCGCGGGTTGCAGGAACACGGAACTAACATGAAGATGCCTGGCGCCGGCGAGTACAGTATCAGTGATATCTGCCGCGCTCAGTTCCTCCATGGCGCCGGGATAAGTGATCATCGCTCTTTCCTGCTCATGGCTGAATGCGATGCTGATGCCGGTACCACTGGTACTGCTGTACGAAATACCAGTGGTGTCTACTCCTTTGGAAGATAGTTCAGAGAGCACTTTGTGCCCGAAGGTATCGTTGCCTATTTTACCGGCAAAGCTCACGGCGGCGCCCAGGGTACTGAGATTGCAGGCAAAAATAGCAGCGCTGCTGCCCAGTGTGAAGGTCATGTCCCGGGCCAGTATTTCCCTGCCCAGGGTGGGCAGCATGTTGAGCTTATTGAGTATCAGGTCTACGTTAAGTTCTCCGACCACCAATACATCAAACGGTGTGTTTTTCATAACGATGTTTTTATCAGGCATTGAGCGGATAAATGGCTACGCCTTCCACCACGCGGGTAATGGCGCCGTTTTCAGAAGGATTGTCTGGTTGCAGGCCCAGCGACAGGCACGTGTAGAAGGCCAGTAATTGCAGGGGCAGTATACTGCATACGCAAAGGAGGTCTTCTTCCAGTACCTGTTGCTGATCGCCCGTGAGCAGGATGGCATCCAGTTCCGGTACTTCCCCGCTGGCTGGTAATATACCAATTTCCATGAGGGCCTTATTGCCGTGTTTCATAGAAACCACCAGGTCCTTTTCATAATTTAAAACGTAACTGGCGTTGGAGAATATATATATCACCAGGGTGTTTTCGTCGATAATAGCTTTTGGGCCATGACGGAAGCCGAGGAAGCTGTCGCTTTTGCAGATGACCTTACCGCCGCTGAGCTCCTGGAGTTTCAGATGGGCTTCCGTAGCAGTGCCGTAAAATGCGCCGTCGCCCAGGAAAACCGCGCGGTTGAATTTTTTAGCGGCAACGGAGCGCAGCAATGTCGTGTAGCGCGATAACAGGTGTTCGCCATAGGCGCGCAGGGCTTTCACCTGTTGCTGCATAGCGGGGATATTATGCAACCGGGTAATCAGCGCGCCGGTGAGCAGCATACCGGAATAGCTGCTGGTCATGGCAAGGCTTTTATCGT
>JBCNPS010000002.1:0-45603 GCA_039593235.1 Chitinophaga sp. | reverse complement strand
TTATTCTCCATAACGGCTACCTGATTCATCCAGCCAATTCTTTCCACATCCACATCCAGTAAGGCGGCCTTATCTCCCGCGTGCAAGCGGATCAGTTCCTGCAATATCAGCAGGGCATGGTACTGCAGGGATGTGCTGTCTGTACTGGTAAAGCGATGTGCGGCAAAGGTGGTAGCTGGTGCAAACGCAGCAGGGTCGGTAAGTTCAAACTGGTTAGCAGGATTGGTGATAGCCGCTTCTCCCGATTTAAAATATTCCAGGGCGCGGTGAGCCAGTAAATCGTACAGGGTTGGCCGTAGTTGCCGGGTGTTTTCTTTAACAATAATTGCGTCAAATGCAGTGAGACTGGTTTTCTCCAGCATTTCCCGGTCGGACAGGGAAGCCTGGTAAGCGGTGGTAATTTCCTGGTGCAGCCGTTCGGCTCCCCAGGTAGTTACATCCGTTCCTTCATCGCCGGCAATGGCGGTGCGGTTATAAAACCGGTACCGGTTATACTGGAAATACCGGTACAGCATTTCTGCCCGGATGCTTTGCAGGATGGCCTTTTGGGGACCGGTAGCGGTAGCGGTCTGCTTTTCTATTTTCTGCAGGTTTTGCAAGGTGCTGCTGTCGTTGATCTCCGCATTGTACTTCATCTGGTAAATGAGCGCTTTGATCTGCTGTGCGGGCACTTTATCTTTTACGGCCTGTGCATAAATATCGTTGACTACCTCCAGGGCTGATTTGGGTAATCCTTTTTCTTCCAGTGCGGTGATCTTCTTCCAGGAGTTATCGTAGTTAAACTGGGCCATTATCTTATTGCTGCTAAAGATTAAAACAATGAATATTCCGATGAATAAACGCATATAGGATCGTTATTTACAGTAAGTTACTTCTTTTACTGATGAGGATGCCAGTAGAGGCATGGTTTCCATAAAGGGGGAACAAAAAAAGGTGAAAAGTGCCGGAATAGATCTCCCTCACTTTTCACCTTATATATTTTTACCGGCAGATAATTATGCCAGGGCTGCTGTTTTGCTTAATACTTCCGCCATTGTTTTACCAATGTTAGCAGGGCTTTCTACAACGTGAACCCCGCATTCCGCCATGATCTTCATTTTTGCGGCAGCGGTATCTTCAGCGCCGCCAATGATAGCTCCGGCGTGACCCATGCGGCGTCCCGGAGGTGCGGTTTGACCAGCGATGAAACCAACTACAGGCTTGGTACCATTTTCCTTGATCCATTTAGCTGCATCAGCTTCCATGCTACCGCCAATTTCACCGATCATGATGATACCTTCTGTTTCAGGATCATTCATCAGCAGTTCTACTGCATCTTTGGTAGGTGTACCAATAATGGGATCTCCACCGATACCGATAGCGGTAGAAACGCCTAAACCGGCTTTCACCACCTGGTCGGCAGCTTCATAAGTTAAAGTACCGGATTTGGAAACGATACCGATCTTACCTTTTTTGAAGATAAAGCCGGGCATGATACCTACTTTGGCTTCATCTGCGGTGATAACACCAGGGCAGTTTGGTCCGATGAGGCGGGTAGTGGTACCCTGCAGGAAGTTCTTTGCCTTGATCATATCCTGTACAGGAATACCTTCTGTGATACATACCACCAGAGCAATACCAGCTTCGGTAGCTTCCATGATCGCATCAGCTGCAAATGCAGGAGGTACAAAAATGATAGAAACATCGGCGCCGGTTGCCTTTACTGCATCGGCTACCGTATTGAACACCGGGCGTTCCAGGTGCGTAGTACCGCCTTTACCAGGTGTAACACCACCCACTACCTGGGTGCCATATTCGATCATCTGTGTAGCGTGGAAAGTACCTTCTGTACCGGTAAATCCCTGAACAATCACTTTGCTATCCTTATTAACTAAAACACTCATCGCGCTTGTTTTATTGGTTTAATATTATATGTCTGATTCTTCTGGACGGCAAAAATAAGCCGATTTCCCTAATTCTGCAATTTAGTGCCTTTAAGATAAAGCTACCAATTGGTTGGGAAAATAATTGCCGGTAAATAAGGAGTATTCAGGCAGCTGGCAGTGTCTGCAAAAACAAATAAGGATATTATATATTATCTTTTAAACTGATAATCAAATATTATTATTCTCCCCGTTCCTTCTTCAATTGTTCCTTCCATTTTCCATCTTTAAATAATTCCAGCTGCCGCATTTCCTTTGCTTCCCGCAGGAACTCGGAGGCAAAGATGAAATCGTTTAATTTCTGGTCTTTGCTGAATACGATATCCTTATTGCTACCCTCCCACTGCTTCTGGCCCTGGTACATATATACAATATGATCGCCGCTTTCCATTACGGTGTTCATATCGTGGGTATTAATAACGGTGGTGATATTGTATTCCTGTGTGAGTTCCGTAATGAGCTTGTCGATCAGCAGGGATGTTTGGGGATCCAGCCCGGAGTTAGGCTCATCACAGAAGAGGTATTTCGGGTTCAGTACTATAGCGCGTGCGATCCCTACCCTTTTCTTCATCCCTCCACTGATTTCGGCGGGGAATTTTTTTGCGGCTTCTTTCAATTGCACCCTTTCGAGGCATTCCGCCACCCTGGCTTTTTTCTCTTTCAGCGTGCCTTTGCCAAACATCTCCAGGGGAAACATTACATTCTGTTCAACGGTCATACTGTCGAACAGGGCGGAGCCCTGGAACAGCATGCCTATTTCCTGGCGTATTACTTTTTTCTCTTTTTCATCCATGGCGGTAAAGTCCTGCTTATCATACAGCACTTTTCCCGCGTCTACCCCCATCAGTCCTACAATGCACTTCATCATCACGGTTTTACCGCTACCGCTGGAGCCAATGATGAGATTTACCTTGCCGGGTTCCATTATTGTTGATACGCCCTTCAATATTTCCTTATCGCCAAAGCTCTTTCTTATGTCTTGCAGTTCAATCATGATTACAGTAATATGGCCGTTAATGCGTAGTCCATGAATAATATCAGCACGCAGCTTACCACTACGGCAGTAGTGCTGGCTTTACCTATTTCCAGTGCGCCGCCGGTAACATTATACCCGTAATAAGCAGATACGCTGGCGATAATAAACCCGAAAGTATAGGATTTGGCCATCGCAAAAAATACGTTGTAAGCCTTGAACTCCTGCCGGAGCCCCTGCATAAACTGCTCAGCGGAGATAATGCCCGAAAGCTCGCCGGCTTCCTTGCCGCCCCAGATACCCAGGAAACCAGCAATGGCTACCAGCACAGGTATCATCAATATCGCCGCCATGATTTTAGGAGCAATCAGGTATCCCTTGGTATTGATACCCATAATTTCCAGGGCGTCAATTTGTTCGGATATCCGCATGTTACCCAGTTCTGAGGCTATTTTTGACCCGATCACACCTGCCAGTACAATACAGGTAAGTGTTGGCGCAAATTCCAGGATAATAGTGTCTCTTACCACCTGTGCGATGGTGCTCTTTGGAATGATAGGACTTACCAGCTGGTAGGCAGTTTGCAGGGTGGTTACACCTCCCATAAACAGGGAAATAATAAATACTATCCCGAACGACCCTACGCCGATATCCACACATTGCTGCATAAATTGCTTCCAGTACATCTTCATGTTTTCCGGGCGGGAAAACATGCCTTTAAGCATGAGCAGGAAGTTTCCGAAATGATAGAAGAATTTGAACTCCATAACTGATCAAAGATAGGAAGGATTTTTTCAATCATATCCTAATTTAAGATTTAATGCAGGGGTTAACGTAAACTATTCACCAGCAAACGCTTCAAACTGCGCTCAATGATCTCCCCCATCGTTTTACAACGGGAAAATACGGCATCATGATAATATTCCGCCAGCTCATCTCCCAGTTGCTGGATCTTTTCAGGAAAAGAAACCCGGTCGGTCATGATCACATCCCGCAGATCCTTGATGCGATGCCGCTGTACTTTAATACGGCGGGCAATTACAGCGCGTTCTTCCTGCTGATACTGTTTCACCACTTCTGCATTAAGATGCTTAATGGCCAGTTCCACAAAGATGCGGTTCTCCTTAAAATACTGCGGCATATACAAAGTACGCCGGCCTTCGTAAAACTGCTGGTCAAAATCAATGGCACGGATCCGGAACTGCACATCATCAAAATCCGGGGTAATATCAAAAATGAAGTTATAGGAACGCATATCGCCCAGCAGCCGCACGAAGCACCGCTCATTGAATTTTACAAATTCTTTGGCGATACGTTTCGGGTTAAACTCCGGCCTGTTCAGGTAATGCAATATAAACTGGTCGCCGGGTACCCCTGCAATATGTTCTTCCACCAGGGTATTGCCATCAATCAGGAAGTTCATCCAGTAGGGAGATAGAATATGTTCCAGTTCCAGTCCGTAAATACGGGAGGCATCGGCAATCTTGATATAAAAATAGTCGTATACCTCGTTGTAGTTATTGACAATTTTGATCCGGAAAGGATGGGAATTTCCAAAAGTACAGTAGTCGATACGCTCAATATGCAGGTGCTCCTCCGCCGTTTGGTCGCCACCGGCTTTCAGGATAGAATACACCCGTTTCAGTCCTGCATGAATAGACCCTACCATACTTTGCGGATAGAAAACGGTTTCCCATAATGTATCTTTCCCTTCCTTATCGTATACGGCTATCGCCTGATCATAATACCGCAGCTCCTCGTAAGATATAGGCAGCTTCACTTCCCGTTCATACAATTTAAGATACCTGCGGAAAGCGGAGTTGATCGGAAAAAATATCTTCTTTCGGGAAATGGTTTGCATGGAATAAATATAGCGGATTTCCGCGAATGTTGTCTGACTCAGGATTACGCTGATTATACTGATTAGCCGGATTTTATTTTTTTGATTTTAAAGATTTAAAGGATTCGGGGAGATAAAAGCAAATAATTCGCTTCTATCTCCCCGAATCCTTTAAAATCAAACAGGATCAAATCCAGATAATCAATATAATCAGCGTAATCCTGAGTCAGACAAAATCCGCATCGCCGAAGGCGATTATTTCTTCTTCTTGTCTTTGCCTTTGCTGTCTTTTGCTTCGCGGCAACATTTTTCCTGGGCGTCTACCACGGCAATATTTACCATGTTCACAATTTGCCTTACGGTGCTTCCCAGCTGGAGGATATGCACCGGTTTTTTCATGCCTAACAGGATAGGCCCAATGGCATCAAATCCGGCTACTTCCTGCAGGAGGTTATAGGCAATATTACCTGCGGCCAGGTTAGGGAAGATGAGTGTATTTACTTCTTCTTCCAGTAGTTCCGTAAACGGATAATTATCTTTCAGAATTTCCTTATTGAAAGCCATGGCTGCCTGGATCTCTCCATCTACAATGAGGGATGGATCCCGTTGCTTCACAATTTCACGGGCCTTGCTCATTGTTTGCGCTTCCGGCGTTTGGCTGCTGCCAAAGTTGGAATAAGACAGCATGGCGATACGCGGTGTGAGGTTGAAATTTTTCACCTCCTTCGCCACCATCATGGTGATATCCGCAATTTCCTCTGCTGTTGGATTAAAATTCACAGTGGTATCTGCAAGGAATAACGGCCCGCGCTTGGTTTGAATAATATACATACCGGCTACACGCTTTGCGCCTTCTTCCATACCTATTACCTGCAGCGCCGGGCGGATGGTATCCGGGTATTTGCGTGTGAGGCCGGAGATCAGTGCATCTGCTTCTCCTGTTTCCACCATCATACAACCGAAGTAGTTACGTTCCCGCATAATTTTACGGGCTTCATAAAGGTTCAGTCCTTTACGCTGGCGTTTCTGGAAGAACAGGTCACCAAAGCGGTGACGCATTTCCTTCATCTCTTCGCTCTTCGGATCTATGATCACCACATCATCTATTTCGATGGCATTTTCCAGCATCAGTTCACGGATACGCGCTTCGTTACCCAGCAGGATCGGGTGCGCGATGCCTTCATCGTTCACTACCTGTGCAGCTTTCAGCACTTTCAGGTTATCCGCTTCTGCAAACACCACCTTCCTCGGGTCACGGCGGGCTTTGGTACCAATGATCCTGAAAAGCTGATTATCCAGTCCCAGGCGGTGGTTCAGCTCATTTTTGTATGCTTCCCAGTCGGTGATGGGTTTATGTGCAACGCCGCTTTCCATGGCCGCTTTGGCCACTGCAGGGGCTACCGTACTAAGCAGACGGGGATCCAGCGGCTTGGGAATGATATATTTTGGTCCGAAAAAGAGATTCCTTTCATTATAGGCAAGGTTCACGATATCCGGTACCGGCGATTTTGCCATATCGGCCAAAGCCCGCACCGCAGCCAGTTTCATGGCCTCGTTGATTTGCGTGGCCCTCACATCAAGCGCCCCACGGAAAATGTAGGGGAATCCCAATACATTGTTCACCTGGTTGGGATAATCGGAGCGGCCGGTGGCCATAATAATATCGGGGCGTGCCGAAATAGCCGTTTCATAAGCAATTTCCGGGTCGGGGTTTGCCATCGCAAACACGATCGGGCTTTTAGCCATGCTCCTGATCATTTCTGCCGTTACCACATTTCCTACTGATAGTCCAAGGAACACATCCGCGCCTTTCAGGGCTTCTGCCAGTGATTTAACTTTAGTATTGGTAGTGAATTGCTGATGTCTCTCCGAAAGATCCCGGCGCTCTTTGTTCAATACCCCGTCTTTATCAAACATGATAAAGTTTTCCGGTTTGGCGCCCAGCGCCACGTACAACTTCACACAAGCCATGGCAGCGGCTCCCGCGCCATTCACCACTATTTTTACTTTTTCTATTTTCTTCTTTACCAGCTCCAGCGCATTCAACAATGCGGCGGAAGAAATGATGGCCGTACCATGCTGATCGTCATGCATGATCGGAATTTTCAGTTCTTTCCTGAGCCTGTCTTCAATCTCAAAGCACTCGGGGCTTTTAATATCTTCCAGGTTAATTCCCCCGAAAGTAGGCTCCAGCGCTTTTACAGCGGCCACAAAGGTATCCGGATCCTTTGCATCCAGCTCTATATCAAATACATCGATATCGGCGAATATCTTGAACAACACCGCTTTCCCTTCCATTACCGGTTTACCGGCTTCCGGGCCTATATCTCCTAAGCCCAATACAGCGGTACCATTACTGATAACGCCCACCAGGTTACCTTTTGCGGTATATTTATAAACGTTTTCTACGTCGTTGAAAATTTCTTTACATGGTTCTGCCACTCCGGGGGAGTAGGCAAGGGAGAGATCCCATTGTGATTTAGTGTCTTTTGTAGGTATGACTTCTATTTTACCCGGCCGGCCCTTTGCATGATAGTCCAATGCATCCTGCTTATTCAGTTTCTTTGCCATATAAATATAAGATTGTTATTGGGCGTGCAATATACGAAGTATTGAAATAAGGCCATCCACCCAAATAGTGGGATATCCCTTCATTATTAAACCTGCTAACCATTAAATTTACTTACTTTTACAGCGTTAAACATTCGTAAATATCATGATACAACGCATCCAGAGTCTCTATCTGCTATTGGCTGCCGCCGCAGGCGCTGCTGCTCTGTCTTTCGATCTGTGGAGAGCCACCCTTTCCAATGGCGTAAAACAATCTGTAAACGCCTCCAGCAACTATCTCCTGTTTGTACTGTACGTTATTATCATCCTGCTGGCCCTGGTCACAATCTTCCTTTTTAAGAAGCGTAAACTGCAGTTCCGGCTTACCATATTTAACATTCTTTTTGGTTTCGGAGCGCTGGCATATCAATATTACGTGGTGCAGCAAACAGCGAATAAACTGAATAGCGGCGGCGTTTCCATTACCACTGCCTCTTATTTGCCAGCATCTTTTTTACCTATCGTTATCATTATACTCCTGTTCCTTGCAGCAAGAGGTATTTATAAAGATGAGAAACTGATCAAATCCCTCGACAGGCTGCGATAAGGCCAGAGAACCAACAGTATTAAAAAAGCCATTGCCTGCTGCAAACGTAACAGGCAATGGCTTTTGAGTTTTTATTACTTATTTAAGGAACTTCCCGGTATAACTTTCCTTTACTTTTTTCAGTCCATCCGGTACGCCGGCATATAGCAGGTTACCGCCACCAGCGCCGCCTTCAGGCCCGAGGTCAATTACCCAGTCGGCACTCCTGATCACATCCAGGTTATGTTCAATCACCAGCACGGTATGTCCTTGTTCAATTAAGGCGTTAAATGAATCCAGCAACTTCTTGATATCATGAAAATGCAAGCCGGTTGTGGGTTCATCGAAAATAAACAGGATATGCCCCTGTGCTTTTCCCTTGCCCAGGAATGAAGCCAGTTTTACACGCTGTGCTTCGCCTCCACTCAGTGTATCACTGCTTTGGCCCAGTTTTACATAGCCCAGTCCCACACTGCTCAGCGGCCGTATTTTGTTGCACACATCCTTTTCATCTTTGAAAAAGTCCAGCGCTTCATCTACGCCCATTTCCAGCACTTCGTAAATGTTTTTCCCTTTATAGGTTACTTCAAGTACCTCGTCTTTAAAGCGTTTACCACCACAGCTTTCGCAGGTAAGATGCACATCGGCCAGGAACTGCATTTCTACGATCACTTCCCCTTCTCCTTTACATGCATCGCAGCGGCCGCCATCAACGTTAAAGGAAAAATGCTTTGGCTGGAAGCCGCGCATCTTGCTCAGTGGCTGCCTGGCATAAAGATCCCTGATCTCGTCGTAGGCCTTGATATAGGTAACCGGGTTGGAGCGCGACGATTTACCGATCGGGTTCTGATCAATCATTTCCACCTGTGTAACATCATCCAGCGCACCTTTGAGCGCTTTGTGGTTACCTACCCTTTCTGCAAACTCACCTTTCAGCTTCATCAGCGCAGGATAGAGGATTTGCTTTACCAGCGTGGTTTTACCCGATCCGCTCACGCCGCTGATCACGGTTAATACCTGTAATGGAAAATCAACGGTAATATCTTTCAGGTTATGCTGCCGGGCGCCTTCAATGGTAATGGCTTTTTTCCATTTGCGGGTCTTTGCCGGCGGGTCAATGGTGTATTGGCCGCTTAGGTATTTGCCGGTCAGGCTTTTACTGTCTTTCAGGATCTGCGGATAAGTGCCTTCGAAGATCACTTCCCCACCCAGGTGACTGGCCAGCGGTCCCATATCGATGATATAATCGGCTTCCTCCATCATCTGCTCATCATGTTCCACTACCACTACTGTATTACCAAGATCGCGCAGTTCCTTCAGTACTGAAATCAAACGGTGCGTATCGCGTGCATGCAAACCAATACTGGGTTCATCGAGGATGTACATGGAATTGGTAAGGTTACTTCCCAGTGTGCGTGTAAGCTGGATACGCTGGCTTTCGCCACCACTGAGCGTATTGGCTACACGGTTCAGGGTAAGGTATCCCAATCCCACATCCAGCAATGTTTTGATGCGATGGTTGATTTCTATGAGGATACGTTTCCCGATCTGTTGTTCAAACTCATTGAGCTGCAGGCCGTCAAACCATTGTTTCAGGTCCGATACCGGCATATCTACCAGCTCCGCAATATTCCGTCCGCCTACTTTTATATAAAGCGCTTCCTTGCGTAAACGTCCGCCGCCGCAGTCGGGGCACACGGTACGTCCGCGGTAGCGGGCCTGCAATACGCGGTATTGCACCTTGTACAGGTTTTGCTCTACCATTTTAAAGAACTCGTTCAACCCGTAGAAGTGCTCGTTGCCTGTCCAGAGCAGTTTCACCTGTTCATCGGTAAGCTCCGCGATGGGTTTATGAACGGGGAAGCCAAATTTACGGGCGGTTTTAATGAGCGCTTCTTTATATTCGCCCATTTTTTCTCCGCGCCATGGAGCTACTGCGCCTTCAAAAACGCTCAACCGTTTGTCGGGGATCACCAGGTCGGCATCAATACCCAGCACCTGCCCGAAACCTTCGCAGGTAGGACATGCACCGTAAGGGTTATTGAATGAGAACAGGTTGGGTACCGGCTCTTCAAACTGGATCCCATCCAGTTCGAAACGGTTGGCAAAGTGCTGTATCTCCTTACCATCGGTTTCCACGTAGCAATCGCCTTCACTTTCATAAAACGCGGTTTGTACGCTATCGGCTATACGATGTTTATCATCTTCCTCAAAATCCTTTGCTACCAAACGGTCTATGAGTACCCATGCGTTATCGGGAACAGTTATTTTCTTCTGTTCCAACAGTTCCTCTATACGTAATAAGCCGGTGCCTTCGCTACCGGGAACGTATAAACGGGAAAATCCTTTTTGTACCAGGATGTTCAGCTCCTCTTTTACATCCCTTTTCGCATGCCTGCGGAAAGGTGCGAGCAGTAACACTTTAGTGCCATTTTTCAGTTTTGTGATATAATCCACCACGTCACTTACTTCATGTTTTTTTACCAGTTTTCCGGAGATGGGGGAATAGGTTTTACCTATTCTTCCATACAATAACCGCAGATAGTCATAGATTTCCGTCATCGATCCCACGGTTGACCGGGGTGTGCGGGTGATCACTTTCTGCTCAATTGCAATAGCCGGGCAAATTCCCTTGATGTAATCCACATCGGGTTTGTTCATCCGCATGAGGAACTGCCGGGCATAAGAGCTTAAGCTTTCAGCGTACCTGCGCTGTCCTTCTGCGTAGAGGGTATCCATTGTGAGGGAGGATTTACCTGAACCGGACACACCGGTAACAACTACCAGCTTGCTGCGGGGAATGGAGACGCTTACATTCTTAAGATTATGTACCCTGGCTCCTTTTATGAAAATCTGGTCCTGTGGGCTAACTTCCTGAGGATCAATTATACTTGTTTGTTTCTTTACTTTTGTTGCCATGACAGAACAAATTTAAGGGAAAAGATGTTAGCTCGGCGGGTCACTTTTTACAGATGTCCTTAATACGCTAAAAGCTAATACCTATGCGCTAAAAGCTATTTTTATTATTTGTTTTATTGAACTAATCTTCTATATTTGCATAGGACCAGATCTATCTCGCTGGATTTTCCAAAAATCATCTTTAACTAAAACTGTTCAATATCGCCTAAACTCTACTTAATTAAAACAACCAAACTGGCTGTAAAAATCTGTAATTATTTACTAACCCGCCTAGTTGTAGAAGTTTATGCAAGTAATGTACAAATTGTGCGATGAGCAGTTGATTACCCTCTTTAAAAAGGGGCATTCTTCCGCATTAGAAGAGTTGGTTCACCGTCATAAGGATAAGGTGTTCACTTCTATTCTGTTACTGGTTAAAGATTCCTTCCTTGCGGAAGATATTTTCCAGGACACCTTTATTAAAATTATCGACACCATCAGGGCTGAACGTTATACTGAAAAGGGAAAGTTTTTACCCTGGGCAATGCGTATTGCGCATAACCTTTGTGTAGATCATTTCCGGAAGATCAAGCGGACACCGATGATCAGGACCGGCGACGATAAGGATATCTTCGATGTGTTAGGTTTCAGCGACAGTTGTGCAGAAGAGAAACTCATTACCCGTCAGAGCCACGACCGTGTTCGCAGGATGCTGGACATGCTGCCGGAGGAGCAGCGGGAAGTGATTATCCTGCGTCATTATGCAGAATTAAGTTTTAAAGAAATTGCCGATCTCACGCAAGTGAGTATCAATACCGCACTGGGTCGGATGCGTTATGGTCTGATCAATCTCCGTAAAATGATGACGGAGAAACAAATCTGTCTATGAGGAACCCTTTTTTTTGCTTGCCAGCAACGAGCGGCCGGATGTAATGTCCGACCGCTCGCTATTTTAGGGGGTGCGGAGTTTGTCTGACTCGGGATTAAACTGATTACGCTGATTACCCTGATTTTGATTACTTTGGATGTTAAAGCAGTTTTGTCCGGTTAAGGCCTGAATGGGAGTACAGATACTTCCCGGATACCTCTTGGATACTTAGGAGTCGTCTATGTGTAGTACTCCTTATACACTTCTTATACACTCCTCATACACTGTTAATGCTCTGTCTCGTCCTGCTATAGGTTTACAAATCAAAATTTTTAGTCCTGCCAAAGGTTTACATTGTGGTTTGCAAAATCCTGGAAATAATTTTGCAGAAACCGGCAAAACCGGCGTATTTATTTTACCGCTTATTGCCCGGATGATAATTTAGCAGCAGATTACGGGACAACAATGATTTTAAAGGATTTGAGGAAATGAGCAGTTCACTTAAATCTCCCAAATTCTTTAAAATCCAAAGTAATCAAATCAGGGTAATCAGCATAATCAGTTTAATCCTGAGTCAGACAACATCCGCATAATCGCCGAAGGCGATCCGCTCAGATCCGCTCAAATACCATAGCAGCCCCCTGCCCCACGCCCACGCACATAGTAGCTAATCCATACCTGGCGCCTTCCCTCCGTTTCATTTCATGGAGCAAAGTAGCCGTAATGCGTGCACCGCTGCAACCCAGCGGATGACCAATGGCAATAGCCCCACCGTTTACATTTACGATATCGGGGTTCAATGCCAGGTCGCGCATACAGGCGAGCGATTGGGCTGCAAAGGCTTCATTCAGTTCAACCAGGTGAAGCTGGTTTGCCGTGATACCGGCACGTTGCAAAGCCTTCCTGGAAGCGGGCACCGGGCCTACTCCCATGATAGAGGGATCCACACCCGCTACCGCCATACTTTTTACTTGCGCCAGCGGCTGAAGATTAAACTGCTTCAGCGCCTTTTCAGATACAATTAATACGGCGGCGGCGCCATCGTTGATACCGGAAGAATTACCGGCTGTAACCGAGCCCCCTTTTGCAAAAGCCGGACGCAAACCGGAAAGCTTTTCCAGCGTAGTATCG
Organism: Chitinophaga sp.; assembly: GCA_039593235.1. Classification (GTDB taxonomy): domain Bacteria; phylum Bacteroidota; class Bacteroidia; order Chitinophagales; family Chitinophagaceae; genus Chitinophaga. Next base: position 32,835 of record JBCNPS010000002.1, on the reverse strand, counting down.
CGGGGATGCTCGTCTTTTGAAAAAATAACCTGTTCTTCTTTATTGGGCGTGATGGGTACCGGGATGATTTCATCCTGCCATTTACCCGCTTCCAGGGCCTGTTTGTAAAGGGTTTGACTCCGCAGTGCAAAAAGATCCTGTTCTTCCCTCCCTATTTTCCATTGGTTGGCCACATTTTCTGCAGTTTCACCCATAGAAAAAGGATAATACATATCCGCCAGTTTTTTATTTGTAAACCGCCAGCCGATAGTGGAATCATACATCTCTGTTTTACGGCTGAAAGCCCCGTCGTATTTGCTCATCACAAAAGGCGCGCGGGTCATGCTTTCCACGCCGCCGGCCAGGTATACATCCCCTTCCCCACACATGATGGCACGCGAAGCATCCATAATCGCCTGCATACCGGAAGCGCATAAACGATTTACCGTGTTCCCCGCTACCGTTACCGGCAATCCTGCCAGTAAAGCAGCCATACGCGCCACATTCCGGTTGTCTTCACCGGCCTGGTTGGCAGCGCCGGCAATTACATCTTCTATTACAGCAGGATCAAGTGAAGGATTTCTCTCCATCAGCGCCTTGAGCAGCAGCGCCAGCAGATCATCCGGGCGGACTGTACTTAATGCGCCCCCATAGCGGCCTATAGGCGTACGCACCGCATCTACAATATATGCAACTTGCATGTGGTTGTTTTGGTTTATATGCAAATAAAACACATCCCGTTAACTCAGCCAATAAAACTACTAAACAACATTGCATCTGCCGGGTACCCGGCTCACAAGCGCAAACAGAAGATGTGAAGCTCTTCTTCGTCTCCCATACCCTGAATAAACAGTTTAATAAAACAGCTACTAAATCTTCCGGAAGGTACCTTCCGCAGAAATGCTGCTATGCTTCTTCCGTCACCATTTCAAGTTCATGGCGTACCATAGCCTCTGCCATGCAGAAATACCGCTATACTTCTTCCGCCACCATTTCAAATTCAAGGCGGCACCGTGGGCCTATGCCATGCAGAAATACCGATATGCTCCTTTTCCGCCACCCCGCGGAGAAAGGTCGCAGGTTTTGACCGGTTATGCGGAAATTCACAAAAACCGCCAGATATAATCCTATTTCCGCCTTCCAGGAATTGTGACTTGACTGCTCCCTTCGCCGGAACTAGTTTTGCCGCTGTCATTAATTGTATCAAAAAATAACCCCAAAAATGAAACATCTTAGTAGCGTGGTGTGGCTGGCAACCTGTTTGCTCAGCACCACACCTGTAATTGTGAAAGCTCAGCAACCCGCAGGAGAGAATGAGGCAAATCTTTCCGAACTTCTGTACAGACCTATTAAGCCTACCGCCAAAATAATGGAAGGCCCCGAACCGTCCCGGCAGGTGGCAACTCCACCTGGTGCTGTAAACGTAAGAAATCTCCGGGCCGCTCCTAAATGGAACCTGGCCGCAGACAACTCCACAAGGCAAATCAGTATCGATAACCTTCAGCTGCTTCCGGACAAAAAAGTGGTTACGCTTAAAAAAGCCGATGCCCCCGCGTATTGTACGCCTCCAACGGTAACCATCGGCTGTTGCAGCTATTCCATCAAAGATGAAGTAGCGGGTAAAAGCCTGCTGTACGCCTCCCCGGCAGCAGTATTCAGCAATGAAAACGACGCCCGCACCTTTGCACAAAGCCTGTCGCCCAAAGTGCCGTTTTTCCTTCCTTACACCAATAGCAAGGTATACCCCGCCGGTGCATGGAAATACGATAACGGCAGCGGTCACGGCTCGGTAGACTTCCTTAAAACCAGCGATGCCTACGGCCCGGGGATAGATCCTACTTTTGGCGTGTATGCATCTGCTGCAGGGAAAGTGGTTACCGCCATGTGGGATCCGTTTTTTGGAAATGTAGTGATCATAGAGCATAAAGCCGCAGACGGCACCTCCTACCGCACCGGTTACTTCCATCTCCGTGGCGGGTTTGATCATGATGTAGCCAATGCGAAGGTCATCAATGTAAAAGACCCTAATGATAAAGATGCCCGCGATACCAAGTATAAAAAATTCGCGAACCTGCCCAACCCATCGCAGTTACTGTGGGGTACCAATGCCCAGAAGCTAAAAGTAAAAGCAGGAGATAATGTGTACGCAGGTCAGCAAATTGCCTGGGCAGGCAACACGGGCTTTGGCGGCGCCGGATGGGGGCTCAACCAGGATGGTACCCCCACCAATCCCAATACCGCCAATAACCATCTTCACTTTATGCTTTGGATAAAAAGTCCGGGGACCGGCGCCGACTGGATGGAGGTAGACCCATATGGCGTATATGCCACCTCCGAAAGCAGCAACAGCGCCTGCTATGAAATAGGCGCCAATGGGGCGTTCAACCGGTTCTTTGCTCCTTTCTATCCATCTTTTCATAATGTACCGGTGCAATATATTACGCAGTACTGGGGCTACTACACCGGCATGGGTATGGCGTTGCAAACACTGAGCGTACATAAATCCGGCAACCAGTATTTTGCCTCCGGCTCTTTCCAGCATGGATTGCCCGGCGCCTGGTACTGCCGCATTAACATGAACAGTAACCAGTACCAGCAGTATTTTGACGAGTATTATGGGAAAGGATATATTCCCAGGCAGATCTCCGTTACCAACGATAATGCGGGTAATCCCCTGTTCACCGCTATCTGGCAGAAAAGAGGCAATGAAAGCTTTGCCGCTGTGCATAACGTTACTGATGAAGTATATGCCGCCAAATGGAAAACCTATGTGGAGCAACAGAAAATGCGCGTAACCGAGCATGTAGTATATTATGCGGGAGGGAAACGCTATCACGCCGGGGTGTTTGGCAGCAATAATCCCGGGGGATTTTACATGTATTATGGGATGAATGCCAACGACTTTGTTAAAAAATTTGATGAATTGAACAAAGCTGGGTTAATGACAGTAAACGTAAATATAGAAGAAAACGGCAGCCAGAATAATGTAGGCGGGCTCTGGTGGCCCAGGAACAAAGCGTATTATTCTTATATGAATATGTCGCCGGCCGACTACCAGGCTAAATTCACCGACCTCAGCGCCCAGGGGTACCAGCTGTTCCGGGTACAGGGTTATGATAATTCATCGCATTTTGCTGCCATCTGGATGAAGTAAACCCTCCAGGGGAGCGAATACCGGAAGCATTCCACACCCATTTTGCTGCCATCTGGATGAAATAAACCGGGTACACCAACACAAGCGGGTGCCACAGCTGGAAACGGCTGTGGCATTTGTTTTTAAAGGTCATTCTGTCAGTACGCCAATATTACGTATCTTTGCAGTTACTTTCCGACTGCCGTAAGGCAGCCAGTTGCTCAAATAATGATAATGAAGTCTGACAATAAAAACATCCGGCACCTAAGTTTACCGGCTTTACAGGAATATTTCGGGTCAATAGGCGAAAAGCCTTTCCGTGCAAAACAGGTATACGAATGGCTCTGGCTGCGGCATGCCGATAGTTTTGAGGCAATGACCAACCTCTCCAAAGAATTAAGACAAAAATTAACGGAGCATTTTACCCTTCCGGCTGTGAAGGTAGATGCTGTACAGCAAAGCAATGACGGCACCATCAAGAGCCGTTTCCGCTTACACGATAACCACCTCGTGGAAGGCGTGCTGATTCCTACAGACACCCGGCAAACCGCCTGTGTATCATCGCAGGTAGGCTGCAGCCTGAGCTGCAAGTTCTGCGCTACCGGCTATATGGACCGTAAACGTAACCTCGATTACGATGAAATTTATGATGAAGTGGCCCTCATTAATAAACAGGCCCTGGAATCATCCGGTAAAAAACTGAGCAACATTGTGTTCATGGGTATGGGCGAACCCCTGCTTAATTATAAGAATGTACTGCAGGCAATTGAGCGGATCACTTCTCCCGACGGATTGGGAATGTCGCCGAAACGTATCACCGTTTCTACTGCCGGCGTTGCCAAAATGATCCGGCAACTGGGCGACGACAAAGTGCGTTTTAACCTGGCGCTGTCCCTACACGCCGCCAATGATAAAAAACGCAGCGAAATTATGCCTATCAACGATTCCAACAGCCTGAAGGAACTGATAGATGCATTGAACTACTTCTATAAGGCTACTGAAAATGAAATCTCTTTCGAATATATCCTCTTCAAAGATTTTAACGAGTCAAAACAGGATGCTGATGAGCTGATTAAAATATACAGGCAGGTACCTGCCGACCTGGTAAATATTATCGAATACAACCCGATCGATATGGCCAGGTTCCAGAAACCGGATGCACAAACTGCTGAAGAGTTCATGGAATATCTTGCAAAAAACCGTGTGAATGCAAGATTACGCCGCAGCCGTGGTAAAGATATCGACGCAGCATGCGGACAACTGGCCAATAAAGGCTGATACTATAATAATATTCCTATTGATCATCTGCGTATGATCATCAATCAATAATAATTTATGAAGAAAAAACAACCTGCTAAAAAAGGGTTTGGTCCATCAAGGGATAACAAATTTGGCAACAGCGACAAACCAGCAGGCAACCGCAACCGCTCTTCCGCGGATGGCGAAAGGCCAGGAAGAGCATCTGCAAAAGATAACCGCGGCGCTGATAGTTCCTCCTCCCGTAACGGTGATGAAAAACCGTCGTTCCGCAAACGTACTTTCGACAGCAACGGCAGACCGGCCCGCAAAAAAGGCCCTGCTACCGACAGCCTGGGAAATGACAAGCCTCAGCGCGGGAAACGCAGCAGCAGCGAAGATAAACCAACATTCAAACGCAGCTTTGGTGAAAGAAGTGAAGAGAAACGCTCCTTTGGCAGAAGCGATGACAAACGCTCTTCCGGGAAAAGCGATGATAAACGCTCCTTCGGCCGCGATGAAAAAACAGGCTTCCGTAAACGTTTCGATAAAGACGAAAAACCTTCCTACAAACGCAACAGCGACTTCAAAGAAGGGAAAGATAAACCGGACAGCGAACGCGCTTTCAGCACTTTCAGAAAAGATAACGAACGCCCGGAACGTACCCGCAGCTTCGACAAAGAAGATAGCGGTGAAAGACCTCCGCGTAAACGCACCTACGGCACAGGAACTGCCAGGAAAAGCGACGACAGCGCCTTCCATTTCCACGGAGAAAAGAAAAAAGGCGGCAAAGAAACACCCAGCGGCTTTAACCGCAAAAAATTCTTTGATAAAACAAACGAACGCTTCGCGGATAAACAGGATAGAAAAAAAAGTGTAAAAGTAAGAAGCACTAACGATAACGAACATACGAACGAACCTAAGGAAAGTATATTCGGCCCGGGTGAAATGCCGCTGAATAAATTTGTAGCGCATTGTGGTCTTTGCTCCCGCAGAAAAGCGGTAGACCTGATCAAGGAAGGCAAAGTAACCGTAAACGGGAAAGTGGTGCTTGAACCTGCTACCAAAGTAACCACCGCCGATGTGGTAACAATGCAGGATAAAAAAATCACCCCTACCAAAAACCTGGTATACATTCTCCTGAATAAACCCAAAGGCTACATCACCACCACCGATGATCCCGAAGGCCGCAAAACCGTAATGGACCTGATCCAGGACGCAGCTGAAAATGAAAGGGTATATCCTGTAGGGCGCCTCGACCGCAATACGTCCGGATTACTGCTGCTCACTAACGATGGTGAACTGGCGCAGCGACTGGCCCATCCCAAACACAATATCAAAAAGATCTACCAGGTAGAACTGGATAAGCCACTCACCAAAACCGACTTTGAGAAGATCATTGCCGGTGTAACCCTGGAAGATGGCGTAGCGCTGGTAGATGCACTGGGCTATGTGGATCCGAAAGATAAAAAGCAGGTAGGCATCGAAATCCACAGTGGTAAAAACCGTATTGTGCGTCGCATTTTTGAGCACCTGGAATATACCGTGGAAAAGCTGGACCGTGTAATGTATGCAGGGCTTACCAAAAAAACACTGAACCGTGGCCAGTGGCGCTTCCTCAGTGAGAAAGAAGTAATCCTGCTGAAACACTTTAAAAAATAACCGCCGAATTACGGAATGCGATTAACAGAACATATTATACTGGAAACACCTGATTTTGTTGTAATAAACAAGCCTTCAGGAATGCTTACATTACCCGACCGTCATGATAACGAGCTTACTTCGCTGATAGCGATCATGAAAAAGGCCTACGGGGAAATATATACCGTACACCGGCTCGACCGCGATACCAGCGGTATTATCCTGTTCGCCCGGAATGAAGCGGCGCATAAATATTTCTCACAGCTTTTTGAAAGCAGGGATGTAAAGAAGTTTTACCTGGGCCTGGTAAGCGGGCAGCCGGTACCCAAACAAGGTAATGTAAGCGAAGGTATCATGGAACACCCTGTACAAAAGGGTAAAATGGTAACTAACCGCAAAGGAAAACCTTCTTCTACAGATTACGAAGTGCTGGAGGAATTTGGACTTTTCAGCCTGGTGAGAATGCAGATCCACACCGGCCGTACCCACCAGATCAGGGTACATATGAAATTCCTGGGTCATCCTATTGCAGTAGATGAATTTTATGGTAGTGCACAACCCGTGCTGTTATCTTCCATTAAAAAGAAATTCAAATTAGGCAAACATACAGAGGAAGAACGCCCTTTACTTAGCCGGTTAGCCCTTCACGCATCTATGCTGATCTTTAAGGATCCCTCCGGCAAAGAATATACGATTGAAGCGCCTCTGCCAAAAGATATGAGTGCATTGCTGGCACAGTTGCGAAAACATCGCGGCAAGCAGCCAGCTAATGAAGAATAAAATTGATAAGGCCGGGCATAGTTACCCGGCCTTATTTTTTCATTGTCACTATCACAACTATTTCACCAGTTCAGTTACTTTTCCCTGGCTGGCTGCTATGGTATTCCCGTTTTCAAGATAGATCTTACCCTCCCTGTAAACGGCAGGATAAGTTTTCCCATCTTTAAAATAATTCCCGGGAACCGGGATATCTCCCGCTTTTCCAAGCTTTACCGGTTCCTTAAACCTGTCAATGATCCATTCGCCGGTGGAAGGCCGGAACACGGCCATTTCAGCCCTGCCATCGCCATCATAATCGCCGGGAACGGGAATATCGCCAGGCACATGTTTTACCTGCAGCGGGATATTACCCAAACTTGTTTGCCATAAAGAATTATCGGTGCGGAATATCCCTACATCCAGCAGGCCATCTCCATCATAATCAGCCGGAACCGGGATACCGTTTTTATGCCCAAAGCGGATACTGTCCATACCATTGAAATACCAGGTGAGGTTAGACGGACGGTACACTGCCACCTCTGCAAAACCATCACCATCATAATCGCCACATACCGGGATATCGCCTTGTTGTCCGAGTGTTACCGTTTCTCCATCCTGGAAATAAAACTTACCTTCTGAAGGCCGGAATACCGCCAACTCCGTTTTACCGTCACCGTTATAATCTGCCGGTGCAGGGATATCTCCTTCTTTACCAAATGCTACTTCCGGCTGACCTGCTATTTTCCATACACCATTGGTAAAGAAAGCTATATCAGTTTGCCCGTCATTGTTATAGTCGTGGTAACGGGCTACTGTTGTATGATGCAACCAGGGAAGCGTAAATTCGCTGTCAGCATCTTTTTCTTCTTCCCCGGTATAAGGTGAAAAAGTACGAACGCTGATCAGGTCTTTCGACTTTGAAAATTTCATCAAACGCATTAATCCATGACCACCATTTGGCCGGCTTTGGTAATCCGATAAAAACGACCTGATAATATTCCCTGCGTAGCCATCCTGCCGGTATCCTTCGCCATTGTCTCCCACATGGCCTGATAAGGTTAACATCACATTAGGGTAGCTTTTTAACCGGTCGAACACCCGTTGGGCCTGTTTTGAAAACTTCGGAAAGCCTTTTTCATTAGTACCCGTTTTTTTGTTGAAATGAATGATGGAATGACTAAGGAGTATGGCTTTCCTATCGCTGTATTTCTCCAGTACCTGGCTGGCCCACTTGTTCATTCCCTCAATATCTTCTCCATAAGAATCATACTCTAAAAAGATACTGATGAACTTCATGCCGCCTGCTTCGAAAAGATCATAATGACTATCATTGTTATCGCCATAGTGACCGCCATACCATTTCTTGTCTTTAAAATGCGCAATACCAAAGTACTTGTTGTACTGATCTGTTTTACCACTTATGGGATACTGGCTTTTAGTCTGATCATGATTCCCTACAGCCAGGCCGTATGGAATGCCCTGCGGATATCCCGGTTGTGGTTTCTCCAATACATACATAGATGCAGCGGCGTTTTCCCATTGCTGCGGAAATTTTTCACCATCGTCAGATATATCTCCCAGATGAATCACATATTTAATGTTCTCTTTTACCGCATTCTTTACCACCCATTCCGTTTGTGCAGTAAACATTTCCTTCTTTCCACCATTCTTCTCAGAAGTATAATACTGGGTATCAGGGAGTACAACAATTGAAAAACTGTCTTCTTCTTTTTGTACCTGCTCTCCGGCAATACTGTGGCCACTTCCGGCCAGCAGTAATAATACACCCAGGCTCCTGTTTAAAACCGTTCTATATAGTTTCATCGTTATGAGATATTTGTTTGAAAACTGCTAAAAATAACCCGGGTTCTGGATGATCTTCGGATTTAACCCTACCTCATTTTGCGGGATTGGAAATAACAGCTGATGTTTATCAATTGCATAAGCATCTGAAGATAGATAAGGAAGTTGCTCCCTGATCTTTATACCAAAAGCAGGGATCACGGTTAAGGCTTTACCGCTTCTGAGCAGATCGGTCCAGCGATGGTTTTCAAATGCCAGTTCAACCCTGCGTTCATGAAAAATCGCGTCGCGCAATTGCACCTGATTGGCGTTAGTGTAGTCTGCCAATCCTGCTCTTCTTCTTACCCTGTTCAGTGGAGTGAGTGCATCAGAAGATTTGCCCTGTTCATTTAAAACCTCTGCAAGTAGCAGCAAGGCATCTGAAAACCGATAGATAGGAAAATCGTCGCCGGAGCCGGTGGGTGCTTCAAGCGGGGCATGCAGGTATTTCTTAATGTATGGAACACCAATTTTTCCCGCTGCAGGAACATAGTTGATAATGCTCTTCGCGGCTGAGTAATTAAAATACTGGCTGGCATCGTAAGTGCCTTCTGCAATGCCAATGGAGGCATCCAGCCGTTTGTCGCCAGCTTCAAAATCGTTGATCAGGTCATCGCTGGGCGTATTCCATCCACCTGTGCCGGTATTGTCGATTGCAATACCTGTAAGCACTTTGGTGTTTTTACTTCTTGGTAAAAAATGAAAAGAAAGCACATTGGGAGTGGCTCCTGTTAAAGTACCACCAAGGAACTGGATTTCAAAAACCGATTCTTTACCATTTTTATTCGACGGCATAAATGCATCCGCATATGCTGCGTTGAGATCATATCCCATGGAGAGCATGCTGTTCAATAACTTTTCCGCCTCTGCCCATTTCTTTTGCAACGCATACACTTCAGCAAGCAAAATAGTAGCAGCCCCTTTTGTTGCCTCCCCGGTTTGCGGAAACTTTGCAGGCGGCGCCAGTTCAGCGATCGCGTCTTGTGCATCAGCAACGATCTGGGCATATACTTCTTCTTCCGTGGACCGCGCTTTAAATGCTTCTTCTGCTGTAGTTACTTCTTTTATGAAGAGGGGAACGCCGCCGTATAAACGCACCAGCTTGAAATAGTTCAATGCCCTTAAAAATTTGGCTTGTCCATCGAGGCTCGCCTTTACATCATCGCTAAGATCACTGCTTTTTAATCTTTCAATGATGATATTACACCGGGAGATGCCTGTATAACTGTGCTGCCAGGTTGCCGCAACGTAGGCATTGGTAGAGGTGTTCGTAAAATCTGAAATGTTTTCACGTTCTACGATAGAAGTACCCCTGTTACCGGGTATGGCCTGATAAATAGTGTTATCGGAATGCATTTCTGAAGTGAAATAATCATTCACCAGCACGTCCCTGAGTGGCGCATAGGCAGCCACCACAGCGGCCCTGAATTGCTGCTCTGTTTTATAGAATACGTCATCAGTGTAAGCATCTTCCGGCGACCGTTCAATAAAATCCTTGGTACACGAAGTTGTCGCTGCACATAAGAGGGCGATAACCAGATATATCTTTTTCATATTTCGTCAGCGTTAAATGATTATTTAAATGTGGTAGAAAAACCGAAAGAAAATGTTCTTGGTATAGGGTAAGCATTTTCGTCTACTCCAACACCTGATGTAGGATCAGCTCCGCCCACATTTATCTCCGGGTTCATACCTGAATAGCCTGTAAGTACAAAGGCTTGCTGAATGGAAGCAAAAACCCTCAGATTCTTTATCATGGCGTTTCTTAATGGCACGGTATAACCTAATGTTATATTTTTGGCAGTCAGGTAAGAGCCGTCTTCAATCCACTGGCTGTTTACCTGCCGGCCCATTGCGGTGGTACCGGATTTGGTACGCGGATAAATACCTGAGCCAGGGCTCTCTTCTGAGCGCCAGCGGTCGGCTGCTGCTGCCAATGGTACCCTTGAGCCATCCATATTGGTTTGATAAGCCCATTTAGCTGCATTGAGGATCTTACCACCAACAGAAAAGGTCATGTCGATAGTCAGGTCAAAGTTCTTATACCTGAAGTTGTTGACGATACCACCGGTAAATGTTGGCGTAGGATCACCAATAAAAGTACGGTCGTTCACATCGTCAATTACGCCGTCGCCATTGATATCTTTCACCTTTATTGTTCCGATATCGGAGTTGCCGTTAGGTTTGGCGGCGGTGCTTAAATATTTGGGCGAGTTGGCCAGGTCGGCAGCATCTTTATATAATCCTTCAAAAACAAAACCATAGAACTCACCAAGATGATGACCTACCTGCTGGCGATAATAATCTGAACTCACCGTTACGTTTCTCCTGATATAACCGGGGTCTACGAGATTAGTGATCAGGTTCCTGTCGAAAGACAATGCCAGGTTAGTGTTCCATTGCAATGCACCGGTCAGATTTTTTGAGCTTACAGAAAATTCATGTCCCCACATTTTAAGTTCGCCCACGTTGTAAATGATCTGGCTAAACCCGGATGAAGTAGGTATAGAGCGCTGTTGAATAAGCCCGTCGGTCAGCTTATGGTAGTAGTCGTAAGTAAAGCTAAGGCGGTTATCGAACAAGCCAAGCTCCAGGCCAATATCAAACTGCTTGTTACGCTCCCATCTCAGGTCCTTGTTCGGAAGCCGGTTGATAGTTTGCCCCTGGGTAACTGTGTTATTAAAGTTGTAGTAATAAGTGCCTATAGTGGCCTGCGGATCATAGTTACCGGCAAAAAAGTTATTACCTGTAATCCCGTAACTGGAGCGGAGCTTCAGGAAGCTAACAGACTTTACATGCTTCATAAATGATTCGTGGCTGATGATCCAGCCTGCAGATACCGACGGGAAGCTACCCCACTGTGTATTCATCCCGAATTTTGAAGAACCGTCGCGTCTGAGTGCGGCCGACAAAAGATATCTTCCTTTATAATTATAGTTCAGTCTTCCTAAGGTCGACAGCAACGAATAAGATCCTGCGCCACTGCTTCCCGTAACACTGGTAGCGGCACTGAGGTATTCGATATCATCACTGGTAAAACCAAGGCCGGTGAGTGTGTTACTATAAGTACTAAACTCCTGGGCAGAGTAACCCACCAATGCTTCTATGTTATGGTCTTTTAAGAAGGTTTTATTATATACCAGGTTTCCTTCTGCCGTCCATGAGCCGTTATCAACAGCAGAGCTGGTGCCTGTTGTTTGTCCCTGTGTACCTGTAACCAGGCCGGATTGAAAATATTTACGGGTTTCGGCGCCCTTGTCTGCTGCAAGGTTTGCCTTGACGCTTAAGCCGGGCAGAAATTCGTAATTCAGGTAAATGTTTCCGAGTATGCGGGTGGTTTTATAGTCGTCGTTAGTTAGTTCATAAGTAGCCAGTGGATTGATATAAGCCACCATGCCCGGGGATGAAACGTTGCGGGTATACGTTCCATCCGGGTTGTAAGGACTTACCAGCGGACTGGCTTCAAAAAATCTTTCAAAGTATCCTCCCACACCATCACTATTCAACCTATTATTATGATCCATCCGGTAGCTCGGCGCCAGGTTAAAACCTACTTTGAGTTTATTGTTTGCAGTGGTAAAGTCCTGGTTAAAGCGCATCGAGTACAGCTTCGTTCCGGTATTAATTAACACACCCTGTTGTTCCTGGTAGCCGGCAACTACCGTAGAAGAGGAATGTTCGCGGGCCGACTGCACAGTGAGGTCATAGCTTTGAATAGGGGCTGTTCTGGTTAACAGTTTAAACCAGTTGGTTCCTTCTCCATACTGTTCGGGGTTATCATAGGCTGCGTGATAGTCTGCAGAAACCGAATAGCCGGGTTCATATTTAAGTCCGTCTTCCGCACGTTCCTTCATAAATGTGGCAAACTCCCTGGCATTCATCATTCTCGGCAGTTTACCTGTAGGGATCTTTTGTAAACCGTAGTAGCTGGAAAATTCAATTTTTGCATCTCCCGGTTTTGCATGTTTGGTAGTAATGAGCACTACGCCGTTTGCAGCTCTTGATCCGTATAATGCAGTAGCGGAGGCATCTTTAAGAAAAGTATAGCTTTCTATTTCTGCAGGATTAATATTGTTGATACTTCCTGTAATGGGGTTACCATCAATTACAAAAAGTGGTTGGTTGCTGGAGTAAAAAGAGGCGGCGCCACGGATAATAAATCCCATACCACGCCCGGGCTGGCCGCTGGTTTGAGACACCTGGACACCGGCTACTTTTCCCTGCAGCTGCTGGGCGAATTGTGTTACCGGCATATCCTGCATACCCGATGCATCTACGGTAGCAATAGAACCGGTTATCTCCCGGCTTTTCTGTTTTCCATAGCTAACTACTACTTCTGAAAGTTTGTTATCCGCCAGCTGCATTGAGAAATCAAGCGTTGTGGTTTTTCCTTCTTTAATAACCGTGTTCGCCGATTTCTGGGATCTGAAAGAAATATAAGATACTTCAACGGTATAACTGCCTGGCTGTAGTTGTAAGCTATAATTACCATTTGCATCGCTTTGTGCCACCTGGCCGGTTTCCGGTACCCGGAGTGTTGCGCCTGGTAAGGGAGCGCCTTTCTCGTCAACCACCCTTCCGGATAATTTGCCCGGTTCCTGTGGAACAGGTTTTGTGTCAATTACAACATATCCTTCCACTATTTTATAATCAAGGTTCGTTGATTCCAATACCTTTCCGATCAGATCTTTTACTGTTGATTTATCTGAATCGATGCTGATCTGTTGTTTAAGTCCTGTCATCAACTTTTCCGGTAACACGAACCTGATGCCGCTCTTTGCCTGGATAGCGAGCAGGCTTTCTTTTACGCTGGCATGATCCAGCTTAACAGCGATCACTTTGTCCAGATGCTGGCCCCGGGCATTTCCGGCGAGAAGCACTCCAATAAAAGTAAGTTGTGCAATTAAAAGTATACATGAACATCTCATCATAAACTTAATTGTGGGATGTAATCCTTTTTGCATTAATTCTTATATTAATAGTTGGCCCGGGGTCAGCCGGAATTATTGTTACTTTAATCCTTTATCCTTTTGCCTTTGACAGACCTACGGTTTTTTGACGACATCAAATGCAGCATCCTTATCCACGGATGGGCAGCTTTTTTCTTAGTACATACTGTTTGCTTTTCTTTTTAAGTTTAGCGAATAACGATCTCCCCGTTTTTCGTTTCGTAATTAAAATGTCCTGCGGCCGCCAGTACATTTAATATCTTATCTATTGATCCACTGGCATCCACTGTCAGTGTCATTCTTTCTGTTGATTTTACCTGTCGCCTGAATGTGATCTTTACATTATACCATCGCTGTAATACTTCCCCAATTTCACTGAGCGATGCGTTGTTGAATGTTAACCTTGCTTCCTTCAGATCCTGTACTTCTTCCGGGTCTACTGTTTCCATTTTAACTTCGTTATGATCAAACAGTATTTTTTGTCCCGGTGTCAACACCGCCAGCGGCCTGGAAAAGCTGCTATCTACCTGGTCCACCCTTACTTTTCCCGTGGCTACTTCCACCAGCAAAGGCTTGTTCTTAAATGCTTCTATTTTAAAAGAAGTGCCCAATACTTTTGTTTGTACATTACCGGTGTGCACAGTAAATGGCTGATGGTTCTCCTGGGCTACTTCAAAAAAGGCTTCACCGCATAAGTAGATGTTCCTGGCATCTTTTGAAAAGCTTTCAGGATATTTCAGGCTGCTGCCTGCTCCCAGGTATACCACGCTGCTATCGGAAAGAATTATTTTTGACCGGTGTCCGTTTGGATTATGCGTTTCTACAAGGGCCACCTGGTCCTCTTTTTTATTCTTTAAATAGCTGATGGTATAAATACTCATTGCGGTGAGGATCAGGCCAATCCAAATGGCTGCATGGCGCATGGATAATAGGCTTCTCAAGATCCCATTGCGTGTAGTAGTTACCTGTCCTATCCTTTCATGCAATGATCTTTTCAGATCCTGCTGTTGAGGATGAACAAAAGGATCGTTCTCAAATGCTTCCCAATCTTTAGTTGCATTTGCCGACAGGATCTCATCCAGCATTTTTTCTGATGCCGGATCTTTCAGAAATAAGTTCACAAGTCTTTCCTCTTCAGCCGAACAGTTGCCCGCTAAAAACTTTTCAATTAATTCCCGGTTTATTTGTATTGACATTCTATTTTAACAGAGCACAAAAGGTTCCCGTTACCTATATAGGGACAAAAAAAAAGGAGAAGGGCTATCTGTTATGGAAGAAAAGCAAAGACATAACTTTCTGGTAACATTGGAATATCCGGCTATGGTTTGTAAACGCCGTGCGCATACAATTTCCTCTTCTGTGGCAACACCGGCAGTAGGGTTATGGGCGAAGAAAAAACAGCATTATTGCAATAATAACCGGCAGTACGGTGTCACTATGGTTATTGAGCTGTTGTCTGAAATGATTCAGGGAGAATTTAATATGATTCTTCACTGTGTTAACGGAGATCTTGAGGTCATTGGCAATTTCAGCATGGGTTCTGTCTTCCTCCCTGCTCATTTGAAATACGATTCTTCGCTGTGGGCTCAACGAATCGAGATGGAAAAGGTATTTCTCTTCCAGTTCCCTGGTGTGTAATTGATGATCGGCAGGAGAAGCTACAAAAGAAAGATCGTTCTCAATAAATTCTATGGGCGTTATTGAAACTGCTTTTTTGCGGATAGCCTTAATAGTGGCGTTTTTGGCGGCTCTGAAGATATATGGTTTAAACTCACCTTCTATCTGCAGGGTATGTCTTTTATCCCATATCCACATCATCAGGTCCATTATGGCCTCCTCCGCAAAACATTCATCCTTAACATAACCAAGCGCATAATTATACAGCCTTCCGAAGTAACGATCAAATAAGTGATTAAATGCTTTGAGATTATCTTTGGTACATTCTTCCAGTAGCTGCTTATCTGATAGTGAACTATATTCCATAAAAATGGATTGAATGTATTTTTCAGCAAAACTAGAGTCCAGCTTTTATTTTTCTGCTACATGGAATGTTAACTGTGCATTAATAAACTGTTACGGCGATTTAATATTAGTATTGATGAGTATCAGGCAATACGGAACACCTCATTGCATGTTTTATAGTGCAGAGCAAGATACATGTGTAAAGAAGGAGAACGAGGGCAATGATATTCGCCGAGGGGATGGTAGTATATAAAAGGAAGGGGAATAACCAGCGAGAGATATTTGTATTGCGGTTTGCAGGGCATAAAAAAAACGGGGAGAAATCCCCGTTTCGTAAAAATCAAAAACCAACCATTAAAAAATCTTTATAGAGAAGCCTTTCGGCGCTTTAAATATTACTTATTTGGCTGTGGTGTTGTTCTCAGGTAAGGCTTGATAATTTTATGACCTTTCGGAAAACGTGCAGGAATATCTGCTGTTGACACCGCTGCTGTAACAATTACATCTTCCCCATCTTTCCAGTCTGCCGGGGTAGCTACGCTATACTTAGCGGTTAATTGCAGGGAATCCAATACACGGAGCACTTCTACGAAGTTCCTGCCGGTAGAGGCCGGGTAAGTGATAATGAGCTTTATTTTCTTGTCTGGTCCGATAATAAACAAGGATCTGACAGTAAATGTTTCAGAGGCATTTGGATGAATCATATCATACAGGTTTGCCACTGTTTTGTTTTCGTCTGCAATAATAGGAAAAGTTACGTCACACTGTTGTGTTTCGTTAATATCATTTATCCAGCTCAGGTGTTTATCCAGCGGATCCACGCTTACAGCCAGCACTTTGGTATTGCGTTTTGCGAACTCGTCCTTTAACTGGGCTGTTCTGCCCAATTCGGTAGTACATACCGGCGTAAAGTCTGCCGGGTGAGAAAACAGGATCCCCCAACCTTCGCCGAGGTAATCGTAAAAATCTATTTCCCCTATTGTGGTATTGGCCTTGAAATTAGGAGCAGCATCGCCCAGTCTTAAACTCATAGCTTTACGATTTAATTGACCAAAAATAGCATTTTCCTACAAAATTTATAGACTTTAAGGGATTTTTTTCAGAAATTTGCGGTTTTTTTTCCGGGGCGAAGGATTTGGGAGTTAACAAACAATGGAAATCAGGGGTTAATTCAAACGGATCCCAGGCAGATGCCTATGGGTATCAGGGGTTAACGTTCATGGATGCAAGGCAGGGCGGTTAACATAAATGGATCAGGGTTAACATCAACAGATGCATGAAATTTAACATACATGTATGCCAGGGTTAACATAAATGGATTTTTTGTCATTGTTTTGTGTTTCAAGGTTAACGTAATGGATACAGGGTTCGTCAATGGATAAAAAAGTGATCAGGGGTTAACCTAAAATGGATATTGGATTCGTCAATGGATAAAATGTGACCAGGGGTTAACCTAAAATGGATACAGGGTTTATCCATGAACGAATACGGTCAATCAATAAAAATATGGTCAATCTCTATTTAGCGGCAGAGGTATGCAACTGCCAGGCATAATAAGCCATACTGAACTTGCTGTCGTT
This sequence comes from Chitinophaga sp., assembly GCA_039593235.1. Classification (GTDB taxonomy): domain Bacteria; phylum Bacteroidota; class Bacteroidia; order Chitinophagales; family Chitinophagaceae; genus Chitinophaga. The sequence goes on along the minus strand of JBCNPS010000002.1, from coordinate 15,754 downwards.
TTCCAGTGCGGCCATTACCCGGGCGGTATCCTCTCCCAGTTCCAGTTCAATAAATCCGAGATACAGGTTATAGGCATCATGAAGCATTTGTATACAGTACTCCATTTTCTCATTGATACTACCGGAGTTATACTGTGCCGCAGGTGGTAGCGTAGGCTGTACAGGCACCGGCATCTGGATCACGCGCTCAATATAGTAGCACTCTTCATCCGCATATGCTTCCCAGTTGTCGTCCTGCTGCAGACAGGGCCTTCTCATATGAAATATGAGATGATCAAATACCACGGCTCCTCCCAGTTCTGCCTCGAGGTCTATAATGTCCGGCGTACGGCGCATATCCTCCAGTTTCTTTACAATCGTCATCTGTACGGCATCATGCTTATCCTGGCTGAAACGCAGCATGGTGTTCATTACTTCATAAGTAGTTACAAAATCACAGGGATACCATACCTCATCCAGTAGCGCCTGGCCCCAGAGCGTCAGGTAATTGGAATCATCCATGATGATCTGCTCAATTGAAATGGCCTGCACCTGCGTAATTGCTGTAGTTGTATTTACCTTGTTCATAACCATCAGGTTTTAATAACACTACAAATTTACCGGCGCCGCACGCAAGGGATTTGCGTAGTGATCTTTTAATGATAATTTTTTTAATCCTCGTTGCAAAAGCGGGAATTGTTTATTTTTATTATCTAAATTTTATCTTTTGCCAAAGAATAAAGACGCGGTGTCGCGCTACCGCTGGATCGATGAGCGGCTGCGCAGCAAGCAGAAACCCAAACCTACCCTGGATAACCTGATTGAATATGTATCGGATAAAATGGGGACTGCAATTTCTACCCGCACCATCCAGAAAGATATCCAGGATATGCGCCAGGACCCTGAACTGAATTATATGGCGCCTATCGTGTATGAGCGCAGCAGCGGCACTTACCGCTACTCAGACGATAGTTTTTCCATCAGTAATTCCCCTATAGAAGAAGCAGATCTGCAGGGGCTGGAAATTGCCATTGGTATACTGGAACAATTCCGTAGCCTGCCGGTGGTACAGCAATTTGAAGACGCCATCCTGAAAATTGCCGCCAGCCTGAAAATGAACAGGGAAGCCCTTCAGCATAAAGGACTCATTAAGTTTACCCGGGCGTCTCAATACAAAGGCGCGGAACATATCCCGGAAATAGTGGACGCCATTAAAAACCTGGAAGTGATCCGCATTGCCTACCAGAGCTTCGACCGGGATGAACCCAAAGAACATTGGGTGGAACCTTATCATCTCCGCGAATACCAGCACCGCTTTTATCTTATCGGTAAAAGCCAGAAAACACGCGGCGGTGCAGTGGTCACCTTTGCGCTGGACCGGGTAGTGAAACTCTGGCCCACCAATAAACATTTTGATGAAAAGAATTTTGACGAAGCCAGCTACTTCCAGCATGCAGTAGGCATCACGGTACACGATGGAGATCCGGAACATGTATTACTGAGCTTTACCCCCCGGCAGGGTAAATACGTAAAGTCGCAACCCATCCATTCCTCCCAGGAAATACTGGAAGATAACAATGATGAATGCCGTGTATCCCTTCACGTTGTTATTAACCCGGAACTTACCATGACCCTGCTGAGTTATGGCTCCCAGGTAAAAGTGCTGAAACCCGCGCACCTGGCTAAGAAAATGGCTGAGGAAGCCAAAGCCATGGCGGCGTTGTATAAATAGGTAAAACCGCTACCGGGCCGCCTGGGGCCCGGTAGCAGCAAGCTCTTTAAGGATTGGAAGGCTTGGCAAACAAGCTATCCGCCACCGGCTGGTTCGTTTCAATCTTCATAATGTTTATTTTCACTCCACCCGGATCCTGCTCTGTTACACCCGGATAGGCCAATCCTTCCGGCGTTTTCTTGTAGTCCGACAATAACGTTACGAGGTCCATCTCCTGTCCCTGTACATTCATGTGGTTAGTTGCCTTCACCAGCAGGTAAGTTTTGGCATCCAGGTAAGCAATACCCGATGTTCCATCTGCAGCAGTGATCTTGAGTTTATATGCGGGAGATCCGTTCACCGTATCCTTTCCCTGTAATTCTATCTTTTTTCCTTTGGTTTTATAGTCGTACAGTTCGCCTCTTACATCCAGCTGGGTTTTCATCAGCTTCAGCATTTCCGGGTTCATGTCCTGCGGCGTTGTTTGCTGCATCACCGGCATCAGGCTCCAGCCCGCATCACGGGTTACCACCTGCACATTGCTGGTACCATTTACCGTAAATTCCAGCCGCATGGCTTCGTCCTGCTTTACCCAACGCCTGATAGGCACGGTTTGTCCCTGTACTTCCATATTTCCCTCTACGTACTGCGACTTGATCCCTTTTAGCTTCTCTTTACCTCCCATTGCCTCAATATTCTTAGCAATCAGTTCATCAGCAGATTGTGCGCCGGCACAATAACCAGCTATCAGCAAAGCAGTTAACAGTGTATAAAACCTGGTTCCTGTGATCATAAAAAAATGTTTTCCGTTGAACAATAAAGATACCTCTGAGCCACTCCGGCATCTATTTTCAAAAAATACGCCAGCATTGAAAATACGACCTATTCCTTAGCTTTGCAAAATGAATACATTCCAGCTCTCAGGCAACCTCGTAGATATACTGCAACAGGAAATATACCCGGCTACGCTTCATATAAAAAATGGCCGCATCAGCAACATCGAACGCAACAATAACAAATACAACACCTACCTGCTCCCCGGCTTTACGGATGCGCACGTACATGTGGAAAGCTCTATGCTCATTCCTTCGGAATTTGCCCGGCTGGCCGTTGTACACGGCACCATTGCCACCGTAAGCGATCCGCATGAAATAGCCAATGTAATGGGCGTGAAGGGCGTGGAATATATGCTTGAAAATGGCAAAAAAGTGCCCTTCCGGTTTAATTTCGGCGCTCCCTCCTGCGTACCGGCCACGGCTTTTGAAACTGCCGGAGCAACCGTAACCGTGGCCGATATTGAAGCATTATTGCAGAGAGAGGATATCAAATATCTTACAGAAATGATGAACTTCCCGGGCGTACTGCATAAAGATCCGGAAGTACTCGCTAAAATAGCCGCCGCAAAAAAAGCAGGTAAGCCTGTAGACGGCCATGCACCCGGCCTGCGGGGCGAAACCGCTGCTGCGTATATTGCCGCCGGTATCAGCACCGACCATGAGTGCTTTACCATAGAAGAAGCCCTGGATAAATTGCAGCATGGCATGCATATCCTCATCCGTGAAGGAAGCGCTGCAAAAAACTTTGAAGCCTTATACCCGTTGCTGCATGATCATGCCGACCATATCATGTTTTGCAGCGACGATAAACACCCCGACAACCTGGTGGAAGGCCATATCAACCTTCTCGTAAAACGGGCGCTGGCCTATGGCGTTGACCTGTTCAAAGTATTAAAGGCAGCCTGTATTAACCCGGTACTGCACTATAAACTGGACAATGGCCTGCTCCGTGTAAATGATCCGGCGGATTTTATTGTAACAGATGATTTGCAGAACTTTAACATCCTGGCCACCTATATCAACGGCGGGAAAGTGGCAGAGAACGGGCAATCGCTGATACCTTCCATTTCTTCATCTCCCGTAAATAATTTTATAGCAGATCCGGTAACTGCAGATGATATTCGTATACCCGTTAACGATAGTAGTATAAAGGAGATGAATGTGAAGGTGATCGGCGCTATGGACGGGCAATTGATCACGAATGCACTTTCCGCGGTATTGCAGGTAACCAACGGTCAGATAGTTAGTGATACGCAACAGGATGTCCTCAAACTGGTGGTAATAAACCGCTACCGGAAAGCGGCGCCCGCAATAGCATTTATACATGGCTTCGGCCTGCAACACGGCGCCATCGCGTCTTCTGTGGCACACGACAGTCACAATATCATTGCCGTGGGCGTCAACGATGAAAACATTGCAGCAGCCATCAATACAGTGATTGCTGCACAAGGCGGCATCAGCGCAGTGGGTAACGGCATTACACAGGGATTGCCATTGCCTGTTGCAGGACTGATGAGTAACCTCGACGGATATACGGTGGCCGCACAATACAGCGCACTGGACAAAGCGGCAAAAGAACTGGGATCCACACTGGCATCCCCTTTCATGACCTTGTCCTTTATGGCGCTACTGGTGATCCCACATTTAAAACTGAGCGACCTGGGATTGTTTGACGGCGACAGTTTTCAATTTACCCCACCTTACTAAATAAAAAAAGCAGCGGGATCCGCTGCTTTTTTTGATATAATCTCCTGTTAATGCGTGGTCCACAATGCACCGTTAATGGAATCCCTCGATGCGCCCGTAACCCCGCTCAATACATTCTCTTCCTGCCTCCAGCGCAATGTTCCGATGAGCGCCATGATCAACGCTTCCTTGAAACTAACGGTTTGTTCATCCGGTACTTCCACGGTAACGCCCAACGGCTCCAGCTGTTGCCGGATAGTACTTACCAGGAATGTATTAAATGCGCCGCCACCGGTTACCAGCATTTTGCCGGAACCTTCCGGCAGCTGTGCTTTCAGCGCTTTCACAGCAAGGGTCACCTGTGCAGCAATATGCTCTACATAGGTGCGGAGCTTACCCTGCACGGAAAGGCGCAAAGGCGCTATCAGCGGCAATATGGTATCGGTGCCAAAGTCGTTGGCCAGCGATTTGGGCCATGGTTTGGCATAATAATCCAATTGATTCAACTGCTCCAGCAGGCTGTTATCGGCCACACCGCCGGCTGCCAACGCACCGCCATCATCATATGGTTTATTCAATGCTGCCGCTAGTGAATTTAACACCCGGTTAGCCGGGCAGATATCAAATGCTACAAACTGCTCCGGCAACTGCGCAGAAATATTGGCAATACCACCCAGGTTAAGCCAGTACTGGTAACCGGGCAACAGGTATTTTTCGCCGATAGGCACTATAGGAGCCCCCTGTCCGCCCAACGCTACATCCACTGCCCGCAGATCGTTGATAACAGGCAACCCGGTTACTGCGGCAATAGCTGCGCCATCGCCCAGCTGCGCGGTCATTTGCTGTGCAGGGATATGAAATGTGGTATGGCCATGAGAAGCAATGAAGTGAATTTTATGATCCAGCTGGTTCTTTTCAATAAAATCCAGGATACGCCTGCCGGTATAATGCCCATAGGCGGTATGCAGCAGCAGGTAATCCTTTGCCGGCAGGGAGGTGGCCTGTGCCAGTTTTTCTGCCCATTCCGGTTCATAAGGCAGGCTTTCTGAAGCCTTGATAACATAGGTCCATTGTCCGCGTATTTCGGTCAGTTCTGCAAAAACTATATCTAATCCGTCTAATGAGCTACCAGACATGGTGCCAATCACGTTATATACCATCGACAAAAATTTCAGCAAAGGTAGTTTTAAAATATTTTTTTTACGATTTATGGAAACAGGATCGCCCCACACATCATACCGGCAGAAAACTACTTCGCCATGAAAAAATATCTCTCTTTACTATTACTCAGCTGCCTGGTGGCTTTTACCGCCTCCGCCCAACAGGTAAGGGTTATTACAGGTATTGTTACAGATAGTCTGCTCAAAAGCCCCATCCCCAATGCAGTGATCAGGGTAAAAGGAACCGATGTATTAACCGCCACCGATAAAAAAGGGCAGTTCAGCCTGAAAACCACCACCGGTGCGCTGATACTGGAAGTAAACGCTTCGGGCTACCCGGTAGCGGAAATAGCGGTAAGTGCAGGACAGAATAAACTGAAAGTGCAGCTGGTCCGGCTGCAGCCACTCGATAAAAGAAAAAACCAGTATATAATGCATGCCCCCACCAACGCTGCATTGTCTGAAGTAGTGGTGGTAGGCTACGCCGCTCAAAAACGCAGGGATGTAACCGGGTCCGTGTCCTCCATCAGAGGTAACCAAATGAGCTATGCGCCGGCTCCTGCTTACAATACAGAAGACTACAGCCCTATTAATGAAAATATTTTCCATGCCGCCACCGATCAGCCACTCAGCACCTTCAGCATCGATGTGGACCGTGCTTCCTACAGTAATGTACGCCGCTTCCTGAACCAGGGTATGATGCCCGCGCCGGATGCAGTAAGAGTGGAAGAAATGATCAATTATTTTGACTACCAGTATAAAGCCCCCGAAGGCAAAGACCCGGTGGCCATTTACACGGATATGGCCATTTGCCCTTGGAACACAAAGCACCAGCTGGTACGCGTGGCATTAAAAAGTAAACAGGGGGATACCCGCAACCTTCCTGCATCCAACCTGGTTTTCCTGATAGATGTTTCCGGCTCCATGTTCGGTGAAAACAGGCTGCCGCTGGTAAAACGGGCCTTTGCCGTATTAACGGAACAGCTTCGTCCGGAAGACAAGGTGGCCATTGTGGTATATGCCGGCGCAGCAGGAGTAGTGCTTCCCGCTACCAGCGGCAGCAATAAGCAGAAGATCCTTGCCGCACTTGAGCAGTTGGAAGCCGGCGGCTCCACTGCTGGTGGCGAAGGCATAAAAATGGCCTATAACATTGCCGGCGAATTACACTCAAAAAATAGTAACACCCGCGTAATACTTGCTACCGACGGCGATTTCAATGTAGGCGTTTCCAGCGACGGAGAACTTACCCGGATGATCGAAAAGGAAAGGGAAAAAGGTATTTTTCTTTCAGTACTCGGTTTTGGTATGGGTAATTATAAAGATAATAAACTGGAACTGCTGGCAGATAAAGGAAATGGCAACTATGCCTATATCGATAATTTTGAAGAAGCCCGCAGAACCTTTGTTACAGAGTTTGGCGGTACACTTTTCACCGTGGCTAAAGATGTAAAACTGCAGGTGGAATTTAACCCACAATTCGTGCAGTCGTACCGGTTAGTAGGCTATGAAAACCGCCTGCTCGCCAATGAAGATTTCAACAACGATAAAAAAGATGCCGGAGATATGGGAGTGGGACACACGGTAACCGCCCTGTATGAAATTATTCCTTCCGGACAAAAGGACGAAACCGTTAACTGGGTAGACCCGTTGAAATACCAGCAGGGTAAAGTGATCGGTAATAAATCAGAAGTACTTACCGTAAAGCTGCGTTACAAACAACCCGCCGGCGATCGCAGTTCACTGATGGAAAAAGTACTCCCCTACAGCAACCGGGAAATTACCGATGCGCCGGAAGATTTCCGGATGGCGGCTTCCGTGGCAGCCTTCGGGCAATTGCTGCGTCACTCTGCATTTAAAGGCACTGCCACTTACGACCAGGTGTTGTCCTGGGCCGGCAATTCCAGGGGTACAGATGCCGAAGGTTACCGCGCTGAATTTATTCAGCTGGTGAAAAAAGCGATGCTGCTGGACAAAGAGTAGTTCCACTATTTTTCGGTATTTTGCGGCCTCAAAGGAACAGCTCATGATTATCAATTTAAGTGAAACCAATTCATTGGTGGGGGAATGGTTAAGCGAGATCAGGAATATCGACGTTCAGCAGGACCGTATGCGTTTCCGGCGTAACATGGAACGGCTGGGAGAAGTAGCGGCATATGAGATCAGCAAAACACTGGATTATGAAGAAAAGGAAGTAACTACCCCCATGGGTATTGCTACCTGCCGGGTGCTGAAATCACAACCGGTACTGGCTACCATTTTACGCGCAGGACTGGCATTGCACCAGGGGCTGTTACATTACTTCGATAAAGCGGATCACGCATTTGTTTCTGCTTACCGGAAACATAACCACGATGGTTCTTTTGATATCAGCCTGGAATATGTGAGCACTCCTTCTATCGACGGGCAGGTGCTTATTCTTTCTGATCCCATGCTGGCCACCGGTTCTTCACTTGTAAAAACCATAGAGCACCTGGAAGAGATAGGTAAACCCAGTCATATACACCTCGTAGTGGCCATTGCATGTACAGTAGGAATCGAATACGTACTGCGTACTACCAAAGCGAACCTGACCATCTGGGCAGGAGATATTGATGATGAACTCACCGCCAAGGGCTACATAGTACCAGGGCTGGGAGATGCCGGCGACCTGGCCTTCGGAAATAAATTACAACAATAATAATCCTGAATAATCGTTTTGCAGATGGCAGTTTTGTATCTTTAAAAAGAACAAAACTGCTATTCTTTTTTGCGGGACCGGATTTTTATACATGAATTTAATTTGAGATATGATTTAATTGGCGTACCTTCACCCATATCGCATAAACCCTATGCTATAAGCTTAACTATATGAAAAGAGCTTTACTATTCTTAGCCATATTGCTTTATTTAAATCCGTTGCGGGCGCAAGACCCGCACTTTTCGCAGTTTTTTGCGTCGCCGCTAACCCTTAACCCAGCATTTACAGGTTTATTTTCAGGAGATTATCGTTTATCCGGCAACTACCGGTCGCAATGGAGGAGCATTTCTACCCCCTTTGTAACAGGTACCGCAGCTATTGATTTCGGTATTTTAAAAAACGTGATCTCTTATACCGATATCTGGGGCGTAGGCCTTATGGCGATGTATGATAGAAGCGGCGGCGGAGCCCTTACCTCCAGTTACCTTTCCTTCAGCACCGCCTATCACAAAGGGCTGGATCCCGAAGGGAATCATACCCTGGCCATCGGCCTCCAGGGCACGCTGGTGCAAAAAAGGATAGACAATACCAAACTCCAGTTTGAGAACCAGATCGATAACAATGGCTATAATCCAATGATTCCCAGTAATGAAACACTGGTAAATCCAAAAATATCTTACTTCGATCCTAACGTCGGTATTTTATACAACGGCCTCATCGGTGAAGCATCCAATATTTACCTTGGCGCTTCCTATTATCATATTACCCAGCCTACAGAATCATTCATGAACCTTACCCAGAACCGGCTCAGCTACCGCTGGACCCTGCATGGAGGCGGTTCTGTTCCGGTAAACGGGCAAGACAGGTTTCACGCCAGTATCCTGTACATGAAACAAAGCACCGCTTCTGAATTTACCTTTGGCGGCGCCTACGGCTTCATGCTCAACGATATGGATGATAATCCCACTACCTTTTACCTGGGTAGCTGGTACCGGATGAAAGATGCCATTATTCCATATGTGGGCCTTGAAATCAAAGGCTTCCAGATAGGTCTTACTTACGATACCAACGTGTCCAGCCTGAAACCAGCCTCCAACTACCGTGGTGGCCTCGAAATTTCCCTGATCTATATTCACACCCGGAACGAAAACAACAAATATAAAACCCTCTGTCCGCGTTTCTAAGACAGTGAACTTCCTGCAAAATCATTTATCCTGATCCGGAAAAAATAGCAAAAGAATATGCGCTATGCTTCCCGGATCAGGATAATCATTTAAAATCATAACAATCATTGTTAATTTTGCGTTAGTTTCGCTACTCTTTCATATAAAACCAGGAAAAACACACATTCAGTTACAATAAAATATTCAGGCGTTGTTTTCATTCAGAGAAGTACTGTCGGCGATCCAGTCTTACGGAAAAGCCCATCAATTCATACTACAGCATAAATTATGGAAATGGATCCTGATTCCGGGAGTCATTTATTGCCTGTTGTTCTTCACAGGATTTTACTTTGTATGGGGCTACTCCGGCGATTTTGTGGAATACCTCACCCGCCTGATGCACATCACTGAATGGGTACAGGACCTGGAAAGCAGCTGGCTGAGTTTTCTTTTTATCCTGGTAGCATTTTCTATCCGGATAGTATTTGTGTTCTGGTATTTCTCCTATTTTAAATATCTCTTCCTGATAGTGGCTTCTCCTGTATTTTCTTATTTATCCGAGAAGACAGAAGCCATCCTGGATCATAAAGACTTTCCTTTCAGCTGGTCCCAGCTGGGAGAAGATATCCTGCGGGGAATCAAGATGTCCTGCCGGAATATTGTTTACCAGACAGGCGCCATACTTGCCCTGTTATTACTTTCCTTTATACCGGTAGTAGGCTGGATCACCCCGATGCTCGGGTTCTTTATTGAATCATATTTCTACGGCTTTTCCATGATGGATTACAGCTGTGAAAGACACCGCTTAAATATGTCGGAAAGCATCCACTTTATCCGTCAGCACCGGGGCATGGCTATCGGCAATGGTATGGTATTCTACCTGTTTATGCTCATCCCCATACTGGGCTGGATGCTTGCGCCCTCCTATGCTGTAATTGCTGCTACCATTGACTTACAAACAAAAAGACTGAAATAATGAATACTACCGGCAACGTGTACCTGGTTCCAACTGTTTTGAGCGCCGACGCCCTGTTTAGCATTCCCGCCTACGTTACTGCTATCGTACAACGGCTATCCGTTTTTTATGTAGAAAACGAAAGAACGGCCCGCAGGTATCTGAAATCGCTCGACAGAAATATCGTGATAGATAACCTGCAACTGCTGCCAATGAATGAAAACCAGGCGCCCGACCTGGCGCTTGCCCAAAAATTATTACTCGAAGGAAAAGACATAGGCATTCTCAGTGAAGCAGGATGCCCTGCCATTGCCGATCCCGGCCACCTCATCGTAAAACTGGCGCATACCATCAACGCAAGGGTTATCCCTATGATTGGGCCCAACTCCATGCTGCTGGCGCTCATGGCCTCCGGTATGAATGGCCAGAACTTCCAGTTTGTGGGATACCTTCCCATTAAACCACCCGAAAGAACAAAGATGATCCGTGACCTGGAACAGGAATCAGAAAGGAAAAAACAAACACAATTGTTTATTGAAACACCCTACCGCAACAACCAGCTGCTGAAAGATATACTGGATAACTGTAAAGACTATACGCAACTCTGCATTGCAGCAGATATCACCGCTCCCACGGAATATATTAAAACGGAAACAGTGAAGGAATGGAAAAAGCAATTGCCTGACCTTCATAAACGGCCGGCTATTTTCCTGTTATACGCAGGTAAGGAATAAAAAAAAGGGAATTACGACGCCGTAATTCCCCGGTATTTTTAAGGCAGGTCCTGCTTCATCGGATCCTTGATAGAAATAATACTGTCTACAATAAAAGCACTGTACCCTCTCCATGGAATAGCTCCCAGGTACTCTTTGTAGTGAAGTTCCACGGTTTTCCCGCTTGCGGTCATCAATTGTTGCGCAACCCTTTCGCTGCTTACAGAAAACTGAAATTCGTTCGACTGGATAGTACCGGCTACCTTTCCGCGGTAACCCGACTGGATCACTTTACCTTCATAGGTTTTAAAGATGTATCCCTTCTGCACAAAATAATTCAGCTCCCCTGCTTTAACCCCCTGCCCGAAAACAAAGTAGTACTTGTAAAAGAAAATACCGCCCAATACCAGTATAATAATAGATACAATGATAAAGACAAACCGGCCCATAGTTAGTTTTTAGGTGATGGATGATCAGAAATTCTGATCTACAAGATAAATGAAACCTGCCATACCAAACGCACCCAATTCAAGTTCTCTTTTATTCACTGCCTCAAATACATCATTTGCCGCATGATGAAGATCAAAATAACGCTGGGAATCAGGAGAAAGTTCAGCCATGGGCGTACCTATTGCGGCATTCAGCTGGCCTACGTCCACGCCGCCTCCCGGCTCTTCAAAATCGTAAATCCCATACGGCGCAAAAAGCGGCTTCCAGCTCTCCATTTTTGCCTTGTGGGCTGCGTCCATGGTGGTGGTGAAACCGCGTGGCGTAAAGCCGCCGGCATCGCTTTCCAGGGCAAAAACGTGCTTTTCGCCGCGGGTTTTAGCTACTTCAGCATATTTCTTACCTCCCCGCGTACCATTTTCCTCGTTGGCAAACAGCACTACACGCAGGGTATGTTCCGGCTTCAGGCCCAGTGCCTTAAAGGCACGCAGCACTTCTATCGATTGTACGCAGCCGGTACCATCGTCGTGCGCACCTTCTGCAACATCCCATGAGTCCAGGTGTCCGCCAACAGTGATATACTGATCAGGGTATTTACTGCCTTTCAGTTCACCGATCACGTTATGTCCTATCGTATCTTCCTTCATTTCACAATTGGTGCGAAGGAATACGCTGGCGCTGTTATCATCCTTCAAACGCTGGCTCAACCGGTCGGCGTCTTCCAACCCGATAGCAACTGCCGGGATTTTAGGATAGGCGCTGTCGTACTGCATGGCGCCTGTATGGGGGAAATTATTGGCGCCGTGCGACATAGACCTTACAATCACCGCCAAAGCCCCGTACTTCGCCGCCCGGCTGGCGCCCTGACCACGATATTTTACAGCATCACCATAAGAATAGAATGTTTTTATGAACGTAGGATTAAAGTGGTAGTTATAGAAAACGATCTTTCCCTTTACCTGGTCCTTTTTTGCTTCCAGGTCGTCAAAGGAAGCCACTTCAAGCACCGGGGCAGTTACGCCGTCAGGACCGCTGCCCACTGAATTACCCAGGGCCAGCACTTCCAGTGGAGGAATAAAATCCCGGCGTTTGGAAATAATGCGCGCTTCTTCCTTGGCTCCCCGCACCCAATGCGGCACCATACACTCCTGGAGATAAACGGTGTCTGCACCGGCCGCTTTCAGCGCCTTCACGCCCCATTGTTCGGCTTCCGGCATCTGGGGAGATCCCGCCAAACGGCCACCTATCTGCTTCGTCAGTACCCGAAGGTTTTCGTAGGCAGTGCTATGGGTCAATACTTCATCAGCTAGTTTTCTCAATGTCACTGAATCCTTCTCCTGCGCCACTGCCACGGCTGGCAGGGTACAGGCTAACAAAATTGGCACAATATAATTTCTCATTGCAGCAGGTTAATTTATGGTTAAAACTAATAAAAAAGTGGAAGGAGAAAAGCATAAAGGTGTCCGGCGGCCAACTCCTTCGGTTAACGGTTAGCAGCTACCGCTCATCCCTCTCTCCTATGCATTATGTGATATCGTGTTGCTTTTTAGTACCTTTGCGGGATGCAAAAAATCAACTCATGCGCATAGGAATAGTATGTTACCCCACGTACGGTGGTAGTGGGGTGCTGGCCACAGAGCTGGGGAAAGCCCTGGCAGACAAAGGCCATATGGTCCACTTTATTACATATCAGCAACCTGTAAGGCTTAACGCATTTCACGCTAATATATATTATCACGAGGTTCAGGTTCCTACATATCCACTTTTTGATTTTCCTCCTTATGAGTCTGCCCTTAGCAGCACCATGGTGGATGTTATTATTAACCAGAAACTGGATCTGCTGCATGTTCACTATGCTATTCCGCACGCATCTACCGCCTATATGGCCAAACAGATCGTGAAAAAGCATGGCAGAACGGTGCCTTTCATCACCACCCTGCATGGTACAGATATCACCCTGGTGGGTAAGGACAAAACCTACGAACCGGTAGTTACCTTCTCCATCAATGAGTCGGACGCCATTACCGCCGTTTCCGAAAACCTCCGGGATGAAACCTATAAATCTTTCCCGATAGAAAAGGATATAGCCGTTATCTACAACTTTGTAGATACCCAGCGTTTCAGCCGCAGGGAACTGCCTCATTTCAGGCAGGCAATTGCCCCCAATGGCGAAAAGATACTGCTGCATGTATCCAACTTCCGTAAGGTAAAACGGGTACCTGATGTGGTAAAGGTATTTGCCCGGGTACGTAAAGAGCTGCCGGCTAAACTGCTGCTGGTGGGCGATGGCCCGGACAGGCCCTCTATCGAATGTCTTTGCCGGGAATTGGGTATTTGTGAAGATGTAAGATTTGTAGGTAAACAGGAGCAACTGGAAGATGTGATGTCTATCAGCGACCTTTTCCTGCTGCCGTCGGAATATGAAAGCTTTGGTTTGGCGGCGCTGGAAGCAATGGCGGCGCGGGTACCTGTGCTTTCCTCCAATGCAGGAGGCTTACCGGAAATCAATATCCCTGGGCAAACCGGTTATATGAGCAACGTGGGAGATGTGGAAGGAATGGCCGCCCATGCAATAAAGCTGCTGAAAGATGAAGCTTTGCTGGAGCAGGTAAGACAAGGAGCCTGGGAACAGGCGCAACGCTTCCATATCGATAATATCATTCCTCAGTACGAGGCTTTATACGAAGAAGTATTACAAAAACAGGTACAGTTGCTCTAACGGGCGCGTATCCATTTTTCGGGATTCTGTTTCACCATGTTGCGATATATCTGTAATTCTATCTCCCCGGCATTGCTACCTGCACCCGGAGCGGCCACACCAAGTGTTTGCCCGCGTTTTACAGAAGCTCCCTTGCTAACACGAACATCCAGTAATCTCACATAGTTGGTAAAATATTTTCCGTGGCGCAGGGTTACCATATATCCTGCGCCCGGTACCATAAATACCATAATTACTTCCCCGTCAAAAATGGCTTTCACCGCGGCGCCCCTGGCGGTAGCGATAATAGTGCCGTTGTGATCCACTTCTATTTTACCTACCCTGCCGGCGCCAAAATGACCAACAACACGGCCTGCATCCACGGGCCAGGGCAAACGCCCACGGTTGGCTTCAAAATCGCGCGACAGCGTGAGCGCCTCTGGAGTGGCTACCAGTGCATCTTCACTGGACGTTTTTTCTACCGGCACATCATCATCTTCCTTTTCTTCTTTCTCCGGTTTCACCGGTAGTTTTTTCCCGGCTTTCTTAGCAGCTGCAATAGCAGCCTTTTTACGGGCAGCTGCCTGGGCTTTGCGACGGGCATCCGCTGCTTTTTTACGGGCCAGCGCCTGTGCTGCTGCCTTCTTTTGTGCAGCCGCTATTTCCCGCCTGATGGCGTTCTGGATGGCCCGGTCTACCTGCCGTGCCTCCGCTTTGCTTTTATTGATACGCTGTTGTAATTCCTGTTCCTGGTCTTTCAGCTGGGCAATAGTTTTGTCTGCCTCCTTCTTATCTTCCAGCAGATCTGTCCGCTGCCGCTGTTCCGTTTGCAACGCCCCGGTTTTCCTGGCCTTCTGTTTTTGCAGGGCAACCAGCTTCTCCCCAAGTAATGCTTTGGTAGATAACAGGTTCTCTGCATCCTTGCGCCGGTTTTCGCGATATTGCTGCAGGTATTGATAGCGGCGGATGGCATCATTGAAACTGGTAGCGGAAAAAAAGAAGTTCAATATACTGTAGGAGTCACGGGTCTTATACGCATATACCACCAGCTCGGCATACCTTGCGCGAAGAGAATCTACTTCTTTTTCCAGCGTTTGTACGTCACTGTTAGTATCACTGATATCTCCTTCTATTAAACTGATTTCCTTGTTGATATGAACGATCTGGGCGTTGCGGGTAGAAATTTTCTGTAGTAGTTCCCGCTGCAGGGCTATATTTTGCCGGGTGGATTTTTTTGTTTTCAGCAGGGCTTTATTTGCCTCCGCTATTTCTTTTAATAGCTCCTGCTTACGGTTTTCCAGTGCCGCACGTGATTGCTTACTACCCCGCTGAGCATACAACAGCACAGGCAGTAGCCATAGAGCCATCAAAAGAGGGATCAACTTTCTCAAAAAAAATGCATTTGGTTAGTAAGCGCAAAGCTGAAAGCATCCTTAAAATGCTTCCAGCTTTATCTCGTATAGTTTCAGCTATTTTAAATTATCTTCTCCGGATCCACTGCTCAGGATTCTGTTTGGTAATGCCTTTCCATATCTGTAGTTCTACTTCGCCGGTATTTTCAATATCGTTGGTGCTGGCAGTACCAATTACCTGGCCCGTTTTCACATTATCCCCTTTCTTCACCCTGGTAGTTTGCAAAGGCACATATCACTACACCGGCCCCCTGCTGACCCGCGACAGCGCCGATACCCTGCGCCGTGCCCATGACAAGGGCGCTGCCGACTGGCAG
>JBCNPS010000199.1:0-11189 GCA_039593235.1 Chitinophaga sp. | reverse complement strand
CAGGCCAGGCCCAGCGCCACCGCCGCCAGCGAGTACGGCCAGGGCAGTATCGGCGCCAGGCCCAGTGCAACGACAATGGCCTGGCTGGCAGCAATACCTAAGCAATTACCTGTTAGGAACCGCGTCCACGGGGAGATTTAAGCTATTTCTGCGGCGTTGTTTTTCATTAAAAATTCCCGGGAAGCAAACGCGTTATTTCATGACAAGTTTGTACCTTTCCTTCAAATTCAGTTACTATGGCAAGCAAAGTTATACCTGCGCTTTTGCTATTGGGATTTTTAGTCATTGTGATGTTATCGTTTCACCCCACACCATTACAATCTGTTGCACTTCGTGTGCCACCCCCAAAGGTCAGATCAGGCGTACCTCCTGAAGTAAAAAGGTACTGGATGGTACTGTTAAAAAAAGGACCGGTCCGGAACCAGGATACTGCCCTCGCCGCAAAGATCCAGCAGGCACATATGGACAATATCAACAAGATGGCTGCAGCCGGCAAGTTGCTGGTAGCGGGTCCTTTTGAAAATGATGAAACGCTCCGTGGTATTTTTATTATGGATTGTAATGACAGCCTCGAAGTGGTGTCGCTGGTAGGGAAAGATCCTGCTGTGATGGCGGGCAGGCTGGCTTTTGAAGTAAAGCCCTGGTGGACGGTGAAGAACTGTCTTTTTAAATAGCTGGTCAGGGAGATGCCGGTACCTGGCGCCAGCAGCAAACCGCCGCTGCCCGGTACCGGCATAAAAATTATTTACACGGTTGCCACCATCTTATTCAGGTATCCGGCCATTTCCACCTGGTATTGTTTGGCAATACGACGGGCATCTGTGGCGAAATCTTCTCCGTTGCCTGCATAAATGATAGCGCGGCTGGCATTTACCAGCAGCCCGCAATCTTTATTCATGGCCTGCAGCGAAATGTCCTGCAAACTACCGCCCTGCGCCCCTACACCGGGCACGAGGAAGAAATGATCCGGCACCAGCTTGCGGATATAGCCCAGTTGTGACGACTGGGTAGCCCCTATCACAAACATCAGGTTTTCCGGGGTACCCCATTCCATGCCGGCTTTCAGCACTTTTTCAAAGAGGAACTGATCTCCGATCTGTTGCATCTGGAAATCCTGGCTGCCTTCATTGGAAGTTAATCCCAGCAGTATAGCCCATTTTTCAGAGAACTGCAGGAAAGGCGTTACGCTGTCTTTACCCATATACGGGGCCACCGTAACCGAATCGAACTTGTAGGTTTCGAAAAATGTTTTGGCGTACTGGGTGGAAGTATTGCCTATATCGCCGCGTTTTGCATCAGCAATGGTGAATATTCCTTCCGGGATATATTCAATAGTGCGCTGTAAACTTTCCCAGCCACGCATGCCCATACTTTCGTAAAAGGCAGTATTGATCTTATACGCCACACAAAGATCTTTGGTAGCGTCAATAATCGCCTTGTTAAAGGCAAACACCGGATCTGCATGAGAAAGCAGGTGTTTTGGAATCTTTTGTACGTCTGTATCCAGCCCTACGCACAGGTAAGACTGCTTTTCCTTAATCAGATTCACCAATTCCTGTCGATTCATAGTCGGTTAATTTGGGGCGCAAAGTTAAGAAAAACTTAAGCAATGACGCTTCTTTAAACATATTATGATTACCTGTATTTGAAAAACAACTTTTCTCTATTCACTGTGGTAGTTGTGGTTTACCGACAATGCTGACATAATTTAACGCGGAAGATTAAAATAAAGATATTCCTTTTTGGGATTATGACCATCAACAAAAAATAAAATGTTTCCGTGTATTTATGGCGTGGCCTGCGGGCTTTCATTTCCGCTGCCGCTGCTGCCGGGCGATACGCTGAAATGGCCGGTTTTCCTGGTGTGCAGGAAATATATGTGAAGATATTATGAGCAGATAACGGATTACAGATATTTCTATCCGTAATCCGTCAGTGTTCGTGTTTTTATACAATAATTTCCACTATCCTGGTGGGAGCAATATTGGCGTTGCGCATAGCAATGCTGCGGGCGGCCGCGCCTGCAACATCCAGGAAGGCCTTGCGGGTTATTTTTTCATCGCCGGCCATAGCGGGCACACCGGCATCGCCGCCTTCGCGGATGCTTTGTACCAGCGGGATCTGGCCGAGGAAAGGAATATCCATTTCTTCCGCCAGGTGTTTTCCACCTTCTTTACCGAAAATGTAGTATTTGTTTTCCGGCAGTTCGGCAGGTGTGAAATAGGCCATATTTTCCACTAATCCGAGAATTGGCACATTGATCTGCTGTCCCATGAACATGGCGATACCTTTTTTGGCATCTGCCAGGGCTACATCCTGTGGCGTGGTAACAATCACCGCGCCGGTAACAGGCACTGTCTGCACCAGGGTAAGGTGAATATCGCCGGTGCCGGGAGGCATATCAATTACCAGGTAATCCAGCTCATCCCAGTATACATCGGTGATAAACTGCTTCAGTGCGCTGCTGGCCATAGGTCCGCGCCAAACAACCGCCTGCCTTTCATCTATCAGCAAACCAATAGACATTACCTTGATGCCAAATTTTTCAATCGGCTGGATCATGCCTTTGCCATCTACATTTACCATCAATGGTCTTTCTCCCCGCAGCCCGAACATGATGGGAACGGAAGGTCCGTAAATATCTGCGTCCATCAGTCCTACCTTAGCGCCATCACGGCCCAAAGCCAGCGCCAGGTTGGCCGCCACAGTGGATTTACCTACGCCCCCCTTACCGGAAGCCACCACGATGATATTTTTTACATTAGACAGTACACCCTGCCCGTTTGCCCTTTTAGAATTGACATTGGCTGTCATGACAACTTCCACCTCCGCATCCTTGCTTACCAGCATGTGAATGGCATTCACACAGGCATTGCGGATCAGGTCCTTTAACGGACAGGCCGGTGTGGTGAGAACGACTGTAAATTTCACTTTATTGCCATCGATCTCTATATCTTTCACCATGTTCAGCGTAACGAGATCCTTCCCCAGATCCGGCTCTTCTACGTTGCTCAGGGCCTTTAAAACCTGCTCTTTCGTGATCATAAATTGTTGTTAATTTTGAATCCAGAGAGCAAAGTTAACCCAATTGGGATTTAATTTACAATTTCTCTGGGCAGGCGATCAACTGCATGGAAACACGTAAACAAATTTTTATATCTTAGGGCCGGCATGCATAAGAAAAGATCCTACATACTGTCACTCATTATTATTTTCGTTTTATCTCCTTTCCTTTTGAAAGCTCAGATCGCGGAATTCAGAGACAGCGTTATACAGATTTCAGGTATTACCATGACTGCAGACAGTTTGCGGGCCATTCCTGCTGTGAGCATCCTGGTAAAGGGGCAGAACAGGGGAACTATCTCCAACAGGTCCGGTATATTCTCTATTGTTGTATTCAAGGGCGATACGCTCTCCTTCAGTGCTGTAGGCTTCAAACATAAAAATTACCGTATTCCCCCGGATATCAAGGGAAATAGTTTTTCCCTAATACAATTGCTGGTGGAGGATACCACCTATCTGCCGGTAACTATTATCAAACCTTATCTTTCCAGGGAAGAATTTGAACGCGCCTTCGCCAATATGGACATTCCCGACGACGCCTACGAGGTGGCACGGAAAAATACCAGTAACGCCAGGCTTCGCGCTATGGCCCGTTACATGCCCATTGATGGCAGGGAAGGCACCAACCAATACCTTAAGAAACAGGCGCAAAACCTGTACTATGCAGGTCAGCCACCTCCGCAGAATATCTTCAACCCGCTGGCATGGGCCCAGTTTATCCAGGCCTGGAAGCAGGGCGACTTTAAACGGAAAGACGACAGTTACGGCAGTTACTGACGGTAACGCGTAATACCTTAAATTAGCGCCTTATTCAATCCCGACAAATCACTACACCATGCAAAAAATTGCGGTTATTGGCGCAGGTACTATGGGAAATGGTATTGCGCATGTATTTGCCCAACACGGCTACGCCGTAAACCTGATAGACGTTTCAGCCCCGGCACTGGATAAGGCGCTGCAAACCATCAGTAAGAACCTGGACCGGCAGGTGACGAAAGGCGCCATTACTGAAGCAGTAAAAACAGCTACGCTTAGTAACATCTCCCTGCAAACCGACCTGGCAGCAGGTGTTAAAGAGGTATCACTGGTAGTGGAAGCTGCCACAGAAAATGTGGCACTGAAACTGAAAATATTCCAGGACCTTGATCTGCACGCACCTGCAAACGCCATACTCGCCACCAACACTTCTTCTATCTCTATTACAAAAATTGCCGCCGTTACCAAACGCCCGGAAAAAGTAATAGGCATGCACTTCATGAACCCGGTACCGGTAATGAAACTGGTGGAGATCATCAATGGCTATGCTACTGATAAAGAAGTAACCGGCACTATCGTATCGCTTTCCGAAAAACTGGAAAAAGTTCCCTGCGTTGTAAACGATTATCCCGGCTTTATTGCCAACCGTATATTGATGCCCATGATCAATGAAGCCATCTGTTCCCTCTTTGAAGGAGTAGCCGGTGTAGCTGAAATTGATACCGTAATGAAACTGGGAATGGCGCATCCTATGGGGCCCTTACAACTGGCGGATTTTATAGGGCTGGATGTGTGCCTTTCCATACTGCAGGTACTGCACGATGGCTTTGGCAACCCGAAATACGCTCCCTGCCCCTTGCTGGTAAACATGGTAACAGCAGGTTACCTGGGCGTTAAAAGCGGTGAAGGATTCTATAAATATACACCGGGCAGCAAAGATCTTGTTGTAAGTTCCCGGTTCTAACCGGAGGCGCGTTTGGTGATTGACCGGAACGGGCGTCACCAAACGCGTTTATGGCGCCAAGAAGGGCTTAAAATGATTCAGCAGCGGGTTATCAATGAAATCATTACTGAGCCCCTTGCGCGCTCTCATCACCAGTAATGCAATTATTTCAACAGGAAAATGCTGCCAGCTAAGATGATTAAATGCTAAGGTCCAGTTGTCCTTACTTTTGGCAATATGGTCGTTGACCATTTCATTGATCCATGCGGTAACAACAGCGGGATCTTCACTGTACAGCTGATCCATGGCCTTGCGGTAAGCCGGTGCAATATCTGCATGTACATAGTGTTTGATGTGATCATCCGGAAGTTGTACTCCGGCCGATGTAGTTACAAATATCATCAGGGGAATTACATCTGTTTTCCCCAATAGATCTGCATAAATGCGGGCATCCATCAGCTCCTTTTTCGTTTTTATATAAAAAGAAAAATACTGCAGCAGGGGCGCTACATCTTTTGGAAAATAAATAGTTGCCAGGATGATGTACAAGGCAATATCTGTAGAAAAAATACTCTCTTCTATTTTCTGCTGTTGTTCACATTTTAACAGCGCCTGGATGTTATAGTGCAATGCGTTCAATAACCGGTGATATCCCTGCTGATCCGGGTTGGCAGCAAAACCAACAGCGGCCTGCCAGTAACTGTAGGTGGCCATTCCTGTTAATATGCCTGCTGCATCGTATTCGGTAGTAAACGTTTGACCAAATTCTTCGAATGTAGAATAGAACTTCTCTGTTCCTTTTTCGTGGTAATCTTTAACGGCTGCTTCCAGGAAAGTGATATACTCTGCATAAGCAGTAACACTTTCATAGGCAGTTGCTATTTCCTTTTCTTTTTTTGTGACGAAAGATTGAATTTTTTTCATAGTGTATCAGAGATGCCTGCCTTTTAAATTAAGCGCTACAGTGAATAGATGTAACATAGTTCCCAGATCTTATCTTTCGTGGCCCTGGAGCCCAGTTTATCAAAAAATGCCTTGGTGTCGCCCTCCAGGTTCAATAACTCTTTTTCAATCACTGCCTCACATTTGGCTTTGCTCTTCAGCACTTTTACATCATTGCCGGTTGCGCCCAGGATCTTCTTAAAAAAAGGCAACAGGTAAGTGGTATATACTTCATACCTCTTGTTCCTGACAGACGGATCTGCCAGTTCTTTTTTCGAGGTAGCCAGTAATGAGGTTAAAGTTCCGTCTTCGATCAGGCGGATGATCTTCTTTTCACAGTTCCGGAAAAATTCCTCGTCAAGAATTTGTGTATACCCAATGTCCACTTTAATATTGGCCGACAGGTTATTAAGCCCGTCATCCGGTCTGTCAATGGGCCCTACCCACATCGTGGTTTGCAGGGAGCCATCGTGTTTATATACCCTGGCAATTACATAACAGTAGAAAACATCTTCTATATGTTTGCTTAATACCACCAGGTGGGAATACCATAATTTCTTCGGCTGTTTAAAATCAAATCGTTTAATCAGATCTTCAAATTCATTGACTACGCTAAAAAACTCAGACATATTATAACGCGCTTTCTAAAAAAACTACTCCGATTGAAACGGCTTTGTCTGTTTGGGATTTATCTCTTACTTAGGCGGGTAAATTACTTCACTGTAATCATTAGCAGATTTAGTAATTGATTTTAAACTACCATCAGCATTATATTCAAATGAATGAAATAAAGTATCCGCTTCATTACCATTTCTATCAAACTGTTTTATTGTGATTTTTTCGGGAGCTCCATTTTTATTATAATGATATTCTTCCTCACGACCACCTCTTCTACCCTTTGAATATGATTTTGTTATTTTATTATTCTTATCTAAAAAATACAGGCTTATATTCTGTAACACTTTGCTGTTATCAAAATTCAGCGACCTTATACTATCATTTTCATGGAACAAAAACTGATAATAAAATGCTCCCTCGACATCAATTCCTTCCTGTACTTCCACAATATTATTCTTATTGTCAAAGCCGTAAATGTACAGGTCATTCGTGCTTTTTACACGGTTCATATCGGCAACTAATTTTCCCTGCTTTAGTCCTACCCTTTGATAAGAGAATGGAAAAATTTCATAAAAAACACCCTTGTAATTTTCGGTCCTTACTACTTTTTTTTCTATTTCTTCTTTAACAGCATCAAACTCATTCTTGTATTTGTCGTACGCTGTTTTCAATTCATCTTGAGTCATAATAATTTAACATTTATATTCTAAAATAACATTTATATTTTAAAAGTCCCGGCTCCAAGTTCATCTGCTATATTCATTAACTCATCTTCAAAATCTGTTTTATTATTAATATCTTTTAACCGGTCATATACATTCTGCTTGTAGACATCGGTATGAACCTTACTATGAGCATGCGTCTTTGTTCCTGCTGCTTTTTTCACTTTCGATGATGTAGGTAGATATGCACCATTAGCCGAGGCGTTCCTGCTTATGCCGAGTTGCTTCATTTTTTTACGCAAGGCCACCATTCTTGGGTCTTTTGAGTTTGACATTACAATATGGTGGGCAGAGTTTTTATATCCGGGTTCCACTACTCCATCTGCCTGCATATTCTTTCTTAATTTTGCCGCATCTGAAGAACAATCCAATCCAAACACATCAATCCACGTATTAGGGTCAATAACATACGCGTATTCATTGGGATTGTTTCCTAAAAGCCCGATAGGATCCTGTGAAATATACATACCACTGCCGGAATCGTAATAACGGAACCTGTTATAACTTAGCCCCGTTTCTGCATCTTCATACTGGCCCTGATAAAGATAATTACAAAATGTTTTATCGCCATGCAGGTACCTTAGTTTTCCGTAGCAATCCAGTTCCCGCTCCCATACTTTGTTTCCTGATGTATCAAAAGCATGCACCGGCGTACCAAGATGATCTGCAATGATACTGTAGGCGCCTGCCGTTGTGAGCTTTGCACAAGGTACCAGGGAACCTTCTTCAAACACCCAGGTCACCAGGTTATCTACAGGTTCCTGTTCTATTTGCAACGCACCGTTGACCACTGCTTCCAGGTGAGGCGGATAATCACCGGTATACCGCCATTCATGCAATGGTACATTGCCATCCCATAGCCAGCGGGTTACCTCCTGCTTCCGTTTATTCACTTTCGCAATACGCCGTCCAAGCGGGTCATAGCTGAATACAATTTCGCCTCCTGTTGGTGTGATCACTTTTCCAAGCCATCCATTTGCCTTCCATGCATATACCCAGCCTGTATGGCTTCCCTTCAATACTACTTTATTGGCTTTGGCCCATGCCTGCTTATCTTCTGCTACCTGGTGATTATGACGAAATTCTTTACAGATGAGATTTCCTTCTCCGTCGTAGTAATAGAAATAATCCGGGCATTCCAGCAGGCGCCCGCCTTTGCCATACACGCGATCTGTTCGTGCAGGTGTTCTGAAAAGATGCCCCAGCTTATCGGGTACCCGGTAAACGATGTCCATGCTACTTCCCCGCTGGCTATAGCTGCCACTCACCAGGTTATCGAACTCGTCGTAAGAGAACAACGCCTGTGCACCGCTCAGTTCATTCACTATACTGCGCAGCTTCGAATTTTTTCCCCAATCATAGCGGATGCGGCGCTGCTCCTGGTTATGTACCCCGATCGACTGCCGCACTACCCTGTTCTGTTTGTCGCGCTGCGTTTGCACACTCACTCCGCCGGATAACAGTCTCAATACTTCCAGCCCGCTTTCATTATGTTTCCATTGCGCCTGCCAGGAACCTTCCGGTCCATGGGTAGCCTGTATTTTTTCCACATATCCTGCAGCATGATGCTCCAGCTGGATAGCGGCGCCCAGGGTGCTTCCTAGGAAAACAGGCTCCCCCCATTCATTATATTCGCGTGTTACCTCATAAGCGCCCTGTACTTCGCTTACGGTGCGACCATAAGCATCGCGTTGAACGGTCACAGCTCCGTCTTCATTGAAGGCGCCTGTCAGTAACCCATCTTTGTTATACCCGTATGCAGTAACACTGCCATCACTGAACTCTTCTCTCACCAACTGCCCTATACCATCATACTCACAAACGGTCCAGCGGTTATCAGGCCGTATTATTTTTTTTATACGCCCTGCACCATCCCGCTCATAATGATAATGTATACCATCGAAACCCCATTCATTGATGATATTTCCATTGGCATCCGGCTCCATCCTGTACAGCTCACCACCTTCATTGGCTATACTGCGCAGCTGTAGCTCTTTATCATAATTAAACCGGACATTCACTCCCTGTTGACGTCTTCCCGTTAATACGCCTAATGGGCCGTAGTTGAAACTTACCTCGCGGTGGCCATTTACCGCCTTCACCAGGTTATCTGCGGCATCGTAAGTGAACTGATGTGTGTTACCATCCGCTTCCTCTGTGAGGATAACATTACCGGCAACATCATACTCATACGCATACCAGTACCCTGTTTCAGTAGTTTCTTTTACCAGCTGTCCCAATTCATCATATTTCCAATGCCGCGCTGTTTTTTCAGGTGAGATGATCGCACTGAGATTATGTTGTTCATCATATTCCAGTTCGAAGGTGCGCCCGTTTTTATAGATCACCTGTGTGAGATGAGCACCTGAATACCTGTAACGGGTTACCAGCCCCTCCAGGTTCTTTTTCTTCACCACCAACCCCTCTTCATTGTAGGTCAGTTCCATTTTCCTGCCACCGGGCGTTTTAATGCCCGTAAAGCGTTGTTCCTCATCAAAATAAAACAAGGTAGATTCCCCGTTGGCATTGGTTTCTCTCACTTTATTCCCGAAAGCATCATACTCATACTTTTCAGTATTGCCGGCAGGATCTATCACTACTTCCAGTTCCTGGTAAATATTGTAATGTTGTAAAGTAGTGCCGCCGTTACCATCAATGATCTTATAGATCAGGCGGTTTTCATGGTAACAGTACACCGTCGTATGCCCAAGACCGTTAGTAACGATCGTCTTTCCTTTCTCATACTTTGCATGATACTCCAGTACGCCTTCATCTCCCCAGGTATGCGTACAACGGGCATTTTCCCCGCTGCCATCATATTCCCAGTAAAAGTTCATCCCGGTTTGGTTGGTGAGCTTTACCAGCAGATGTCCTTTGTAAAAAAAGTATTTGCTTACATCCCGCGCATTGGTGGTAGTGGCCAGGTTACCTGCTTCATCGTAGGAGTAGCGCACCAGGTGAATAACGGCTGCTCCTTTATGGGTGCGAATGCCTTCAATACGGCCGTGGTCATCGGTAGTAACCTGCAGCAACCGGTTGCCGCTGTCGATGATCTGTTGCAGATAGCCGTGCCCGTTATACCGGAACTGGATGCGGAACCCTGCAGCGGTGCGGATTTCAGATAACATACAACTGCCATCGGGCGCAGGTCGTGTGTGGAAGTAATACCGGAGCTGTTCTTTATTTTCCAGGTAATACCCGCTACTGTCGCGGCGCCACCACAATTGTTCTGTCCTGTTATAGTAACTGCCGTCTGCCGGTAGCGCTGGCATTACTGTTTCACGGCCATCCGCCAGGCGGACGCTGAAATAGCCATTATGCAGATCATACAGGCTGAGGTTATAGCTGTGATGCCAGTTGTAGCCCAACGGCCCCGCAATTTCCGCATTGCTGTAATAGGTACGTTCCCATACCAGCGGTATAGGTCCGGGCAACTGAAAATCTATATTGGAAGAAACCACGCTTCCGCTTGCCGCATCTACAGGTTCTCCGAATCTTTTACACTTAAAATCCTGCAATACGCCGGCCAGCTTGGGAAAGCGGCTTTCTATTTTATTGATCACTTTCTGGAGCGCTGCGCCTGCGGCTTTCGACAATCCTTTCAATCCCAGTTTAAACATGAGCTGGAACAGGTCGATGGTTGGAGGACCGCCCACCAGTACCGGCTTCCCGGAAGATGTCATGATCAGCAGTACCGAAGTAGGCGCCATCAGCGCAAAGGCGGAGCTTTTTTTATTGAGCCTTGGCGGGGAAGGTAGTCCAACAAGGTTGCAGGACAATGCCGGGTGGAATTGGGTAGAAAAAGGGCCTCCATCCGCCAGCACAGTGGAACTGCCCATCCACATTTCAGAAGCGGCTTTCGGCTTCACGATGGGAAATGGCAGGTGCGCTATGATAGCGGGCAAATGCAGGATGGGTGTACCTGCGTTGGCAATCCACTGGTTATGTACTTTTACGGAAGGGCTCAGTGCATGTACCAGCATTTGTGCGGTAGCTGCCAGCGAGAAAGGTTGCGGCTCCGGTTCTTTTCCTTCTTCCACGGGTGGCGGCGGAGGCGGTGGCGGTACCACGCTGGCAATAGCAGCCATAATAGCGCCTATTATATCGAACACCATACCGATATGGGGTACCGGCAATAAAGGAGA
>JBCNPS010000198.1:0-11431 GCA_039593235.1 Chitinophaga sp. | reverse complement strand
GCCTCGACCTTCTTCTACAAGCGCATTGCCTGATCTCGGGCAGGCCCAGCGATCTCAGCCCTTGCGCAGCCTGGGATCGTCGAGCGCTGGATTGTAGAACAGCGACAGCGTCAGGCTTCTGGCGATCCGCTCGGCCGTCGCCATGAACCAGGCCTTCGCCTCGTCGGAGGGGGCGATATCGTCAAGCGTCGCGGAAAACAGCGCCAGCCATTGCGGAAAGAGATCCGGCGTCATGTTGGCTACGTCGACATGCGCCTGCACCGGCTTGCCGCCATAAGCGCCGCTGCGAAAGGCGACGGATGACCAGAAGCTCTTCATCTTCTCCACTGAGTATGCCGGTGGTGTTTACCAGGGTGCTCTTGGAAATAACAACGAAGTAAACGGTCTTACTTTTGGCGGCGTTGGTTCCGGTACTGTAGTAAACCACGTACAGGTAAGCTATAGCGGCGATGATTCATTTGAATTTTTCGGTGGTAGAGTAAGCCCAACCCACCTGATCTCTTATCGCGCTATTGACGACGATTTCGACTTTGATTTCGGTTACCAGGGTAAACTGCAGTTCCTGGTTGCTTTACGCGATCCGGAAATTAACGACCAGTCTAAGTCTAATGGTATCGAGTGCGATAACGATAACACTGGTGTTGCTACTAACACACCACGTACACGTCCGGTTATTTCCAACTTAACCATACTTGGTAACAATGGTGTTGCTGATTCTAATCCTGATCTGCCTGTAACTTCTGCAACAGGTGTTGACGGAGCATTCCAGGCTGGCGCGCATTTCCGCAGAAATACCGGCCTGTCTGTACGTAACTCCATTTTCCTGGGTTACCCGGCTGCTGGTTTGTTAGTGGACGGAAACGTTACTGCTGATTCTCTGACCAATGGTTCATCTGAATTCAGGAAAAACTTCGTTCATTGCAATACTGCAGGAAAAGCATTTGCTGTTGCCACAGGAACCACTTCTTATACAGACGCAACTTTAAAAACATTCCTGACCAATGCTACCAATGCGAATGTTGAATTGGCTGCTGCAAGCGGCGCCGGCCTGGTAAATCCATTTAACCTGAGCAGTGTTAACTCAACCCAGTTCTTCCTCAATGCTGGTGCAGCTCCTGCTACCGGCGCTGATTTCGCTGGTGGTAGCTACACTACAGGATTTACTTCAGTAGCCTATCGTGGTGCATTCCCTGTTACAGGTGGTGCTAACTGGGCAACTGTAAGATCTGGTACTACCGGTTGGACAAGGTTCTAATTGATTTTCATCACATGTAATGATGGTGAGATTGGCATATTGGCCGATCTCACCTTTCTAGTATACTAAAGCCAAAAATAATATTAAGCCAGATGAACAGAAACTATTGCCTGCTGACGCTCAATGCTTTCCTATCCATTTGTTTGTTGTCATGTAAAAAAGAGGATAAAAAATTAGAGACCCAAAAACCAGTCGTTACCCTGCCTGAACAGATAACGGAAAACAGGACACTTAAAAGTGATACCGTTTATACTTTTGCAGTATCTGTAAACGTAACAAATAATGCAGTACTAACCATTGAGCCGGGTACCGTTATTAAGAGCACAAGCGTGGCAGATGGCGCCGGAAGATCCGGTTACTTTGCCATAGAACGCGGTGCAAAAATTATGGCTGAAGGAACTGCAGAGAGGCCTATTGTATTTACCTCAGGTTCTCCTGCCGGCTTTCAGCAGCATGGAGATTGGGGTGGATTATATATTTTCGGCAAAGCGCCGGTAAGCGCTTATGATGAAAATACGGGCGGTGCAGCTACGGAAATGACCCTGAGCGGACTGGGTGCGCTTTTACCCTCCGGAGGAGGTGTAGATCCCCATGATAATTCCGGGGTGCTCCGGTATGTGCGCATCGAATTTGCAGGAGTAGGATCAGCAGAATCATACGGACTTGCCTGTGTGGGAGTGGGATCCGGTACCACTATTGAAAATGTTCAGGCCAGTTATACGCAAACGTCGGGCTTTGGCTTCTTTGGCGGAACGGTGAATGCAAAAAACCTGGTGGCATTTAATAACAGGGTGGCAGGCATTGTTTATTCAAACGGCTATACAGGCATGCAACAATTCATTGTTAGTTATAAACATCCTTATTTTGCCGCCCCTGGCTCTTTTATATATACCTGTGATGCGATATTGGTTTTAAATGATATCAAAGGTTATCCTGTAACGCCCGACACACGTCCTGTACTGTCAAACGTTACTGCCATTGGCCCTTATAATAACCCGGGTTATAATAGCGCCTTGCCCTGGAATGCAGCCTTTAATATCAGTTATAGCGGCGCTTTTGTGCTGAGAAATTCTATCCTTATTGGAATGCCCAAAGGTGGTATTAAATTCAGCGATGATATGGCTGCACAGCGTTTGCTTGACGGGACCACGGAATTTTCTGCCAACCTTGTACACAGCAATGTTCCGGCAGATGCCTTTACGGTAGATCCCAATGCCGTGTATTCAATAGATGCGGCGGGCGTTACCGATTATGCTGTAAATCATAATAATAAAATGTATACAAAACCGGAAGAAATAAACCTTTCAGACCCTTTCCGGTTTGAACAACCCGGCCTGTTACCCCAAAACGGGTCGCCCGCTTTATCGGGCGCCGACTTCAGCGGGGAACACTTCCAGGGTTTCTTCAAAAAAGTAACCTATGTAGGCGCTTTGGGAACAGAAAACTGGATGCAGCAATGGACCAATTTTTATCCGTTTAACATTAAATACTAAGCCAATAAAGAGATATCTGAACATATTGCATCATAAAAGCAGCTGTTGCTTTTGCCTTCTCCTGATATTAATATACTATCACTGCCCGGCACAGCAAATGATATCAGCAGGCATTTTTTTATCGCGGCACACGCTAAAAGATGCCGGCATGTCTGCCCTTGTTTACCAGGGGACCTACCCGGGCGTTGTGCTAAATTTTTCAAGTGCCGGCCCCCATACAACACACGAAATTGACCTTCGCGGGGCATTGGGGAAATTGCAGGCAAAGGATGGAGCCAACACCCTGCAGTCGAAGGTTTTTAGCCTGGATTACCATATTTTATTTATGGTAAACAAAACAGGCGGGCTACGGTTTGAGGCAGGAGCGGCATTGGACAACTATTTTAATCTCAGGAAAAACCAGCAATATGTGAACAACCGGGATTATTATGAGTGTATCAGTTCTGTTGGTCCCATCTTAAAATTTAAATATGCATTTACCTGGTATGGTAAGCCGCCCATGAAAAACTGCGAGATTAGCACGGGGCTTTTTTCTCCCATTGCTGCTGCGCTCTCAACGTCGTATACAGCCTATGAAGGCCAGGCCGGACTGCATACGCCATCATTCCGGACGATGACAGAAAACATTAAGCTGGCAGGATGGAATGAACTTGGCAGGCTTCAGTGGAATACAGGCTTAAAAGTGAAAGCGCATAAAAACAACAGTATATCTTTGAACTATCAATGGGAGTACTACAAAGTTAAAACAATGATGCCGGTACAGTCTGCTGTTCACATGGTAACCCTCAACTATTTCTTTTTACTATGAAAAATGTTGCCCGGCATTTTGCCTGCAGTATATGGATATGGACGATGATCTGTTGCACTTCCTGTGAGAAATCACTCATAAAAGAAGAGACGCAACACCCGGTAGCTGTTTTTGAAAGCCTCTGGAGTGCAATGGATACAAAATATGCCTTGTTCAGTTACAAGAAAGTAAACTGGAAAGAAGTGTACAATAAATTCCGGCCGATGGTATCTGATAAAACCAGTACCGGTGAGCTGTTTGATATTTGCACTGCCATGCTCGACGAGTTGGCCGACGGGCATGTAGCTCTTATTAACGGGGACCGGCAATATACTTACAGCGGTTATTACAGTTCTTATCCGCACAATTTCAGTTTTGACCTGCTGAAAGAAAAATACCTGCCGGATCTTAAATACCAGGGGATCCTGTCGTATACTTTTTTAGATAAATTTGGATACCTGTATATTCCTTCATTCAGCGATGGATTGACGTTGCCGGATATTGATATTGTGTTGGACAAACTGGCGAATGTACAGGGCCTGATCATCGACGTAAGAGATAATACGGGTGGTGGCTCCGCTAAAGTTGACAGGATCGTTGAAAAGCTTCTCCCGGAAAGGATGCTGCTAAAGTATGATATCTATAAGCGGGGTCCGGGGCACAATGATTTCTATCCCCCCCAGGCTAAATACCTGGCGCCTAACAACAGCATCCTTGGGGGTAAACCGCTGTTGGTATTAACAAACAGGCGATGCTTCAGTTCCTGCAATGATTTTGTACTGTATATGTCGGAACTGCCAAATGTACTTTTAATAGGAGATCAGACGGGTGGTGGAGGCGGAACTCCTTTTGATTATGAGCTGCCCAATGGCTGGAGGCTGAAATATTCTGCTTCTATGGCTGTTTCCGTGACAGGTGTGAATATAGAAGATGGAATTGCCCCGGATCATTTTGTTTCCAATAGCCTGGATGATGAAAACAAGGGCAGGGATGCCATTTTTAAATTTGCATTGGAACACCTGCAATAGTTAGCAGGGTAAAAAAAGCTTCCATCAGTCCTGAATGGCAGTTCAGGGCTGATGGAAGCTTTTTGGGGGCTAACAAACATCTACTTTTCAGTTGTGTATCCTTTAGTGGCAGCTACCTGGATGATAGACCGGTTGATGGCAGCGCCCAGGTCGTCTGCCTGATTGGTTTTCTTCATGGCTTCATCAATATATTTTTGCCGTTGTTTTCCCAGTACGGCTATTTCTTTCTGGATGCTATCCCTTTCTTTGCTTTTAGCAACTACCAGTGCTTGCAGTTCAGCGGCGTTTTTTTCTCTCAGTTCTTTGGGCAGTTCGCTTTTGCTGATACTTTTTAACACGGCAGGATCCTGTTTGGCACGGTCTACCAGGTCCCAGCTGTCGTTTTTATACACTGCTTTTGATTTACTCACATAACGTTCTACGGAGTTGGCGGAAGAAATATCCCGGGCATTTTTGTCCTGTATAACCTGGTTGTTTTTCTTTGATTCACCATGAGCGCCATACGCGATATAGGTTTTATTGACGCGTTCGTTGCAGGCTTCAATGCGTTTGTCGTACGGGGTTTCAATAAAATCCACCTTCCGATCGGAATCAATATTAAAATACTGGCCTTGTCCTTTATCTGCGCCATCTTTCCAGTAGGTGTCAATGCCTTCCCGTTTATTTCCGCAGAAGATAGTATTCACGTAGATGCTTTTACTGAGGGCCTGTCCGGCGGCAGTTTTATAATTGATCCTTCCCTGGTCGAATGGTTCGTTACCGGCAATATAAATGAGTTTCATATCTGCTTCATCATGGCCCCATTCGAGCGATTTTACCGCGGAACTGATAACAGCGCCGCAGTATTCTGATCCGCCGTTGGTGCGGAGCGAGAACAGTTTTTCAGAGATAAGATCAAGATCGGTGGTGAGCGGGGCCACCTGCCTGATGTAACCGGATTGGGGGGAAAGACCATCATTGCCATACTCATACAAGGCAATTTCAATTACCGGTGTTTTGCCTTTGTACTTCAGCGTGGTAAGGGTATTGATAATATTCCATAATCTTGATTTTGCCTGGTCTATCAGGCCGTCCATACTGTTGGAAGTATCGAGGAGTATAGCTACCTGTATACGGGTATTGTCTGCGGCGGAAGGAGAAGCAATTACCGTGGGCGGGGCAGCTGTTTTATACTCTTTTTCAGGAAGATGTTTTACAGTACTGTATTTCCATACCAGGAAACCCGATACCAGCAGGGCGCTGGCAAATAATGTCGTTTTCATGATGTTTGATTTAGAATGACGACATGAAAATAAAGGGTCTTCCCAACCGTTAAGGGCTCCACTTGGTGAAATGCCGGGTTGAATGGGTGAAATGGCGTGCGCTCCGTGCTGAAAAATCTTATTTTGCAGCAGAATCAATGACCATGGCACGTTACTGTATTTGTATGCTTATCTTGTGTGGGCTGCTGTGGGCAGGCGGAATAGCCGCTGCACAGGGGAAAAAGGGTA
The DNA here is from genome assembly GCA_039593235.1 of Chitinophaga sp. Classification (GTDB taxonomy): domain Bacteria; phylum Bacteroidota; class Bacteroidia; order Chitinophagales; family Chitinophagaceae; genus Chitinophaga. The sequence continues at coordinate 5,378 of JBCNPS010000198.1, read as the reverse complement.
GTGGGTACCCGGTATCCAAAGCAGCAAGAGAGCTGAAAAAATCCCTTTCCAGGGATGATAACGACCTGCAAACAGCCATCCATTACGAGGCATTGGCAAAGGAGCTGACCGATAAAACCGAATATGCCAAAGCAGAGGATTATCTTAAAAAGGCGCTGGAGATCTACACCCGGCTAAACCACCCCGATGCAGCAGCGGCAGGCCGCGCACTGGCGAAAGTGCAGGAAATGCAGAACAAAATAATACCGGCCATAAAGAATTACCAGTCGGCCGGCGACCTGGCCATCGACAAAAGCCTGGAGAACGTCAATTTCAACGACGCCAACCGTCTGCGCAATACCAATCCGCAGGTGCAATCCAACTACGCACAATCCAACGCCGCCATTTTTGAAAAGGAAGGTAAGAAAGATGAAGCCGCAGATGCCTACAAGCAACTTGGCAACAGCCAGCTGCTGCAAAATAATACATCCGATGCCATTGTGAGCTTTAAAAAGGCCTTGGAGAAAAGCGATAATGCCCGCGACATTGCTGCTATCAGCAAAAAGATCTCTAAGGTGTATGTGGCCGGGAATAATATCGATGAAGCCATCAGCATGAATGAAGCCATCCTGGAAAAAGCAAAGGAACAAGGTAATGTTGAATTGCAGATAGACCAGATCCGGGAACTGGCCCAGTTGTACACCAATAGCCGGCAACCGGGAAAAACAGGCAGCCTGCTGGAAGAGGCGTATATGCTGGCGTTTAAAAGCGGGAATACTTCTAAAACAAAAGACTGTTTGCTTGCGCTCACCAGCTACTACAGGAAGCAGCGCAAAGAGGACGTGGCGCTTACCCGGTACGACGACTTCCTCCATCGCCTGGATACGCTTATCAGAACCGACAGCTCTCTCGTAGACGCCAGCCTGTTCGACATTACAGAAGGGAAGATCAAAGACCTGGAAAAGGAAAAGGCCCTGCAACTGGCGCTGATCAATAATAAGAATACGCTCAACTATTTCCTGATCGCTTCCATCCTGGCAATGGTGATCCTTTTGTTCTTTATTGCCCGCTCGCTGCGTGCCATCAAGATCAAGAATAAAAAGATCGCCCTGCAATCATTGCGCCGTGAAATGAACCCGCATTTCATCTTTAACAGTCTTAACAGCGTTAATCAATACATTGCGGAAAACAACGAAATGGAAGCCAATAAGTATCTTACTTCTTATTCCGGCCTCATGAGAAATGTGATGGAACATTCCAATAAGGATTTTGTTACATTGGCCGTGGAGGCGGAACAGCTGAAAAGGTACCTGGACCTGGAACAACTGCGCTTCAGTGACAAATTTGTGTATATACTGGATATTGATGAAACCCTGGATGCAGATACGGTGATGATCCCCAATATGCTGATCCAGCCCCACCTGGAAAACGCGGTATGGCACGGGCTCCGGTATAAGGCTGAGAAAGGACTGTTACGGGTTACCTTTCAGAAACTGGCGCATGGTATACAGGTGATCATAGAAGATAACGGCATCGGGCTAACGGAGAGCCATCAACTGAAAACGGTTCACCAGAAAGCGCACCAGTCGAGAGGTATTACCAACACCACGGAGCGGATCAGTTTACTGAACGATATTTACCATCTCGATATCCGGATGCAGATGGAAGAAATAACGCGGGAAGGCGCCACCGGAACAAGGGTGGTGCTGCAACTTCCCTTAATGGATAAGCATGATGTTAACAGGAAAGATCACTTCAGTTATCGTTGAAGACGAAGCCGCAGCTATGGCGGCCTTACAAAACTATCTGGGGAAATTTTGTCCCCAGGTGGAAGTGACCGGCACTGCCCATAACAGCAGGGAAGCCATCGCGCTATTGCATGAGCTGCGTCCGCAGCTGGTATTCCTTGATGTGGAAATGCCTTTTGGCAATGCTTTTGATGTGCTGGAAGGTTGCCAGGACCTGCAGTTTGAAACTATTTTTGTAACCGCTTTTTCGGAGTATTCGCTGAAAGCGCTGAACCAGAGCGCAGCTTATTACCTGCTGAAACCGGTGAGCATAGAAGAACTGATCCTGGCGGTGAATAAGGTGCAGCAACAATTACAACAGAAGCATTGGCTGAACAGGAACCGCATCATCATGGAAAATGCCCGGGAAATAAATCCTGGTATGCAACAGGTGATCCTGCCTACCCTGGATGGATTTGACGTGGTGAAGATGAATGAAATAGTACGCCTGAAAGGGAATGGTAATTTTACCGATGTTTATTTAACCAATGGCAGTAAGAAAATGGTATGCCGTTTTCTGAAACATTTTTCTGAGATGTTACCACTTCCGTTCGTACGGGTGCATAAATCACATATCATTAATATCCATTACGTGCAGTCGTATCACAAGGGCGCCGGCGGCTATGTGAACCTGAACGATGGTACAGCGGTGGAAGTATCGCCGGCTTATAAGGATAGTTTGTTGAAGGCGTTTCAATAATATTTTTTCCCTACATTTAGCCAGTCAACCAACTATAACGTATTGTCTGAAAAGGATCTACATATCGGGCCGGAGTTCATGAAGCGCATTGCTGAAGGGGATGAAAAAGCATTTGCCAGCCTGTATGCCGGCTTTTATGATAAAATATACAGTGTAGCCCTGATGTACCTGAAGGCGCACCAGATGGCGGAAGATGTTACCCAACAGGTTTTCTTAAAATTATGGGAGCGGCGCACCTCACTGGAGAGCATTCAGAAGGTGGACGCCTTTTTATTTATTACCGCCAGGAATGAGATCATGAATATTTTCCGGCGGCAATCGGTACAGGCCAGTTACCAGGCGTTTATCCGGGAGTTGTTTTCACAGGAGGCGGCCACGCCGGAAGACCTGCTGATCATCAAACAAAAAGGCAGGCTGATGGAATCCATTATCAGTAAGCTGCCTGTGAGGCAACAGGAGGCATTCCGCTTAAGCCGGTTCCGGGGGCTGTCTTATGAGCAGATTGCCACTGAAATGAATATATCATTACCCACCGTAAAAGAGCATATGTCCAAAGCACTGCAGCATATCAGGGAGCTGCTGCTTACCCATAAGGATGAGTTGCTGCTGTTGTTTTTCCTCTGTTCAGTTTCCCCGTAAAAATTTTTTTTCCGCCATACCCTACTTTTTCTTTAGTTGCGTGTCTTCATATAACAGGGAATAAAAACCTGGTATTATTTCAATGACCCGGGATCAGTTTAGTATATTATTAAAAAAATACATTGATCAACAATTAAGTGAAGAAGAGCTGACCATCTTTTTCAGGGAGGTGGCACGTCCTGAAAATGAAGCCGTGATACAGGCCGCACTGGACAACGACTTCCGGGCAAACGGGGTATCAGGGCTCAGCACCGCAGACCAACGGGCGCGGGCATACGAAGCATTTAAGCGTGAAACCGGTACCGAAAACAACACGCCGGTGCGCAGGGTTTTGATGTACCGCTGGGCAGCGGCTGCCGCTATTGCTTTATTGATAGTTACGGGTGTGCAGGTGTGGCGTACCTCCCATCGCCCGGTTAAAGTGGTAGCCATAGAAACGAAGAACGATCTGCCTCCCGGTGGGAATAAAGCCGTGCTCACATTGGCCAACGGCCGGAAAATTATACTCGACAGCGCCGCTAACGGCACGTTGGCGCAACAGGGAAATACACGGATCATTAAACTGGATAACGGGCAGTTGGCCTATAACGCCGGCGGGCAAACGGGAACCGGCGACATTAATACACTCGCTACACCGCGCGGAGGGCGATACCAGCTGAACCTGCCCGATGGCAGTAAGGTATGGCTGAATGCAGCCAGCTCCCTGAGCTACCCGGTGGCGTTTACCGGGAAAGACCGTACCGTTACACTTACCGGGGAGGCTTATTTCGAGGTAGCCGGAAATGCCGCACAACCTTTTTATATAAAGATGCCGCCTTCACAACCCGGTCGTACGGAAGTGAAAGTAGAAGTGCTGGGCACTCATTTTAATATCAGCGCCTACAACGACGAGGCAAGTATTAACACTACTTTACTGGAAGGCGCTGTAAAGGTAAGCAGCGGTAACTATTTGCAGGTGCTGAAACCTGGCCAGCAGGCGCAGGTAAGTACAGCCGGCGTTATACAACTGGTAAACAACGCCGATGTGGAACTGGCTGTAGCATGGAAGAATGGCGAGTTCCGTTTTAAACGGGCCGGTATGGCCAGCATCATGAACCAGCTGGCACGCTGGTATAATTTCAATGTACAGTACACCAGCCCGGTACCGGCCATGCGGTACAGCGGGAGTATAGGCAGGAGTGCAAAATTGTCTGAAGTGCTGGAGATGCTTGGAACGCTTACGGGCGCCAGGTTTGAATTAAAGGGAAATATCCTGAAAGTATCATTCTGAAATTACCGGTAAATAAATATTCCACAGTTTTTTTCATCAATCAAACAAATATGAGCTGACAACCAGAAACATCCACGTTTGATACGGATAAAAAAACGGAAGTGTTTGCGGCACCTCCGTTCAGGTAAGACGTATCAGTAAAGTCCGTTGAGCGAAATTTATTTAACATCTTAACAGTTCCAAGTTATGAATTACTTTTTATCCGGCAAAATAAGCAGGAGCGCACACCCGTACCCGCTATTTTGCAAAATTATCCTCGCTATGAAAGTAACCGCTTTTTTGCTACTGGTAATGGTAGCCGGGGTACATGCCACAGGAGTAGCGCAAAAGCTAACCCTGTCTTTTCAACAGGCAGCGCTTGAAAATGTATTCAGGGAAATAGAACAGCAATCGGGGATGCGTTTCCTCTATAACGACGACTTCCTCAAAGGGGCGCCACCCGTAACACTGCGGGTAAAGGATGCTGATATCAACGAGGTGATGAAACGGATCATCGTCCGGCGACCCTTTGTATATAAAGTAGTGGCGGGAACGGTGATCATTACACCCGTGCATTCCGCTTCTGATCCGGACAACCCGGTGGTAAAGGATATTACGGTCACGGGCATCGTGAAGGGGCCCGATGGTACGCCGCTGCCCGGCGCTTCCGTATCAGTAAAAGGCAAAGCAGGGGCCGGTGTGGCCACCGGCAACGATGGCAGGTTTAAGCTCACCGTGGCAAACGACGCTATCCTGGTTATTTCATTTATAGGACTGAAGAACAAAGAGGTGCCCGTAAATGGCGCCACTACGCTTGAAGTAGTGCTGGAGAAAGATGCCGCCCGGATCGATGAAGTGATAGTGGTGGGTTATGGCACCATGAAAAAAAGTGATCTTACCGGCGCTATTACCCGGGTAAGATCTGAAGAGATCAATGCTTTTCCTTCCGCCAATGTGTTCCAGGCGTTATCCGGCAGGGCGCCCGGTGTACATAATGCAGGGAGATTCGTCGCTGCAATCGGTA
>JBCNPS010000197.1:0-11432 GCA_039593235.1 Chitinophaga sp. | reverse complement strand
GCCCGAACAAGGCGGCCTGCTGATCGCCGGCGATGCCAGCAATAGGAATACGGTACGGGGTAAGGTTTGCTTCAGAGTAACCATACACTTCGCTGGATTGCTTTACTTCCGGCAACATGGAGGCAGGAATATCGAAGAGGTCCAGTAGTTCCTGGTCCCACTGCATATCGTGGATGTTAAACAACAGCGTGCGGGATGCATTACTTACGTCGGTGATATGGAGTTTACCGTTGGAGAAGTTCCATACGAGCCAGCTGTCGACCGTGCCAAATGCGAGCTCCCCGTTGTCTGCTTTCCTGCGGGCGTCCGGCACGTTGTCGAGGATCCATTTTATTTTGGTACCGGAGAAGTATGCGTCGATGCGCAGGCCGGTTTTATCTTTAACGAGTTGTTCTTTGCCTTCTTTGATGAGGGTATCGCAATAGGCAGCGGTGCGGCGGTCTTGCCATACAATGGCATTGTGTATGGGTTTTCCGGTTCGTTTGTCCCACACGATGGTGGTTTCGCGTTGGTTGGTGATACCGATAGCGGCAATGTTTTCCCCGGACACCCTTAATTTGAGTATTGCTTCGGCGGCCACGCTGGCCTGTGAAGTCCAGATTTCCATTGCATCATGTTCTACCCATCCGGGTTGGGGGAATATCTGTTTAAATTCTTTCTGGGCAACCGCTTTGATGCTGCCATCGTGGTCAAAAATAATGGCGCGGGAGCTGGTGGTACCCTGATCCAGCGAAAGAATATATTTTCCCATTAGCTTTTCATTTATATATGTTACGGGTTTACGTGGATATTAATGCTGAATTTAGATAAATTATCCAACAAAACGTGATCATCTCCCGCAGGGAAAAAAAATCCCCGGCGCAATTACTGCACCGGGGATACACCATCTAAAAAATATTGAGACTACATTTTCTTTGCGTCTTCCAGGAATTTAGCGAGACCGATATCTGTTAACGGATGTTTCAGCAGGCCGAGGATAGAATCTAACGGGCAAGTACATACGTCGGCGCCTACTTCCGCACATTTCACAATGTGAAGCGCGCTACGGATAGAGGCCGCCAGGATTTCGGTTTTGTAACCCTGTAAGCTGTAGATCTGTGCAATTTGAGCGATCAGTTCCACGCCATCCCAGTTGGTATCGTCTATACGGCCAATGAAAGGGGAAACATAAGCTGCGCCTGCTTTGGCAGCCAGGATAGCCTGACCGGCAGAGAACACCAGGGTACAGTTGGTTCTGATACCGTTGTCGGTAAACCATTTGATGGCTTTTACGCCATCTTTTATCATAGGCACTTTCACTACGATATTCGGGTGAATAGCGGCCAGTTTTTTACCTTCTTCAATGATGGAATTAAAATCGGTAGAGAGTACTTCTGCACTTACATCACCATCTACTATTTCGCAGATGTCTTCGTAATGTTTAATAATTGCAGCGTCGCCTTTGATACCTTCTTTGGCCATGAGAGAAGGATTGGTGGTTACACCATCCAAAACGCCAAGATCATGAGCTTCTTTGATTTGTGCCAGATTAGCTGTATCGATAAAGAATTTCATACTATGATAAATTAGTTGTCAGGAAATGAACCGTTTGTGGAGATGCTGTCATTAGTGAAAGAGGTGGAGAAAATAGCAACCAGGATACTATTGACAAGCAACTAATGACAATAAAAAAAGAAAAAAAGGCAAGTTACTTATATCGCACCGCTACAACCACCTACCCTTGCTACATTCCTGTCCTGGGGGAGTTCAGTAGGAGCTGGTCGTATAAGACTTGCCGGTTGCAAAGGTAAGATAATGCACTGAATATCCAAATATTAGAAATGGAAATGTTGAAACTTTTTTTAAAACCGTAGGAATACGTATTCTTTGAAGGTTAATACTGATTACGCTATGTAACGGGAAAAATTATATATATTTGGAAAGCGAACGTATCCCAAATAGTATTGTCATTCATTTTTTTAAACCATTTAAACCTCAATTATGGAAACAAGTTATGAAAGCAGCAGTGCCTTCGGCGCCATGTTCAGTGGCGTATTCTTAATTATCTGCCTTGTTATTGTCGTATTTTTCATTTTCTGCATGTGGAAGGTATTTGAGAAAGCCGGCCAGGAAGGCTGGAAGGCAATTATCCCTATCTACAACGTTTATGTGCTTACACAGATCATAGGCAAGCCCTGGTATTGGGTGCTGCTGATGTGTATTCCTTACATCGGCGCCATCTGGGGTATCTGGGCAACCAACCTGCTCAGTAAAAGTTTCGGCAAAACAGAAGGGTTTACCGTAGGGCTGGTATTACTGCCTATTGTGTTTTATCCGATCCTGGCGTTTGACCGTACTATTGTGTACAAAGGTCCTGCAGGCGATCCTACCCGTTTCAATAATGTAAATGACGATCTAAATTCGATAGGGAAAACGGTTTGATTGATCAAGATAATTGTAATGGAGGAGGCGGCTGAGGTGATCAGTCGCCTTTTTTTAATATCACTGCTGGCTGTGTGGTGGTATAATCAGGATAATCGAACGTCAAGGCACTAATAATGGCGGGTTTCCTGTCCTTGATTGCCTATTTTTATTTCAGTGTCTTATGCTTGTATAGCTGTAACACTGTTGACAGATCGCAATATCGCGGTAAGCATTTATGTTTGTAGCTAATAACTATATGATTTTCAAAATACAATAGTTGTATGGCAAATGTATTTACGAATATATTGGGAATTTTGTCGCAAATGCTTCATTTCGTTGTATATTTGTTAAGTGTGAACCCTTTATCATTCTAAAATTTAGTTTTTAAATATTGTTTACTGCTTTGTGAAGTTGTTTTGAGAGTGGGAACTTAAAATCATTCAGTTAATATGTCTTGCTCAGCCACCCTCGATATCGAAAAAATTAAATCAACATTATCTTCACTTGAAGATACCGAGAAGATTATTGCTGGTTCAGATGAACATCTGGATCTGATTTTGGATATTCAGAAATCTCTTTCAGAGAATAGTAAATTGACAGCTTCACTTGTTGATACTGTAGAGGCTAATTTTAGGAACTATACCCCTACTAAAGCTCAGGAGTTCATAGCCAGGGTATTTCCATTGTTTGATATGGCTAAGAATATAAAGAGGGCAATACAAGAAGAAGGAATCTTTAATGAAGTTAGATCTCATTGGGAAGAGTTTGCAGAAGAGGTGGATGACTTATTTGAGATTGTTAATGACTTATCTCGATACAAATCATCTGCAGATGACGATTCTGAAATGTTTTTCTGAGTAAATTCCTACCTGTGATCGTCTTCTACACTATTAGTTCTGTTCGTAAAGACATAGAGAAATTCCAAGGCAACAAGGCATATGGCAAATGTTGCCAGGATCTATGTAGCCTATTTGCAGGCAAAACCATTGATGACATATTTAATCAACCCAGGGCCCTGAAGGAACATAACCGGATGCGTTATATAAAATCCAGGATTAATAATTCAAATAATGGGCGGGGGGCAAGTTCTGGTTATAGGGTCTATTACTATGTGGATTTAGAGAAAGAACTTGTCACGATAGTAAAATTTTATCCCAAAGTTGGCAAATATGGGCAAATAAATATGACACCTACAGAGGAAAAAGAAGTAATCGCGGAATACCGGGCAGAGCGGGATAACAATCTTTTAGTTAGTCATAGTATAACTAGAAATTTCTCTCTCCAGGAAGCATTTTAAAAGCTATCTCCTTTAAGGATAAATAGAACTCATACCCCTCTTTTAATGCTCCTTCGTAGTATAATAATTATAATCATTCAGCACCGTCTCAAGAAAATAGGTATTCGAAAGCTCCGACTCAATATGCAGCACTTCCTTTACCCGCATTGCTACCCTGCCCGCAAGATCTTCATCATTTGCCTTCAGCGCCCGGTCAAGCAGGTCTTTCACTTTATTCATATCCCTGTCTGACAGTTTCATGATCTGCGGGAACTGCGGTTTGTAATCGCTGTTGGAGAGATCGCGGAAGATAGTTTCTTCAATACTGCCTTTCCTTTTGGTACTGATCACGATGGTACCGGCTACCAGGTCGCCCAGCCGTTGGTTATAGGGCGTGCGTACAATCGATACAGTAGGGATGATGACTGGCACCAGCATGAAAAAGTATAATGGTGTTTCTATGATGCGGAATATCCATCTTATCAGGTGCTGGCTGATGCTTGGCTGGTTGCCCATCATACTTACCACCTGCAGGTTCAGTATTTTTTTGCCAGGCGTTTGGCCTTTCATGCCTATTTCCGTGGCAGGGAAATAAAACAACAGGGGCAGCAGCACCAGGATGAAATATATGCCTATATGCCCTTCCATTTCTATGCGGAAGGAACTTAATGTCATATACGCCACCAGGTAGTAAAAGGCGCGGATGGCGAAATCGATGAGCCAGGCCAGGAATCTTTTCATGATGTCTGCTGATTCAAATTCCAGGTCTATATTGAAAGAAGTCGGTATTTTTATATCTGCCATACTCAAATTTACATATTTGTTTATATATTGTTAAACGATTTAGTATGTTTGCCGGTATTTCCCCATTAGTAACCCATTACTGTAGGTGATATCTGTATTTTAAAAGGGAAAGGACTCACTATGAGAGAATCGCTGTTTATCAAAAAGAATTTGTCGCGCTGGAAAAAATACCAGGAGGAACCGACAGACGACCCTGATGAAATGGCGGAAAGATTTGTATCACTGCTAGATGATCTGTCTTACGCTAAAACTTTTTACAGCTTCAGTAAAGTAACCCGTTATATCAACGGTTTGGCTGCGGGTATTTATCACCGCATTTACCAGAACCGCAAGGAAGATGTAGGACGTTTCCAGTTGTTTTTTAAATATGAATTACCGTTGTTGTTCCGCAAGCATCACCGGTTGTTATTGTTTACGCTTTGCTTCTTTTTATTGTTCTGTATCATTGGTGCATTTTCATCGGCACACGATGAAACCTTTGTGCGTGGCGTATTGGGAGATGAATATGTGAATATGACGGAGCGGAATATTGCCAATAAAGATCCTTTCGGTGTGTACAAAGATGGTAACCCCATACTGATGTTTTTCCGGATTGCGTACAACAACATCATGGTATCCTTTTATTGCTATTTAGGCGGTATTTTCCTGGGTGTTGGTTCCCTGTACCTGTTGCTGCGCAATGGTGTGATGCTGGGTGTTTTCCAGTATATCTTTTTTTCGCACGGACTTGGCTGGAAATCTATCCTGGTGATCTGGATACATGGTACTTTGGAAATATCCAGTATCGTGATTGCCGGTTGCGCCGGTATCATTATGGGTAAAAGCATCCTGTTTCCCGGTACACGGAAAAGACTGGATTCCCTCCGCAAAGGCGCTAAAGACGGGATCAAGATCATGGTAACTTTGATACCTGTATTTATTGTAGCGGCTTTCCTGGAAAGTTTTGTAACCAGGTATACGGAGATGCCGCTGGCAGTTAGTCTTTTTATCCTCCTGGGTTCACTGGCCTTTATACTGGGTTATTTTATCTTTTATCCCATTTACCTGCATAAGAAAGGATATCGATTGAGTGCGGAAGGGAAAGTATTAACACCATTTATCCTTTCAAAGCAGTAACATGAATATTTTTCACCAGATTAAATACTGCCTGCTGTTATTGCTGCTTTGCGGGGCGCTGCAAAGCAGGGCGCAATATGAACAAACTGCCGGAAACAAGGAAGAATACGACAGCCTGCTGCAGGCAAGGATCACAGAAGATAGTATTGCCACCGTAAATGCAGCAGCGGAAGCTGAAGCAACTGCTGTTGAATCAAATGAAAATTATGAAGAAGAAGCGCCTCCCTTCGAATTGCGCACCGTACCTGATTCATTGGTGAAAGCGCTGAAGGAGAATAAAAAACTGCAGTATAAAGACATTCCACCGGAGCCACCACCGGATAACTCCTGGATACAACGTTTTTTAATGGCCTTATTTTCTTCCATCAAGGCTATCCGCATTATTGTAATGCTATTGTTGCTGGCGGGTTTGGGCTTCCTGGTATACTGGTTTATGAAAAGCAACGGCATTGGCTTCTTCCGTAAACCTAAGTTAATAGAAGGTTTAACAGAAGTACATGAAGAAGAATTGCACAGCGTGCAGGAGTATGAAGAGAAGATAAAAGCGGCGATAGCCGCAGGGGAATTGCGGCAGGCCATCCGTTGGTGGTACCTGTATACCTTGTTCCAGCTGGCAGGCCGGGAACTGATAGTACCGGGAAGAGAGAAAACCAATAATGATTACCTGCGTAGTATGCGGAGCACCCCGTATTATAAAAAGTTTGCCACACTCACATTGGACTATGAATATATCTGGTATGGGGGATTTAATGTAAGTGAGGAAAATTTCAGGAATATTAACCAGGAATTTAGGGATTTTAATAACACAATCGGAAAAGTTTCGTGAAGAAGAAACCTATATATGCGATCCTGTCTGTTTTGCTCCTGCTGGTGGTACTGGTGGTGGCAAGCGGAAATTTTGCCAACAGAAAGAATGAGCAGTCTACCGATATGACGCAATCATCTTTTTACAGCAAGGATAAAAAAGCGGGTGGCGCTTATGCAGCCTTCAGAATGCTGCCGCAACTGTTCCTGAGAAATTCTGTGCAGGTAGTAACAAAGCCATTTGCCAGGACATTTGATAAAGACAACGAAATAAAATTCCGCAATAACGTGTATATCCTGGTGGCCGACCGGCTGTTTACCACAGAGAAGGATATAGACGCCATGCTGGATTATGTATCCAGGGGAAATGAACTGTTTATTGCTGTAAATACACCGGATCCTTTACTGGAGAAAACGCTGAAGTTTGTTACCGTGGAGAGCGGCAATGTGCAGCTAAAAAAAGCAGGCACCGTGCAGCGGTATGCAGATGAAACCATCCCTATGGATACTTCCTTCAGTTACCCGGGTATGGTGAGCGGAAGTTATTTTTCCCAGATAGACAGCAATACTACAAGCATACTGGGCTACAACTATAAGAACAAACCTAACTTTATCCGTATTGCTTACAGTCGTGGTTACGTTTACCTGTTGCTGAATCCATATACTTTTACCAATTACTTTTTATTGCACCGCAATAATGTGAAGGCGATGGAAACGCAGTTGTCGTACCTGGCAGACGGCGCCAGCAATGTATACTGGGACGATTTCTATAACAGCCAGCGCAGTGCGCAATCGGGCGATTTCAGTGAGTGGCAGGTACTGATGCGTTATGCATCCATGCGCTGGGCGCTGTGGCTCGCCGTAGTGCTGCTGCTGCTGTACGTGGTGTTTGAAAGTAAGCGGAGGCAAAGGATCATTCCGGATAAACCGCCCGTAAACAATACCTCGCTGGAATTTGTAGATGCTATCGGACAGCTGTATTATCAACAGCATAATAACTACAACCTGGCGCATAAAATGATTGTTCATTTTATGGAGTATATACGTTCCCGTTATTACCTGAACACCAATGTGCTGAACGATCAATTCATTGCTTCGCTATCGCGTAAATCGGCGGTACCGGAGGAAGAGATAAGAAAGTTGTTGCACATGGTGCATCATGTGCAGCTGGAAGAAAATATCAGCGATGAGCAGCTGAAAGATTTTTATAACCGCATTCAACAATTTTATATAAACACGAAATAAATAATGGATACCAATACATTTCAACCCAGGACTGATTTTTCTGCCTTGCATGAAGGTGTGGAAGCCATCAGGGAGCAGATAGGTAAAGTAATAGTTGGGCAACACCAGATGGTAGACCTGCTGATAGCTGGTTTGCTAACACAGGGACATGTACTGATTGAAGGTGTCCCCGGTGTTGCCAAAACACTCACGGCAAAATTGCTGGCGCAATGCGTGGATGCTGACTTCAGCCGTATCCAGTTTACGCCGGACCTGATGCCGGCGGATGTACTGGGTACTTCTGTTTTCAACCCACAAACCAGGGAGTTTGAATACAAGAAAGGACCCATTTTCAGTAATCTTGTACTGATCGATGAAATAAACCGTGCCCCGGCAAAAACACAGTCGGCCCTGTTTGAAGTAATGGAAGAAAGACAGATCACCAACGACGGTACCACCTGGTCGCTGGACCGTCCTTTCATGGTAATTGCCACACAAAACCCGATTGAGCAGGAAGGTACTTACCGGCTGCCGGAAGCGCAGCTGGACAGGTTCCTGTTTAAAATAGAGGTGAAGTATCCAAACCTGGAAGAGGAAGTAGCTGTATTACGCGGCATTCATCATTTCAACGGAGAAACAGATCTTACAAAAATGATCAGTAAAGTGGTAACTACCACACAGGTCATCGAATTTCAGAACCTGGTAAGACAGGTAGTGGTGGATGAAAAACTGTTCCATTATATTGCCTCGATCATTAATGAAACGCGCATGAACTCATCGCTGTACCTGGGAGCATCACCGCGTGCATCCATTGCCGTTATGAACTGCGCTAAGGCATCTGCTGCAATGAAGAACCGCGATTTTGTGATCCCTGATGATGTGGTGGAAATGGTGCCGCATGTATTGCGTCATCGTATTATGCTCACTCCTGAAAAAGAAATGGAAGGCATTAAGACAGATGACGTGATTGCGCAGATCGTAAAAACGATAGAGGTACCGAGATAATCATCTCCCAAGAAGCTATTAGTATGCCAGCCACTGTAAAAAATAATTTATTCCAGATACTCTTTTTTACCAACAGGCTTTACTTCCTGCTGGGAGGGAATATCCTGTTGTTTATCCTTTCGTTTTTTGTTCCGCCTATTTTCAATATTGCGTTGATCGCTTTTATTGTGCTGATGGGTATTGTATTGCTTGATATGATCCTGCTGATACTGCGCCCTTCCACTATTGTATCAATGGAACGTAAAGCCAGTAACCGTTTCAGTAACGGTGATGACAACGAGGTGTTGCTTGACTTCCGGAGCGGGTACCCGTTCCCGGTATTTGTGTCTGTGATAGATGAGTTGCCGCTGCAGTTCCAGCGCCGCGATTTTTTACTGAAAGCAAAAGTGGCAACAGGAGGTGCACATATTTTCCGGTATGTGTTGCGGCCGGTAGAAAGGGGACTTTATTATTTTGGTTACACCAATGTATTTGTGAGAAGTGCGCTGGGTATTGTGAACCGTCGTTTTATTTTTAATAATGAACAAACAATCAGCGTATATCCCAGTTTTCACCAGCTGCGGCATTTTGCGTTGTATTCCTATATGAACCGGCTGAATGAACTGGGTGTGCATAAGCGCCGCGTAATTGGTCACAGTATGGAGTTTGATCACATCAAGCCCTATACAAAGGGAGATGATGTGCGTATGCTGAACTGGAAAGCCACCGCCCGCAGCGGTAACCTGATGATCAATAATTATGTGGAAGAAAGATCGCAGCAGGTATACTCCATCATTGACAAGGGCCGGAATATGAAGATGCCTTTCAATGGATTATCGCTGCTGGATTATGCGATCAATTCATCGCTGGTATTCAGCAATGTGGCGGTAGACAAAGGAGATAAAGCGGGGCTGGTTACCCTCACGGAAAACAAAGTGGAGGTATTGGCTGCCAGCAATAAGAAAGTGCAGGTGAACAAGATCCTTGAAACCCTGTATGCACAGGAAACATTGTGGCAGGAGAGCGATTACGAAGCGCTGAGTGTGCAGTTGCGCAGCAGTTTATCTACCCGGTCGCTGCTGATGATCTATACTAATTTTGAGTCGATGTCGAGCCTGCACCGGCAGTTGCCTTTTTTAAGGCGTTTGGCGCGTTATCACCTGGTGCTGGTGGTGTTTTTTGAGAACACAGAGCTGAAGCGGGTAACAGAACAAACCGTGCAGGATGTGGAAGGTATTTACAAGCAAACCATTGCGCAGAAGTTTGCCTACGATAAAAAGCTCATTGTAAAAGAGCTGGCTAAATACGGTATTATGTCGTTGCTGAGCCCCCCGGAGCAGCTGACGCTGAATGTAGTTAATAAGTACCTGGAGCTGAAATCGCGTATGCTGATCTAGTTAATTTCTCCTTTTCTTTTTAAAGAGGCCATCGGTATTTTTCATGATGAGCGAATCCGGATCCGGCGCTTGTTTTACGGGTATCACCGAGCGCAGGTAGAGCCGGTTGTTATGTTTGTACCAGGCTTCCACGGTCACTGATTTTATAGTATCGTTTTTGGGTAGTAAGAGATCCTGACCAATTAATTTCCCATCTGAAGCAGCAAAGCGGATGGCACTTGTATCGAGTGGAAATACTTTCCCGCTGCTGAATTTTCCTTCTATATTGAGATAAAAACGGATATCGCGTTTGATGCTGTCGGCGTAATGGTTGAAACGTATGCCGGTAATAACAGGGAGTTGCAGGGCTGCCTGATGGGTAGAGTTATCAGGCGTTGTAACGGTAAGGGTTATACGGTAATTATCTTTCACCAGTTGCTCCCTGTTAAAACGGAGTACGCCGTTTTGCACCTGGCCGTTGTTGCTGTTTACGGTTAGTTTGTTCCATCGGAGGTTTCCTTCCAGTAGCCCGGTTGTTTGCTGGGTGGAGCTATCGGTGTAGGTAAG
The DNA here is from genome assembly GCA_039593235.1 of Chitinophaga sp. GTDB lineage: Bacteria > Bacteroidota > Bacteroidia > Chitinophagales > Chitinophagaceae > Chitinophaga. The sequence goes on along the minus strand of JBCNPS010000197.1, from coordinate 878 downwards.
CCGGATGCCCAGTGGCGCTGTGTTGTACAATTCGGTTACAGCATCGGCGTCATAAAAGGCTGTTATGCGCGCTACTTTTGCCTGCTGTGCATTTGCCGGCAGGGTAAAAGAAAAGACGGTGCAGAGCAGGAGATATTTCAACATGCTGTTTCCCTTGTTTAGCACCGGCGGGCGGCCGGCTGTATTAATTCCTTACCGCCATTTGCCTGGCCACGTATTTACCGAGGATATCAAATTCCAGGTTTACGAGGCTGCCGGTTTTTATTTTCGATATGTTGGTAAATTCGTAAGTGTATGGAATGATGGCTACGGAGAATTGATCGTTGGTAACGTTGAAAACGGTAAGACTGATACCGTTGAGGCAGATGCTTCCTTTTTCCACGATCAGCGCCGCGAATTGAGATGGGTAGCCGAAGCGGTAAAGCCAGCTGCCGTCCTGCTCCTGGCAGGAGAGGCATTCACCTACACTATCCACATGGCCTTGTACCAGGTGCCCATCGATGCGGCCGTTGAACACCATGGCCCTTTCCAGGTTTACGAACTGTGTAGGGGTGAGCTGGCCAAGGTTTGTTTTTTGCAGGGTTTCATCTACTGCTACGGTTTCGTAGGTATTACCCTGTATGTTGGTAACGGTTAAGCAAACCCCGTTGTGAGATACGCTCTGATCTATTTTTAATTCAGCCGCCAGTGGCGTTTGTATAGTGAGCACCAGGTTGCTGCCATCTTTCCTGGTAGCTACTACTTCTGCTAGCGTTTCTATGATTCCTGTAAACATTTGACAAATTTAAGCAATTTTCTATACCCGGGGTTTCCAGGGAATTTCATCCACGCCCAGTTTGTGGCCGGTCCACCGGGCCAGTACAAAAAGGTAATCGCTG
>JBCNPS010000196.1:0-11435 GCA_039593235.1 Chitinophaga sp. | reverse complement strand
ATCCGTCCAGGTGGCGGTATAGGGATCATACCCGCATTTCAACGGCTTGCTGCAGTCATCATGCGGATCTTCCAGGTAAGCGCGGCAATCTGTGCACACGTGCCTGAACTCACAATCGCGGCAGGTTTGTACTATGTCTTTGTGTATATGCCAGTGTTGTATGAACGCCGGGTTATTCAATGCTTCCTGCAAAGTGGTAGTACTTACATGCCCGTAATGCTGTGGCATAGAGGGGCAGTTCCTGATATACCCGGCTTTGTCTACGGCTATTTTCCGGTTAAGACAGGTGTTGTGACTGCGCGACTCAATAAAATGCGGTGCATTGCTGGTAAAGTAATGAGGATGAAAAATGCCGCAATGATTTTCCCCGGTGATCATCTGTTCAATGAAATGAATGGGGATCAATCCTTCCACATAATGATCCGTACTGTTTCCCGGAGCGCCATAGCAGGTAATGCTGCCAATTCTCTCGTGACCGGTAAAAAGTTGGTTCCAGTCGGCCGTTTTAAAATGATCATCATATGGTACAATAAATTGAATACAGCGGCATACCGTTTCCGTGGTAGCGGCGGCCAGTGCCAGCAGTTCCTGAACAGGCAGTGGTGAATATGCGCGCACCTGGATCTGTTCGCAGCCCAGGGCGGTAAGCTGATGTATCAGTTGTACTGCATCAAAACCGCTCTGCGCATCTATATCAATAATGGCATTGCCGACAGGGCCGTAATGTGCTGCAGTAAGCGGCAGCGGAATAAACCGGCCGGCATCGGCCGCATCTTCACTTAAAAAAATATATTCTTCTTTCAGCAGGAAGTGCAGGTATTCATCCAGTATGCTATGCTGGCCGGGATCAAATTCCCTATACAGGTGGCCCAGTTGTTTCCCGTTGTATGTTTCCACCAGCTCTTTCAGGTGCAAAGGCACCGGTTGAAAACGTCCGCGATGCAAATCCATTACCAGCGCCCGTTTAGCGCCTGCAACAAATTGGCAGCCTGCCATTTGTATCATATACATCTTTTCCTGTTCTTTAAAGCAAGTCATATCTCACAATTCTGGAAAGTGGTTTATAATGCCTGTTAGCCCTGTAAGTATATTGATAGTAAGCAGATAATTTAACTGCTTTGATAAGCGGGAAAGGACTTCCGGCCTTATCCCGGTCTGTTACCGTTGTTTTGTTATAGAAAGGCGGAAAGGAGTGTGAAAATCCTGTATTGAATATTTCTTTCAGTGGTTTCATCTGCCGGCGATTATTTTTTCAAAAATCCGGGCCCCGTAACCCTGTACGTTGCCCGGCATACACAAGCCAGTACTCAATCGTAGCTGCTGCTCATATAAACGGTTCTGCCACCGCCGTCAACAATGGTGGTCCGGGAGCCGGTAGCGCCTTGATACTCCCACTCATGCACCAGCACCGTGTCGTTGCCTACTTTGTAGGAGTTGTCCCGTGAAAAGTCGCCGCCTCTTACAGCCTTCATTTCATCTGCAGTGAGCGACTGGTTAAAGGTTTCAAATGTTTGCAGTGTTTTCATAATGTTTGATTAATTGTTAAAAATCGGGTTTCAAAAAGCGATGTTGATAAGATAGTCTGCTACTTTTTGCTCAAGGTGATAATTGCAGTTGCTGCTTACATTGCCAAACTGCCCTACGGGGTTCACCTCGAGGAATACAAATTGATCATTGGGGGTTACGATCATGTCAATAGATCCTGTTTTCAGTTCCAGTGCCTCCATCAATGCATGGATATTTGCGCTAACTGCCGCCGGCAGCTGGTAGGGTACATTGCGGTTGGGCTTCGCGTAATTGTAGTGCCGCATATCTGCTTGCGTTTGAGGATCCTGCTGGCTCATGATGGCCATGGTATAACAAACGCCGTCGAGATAAAAGATCCGCAGTTCATACTTTTTGGGGATGTACGCCGCAAACAGGCCGGGCATAAAAGTATCCGTAAGGGTGTCCACATCTTCCGGTCCGAACATTGAAGTATAGTTAGCATATGAGATCCTGTCCTCTTCCACAATCAGCCCATCGCTTAATGGCTTGGTTACTACCAGGCCATGCGTGGCCACAAAATCCGCCACCTGTTCCCTGCTGTTGAAAACGCCATAGGCCGGCACTTCAAGCCCCAGCGCTGCGGCTGTATCCATCACCTTCAGGCGGTTTACTTTTCTCTGATCATACCTGCCCAGGTGAGGAATGTTACGCAACCGGTTATGCAACAGCGTTGTTACCGTTTGGGCCTCATTAGCTATGTTATCCTGTATCGCCGGGGGCAAGGTATCATCTCCGCTATATCCCGATATGGCGAAATTGCCTCTCCGGTACCAGTAAGCGCTCACCTTACTGAAGTCCAGCGGCTTACCATCCACGCAAAGAGAGGTGTGCCGGTTTCCGATACAAATGTTGCTGACCGGGTGTTTATCAGTCACCAGCATTACTTCTTTACCATACCATTCCAGCCACCTCATTACATGATAAGTAGTAACATCGCCGGTTTCAGAAAGGATCAATATCATTTTAAGACGGGTTAAACGATCATCTTATTCCCATAAAAAATATCCTGTATATATGGATTCCTGATTAAAAAACAGCATATTTGTCATGGTATATCAATGATAACATAACTGTATGCTTTGAAGAAAAACAATAATTATCCGTAGTACATTTTTAATTATCCGTTAGCTCCTTACGTATCCGTAAGCCTGTAAGCCTCCCCTGTTGTTGGTGTGGTGGCATTAATAATTTTCCAATTCCATGAAACGAGTAGTTATTATAGAAGACGAGCCCCTTATAAGAAATGATATAGAGAAGATGGTGACCCGGTATGAAGGGTTCGAAGTGGTGGGCAGTTGCGGCAGTACTTCCAAAGCAGATGTGTTGCTTCAAAACCTGCGCCCGGATGTGGTTTTACTGGATGTACAACTGGGCAAAAGTACGGCATTCGATCTGCTGGGTGCATTGCCGGCAATAGACTTCGGGATCATTTTCATTACTGCACACAGCCAGTATGCCATTAACGCCATTAAATGCGGGGCATTGGACTACCTGCTGAAACCCATCAGCGAACCGGAACTGAAACTGGCGCTCGACAAAGTGAGCGGGTATAAAAATCCCTCCGCCAATCAACAGGCGGTAGCTGTTGCACAACGGCGCTTTTCTGCACCAGGTGCTGCATCAGACGACCGGATCGTTTTACGCACACAGGAGGGATTACACATCATCCTTTTCAAAGAAATCATTTTTTGCCAGAGCGACGGGTGTTACACAACCTTCTATTTATCCGGCAACCGTAAACTGGTGATCAGCAAACCGCTGAAGGTATACAATGAACAACTGCCCCGGCAGCTGTTCCTGAGAACCCATCAATCTTACATTGTAAATACACAGTTTATAGACCGGTATCATAAAGACGGTCACGTATTGCTGAGAACGGGCGCCGTTATTCCCGTATCCGTACGGAAAAAAGATGCTGTGGTTAATTTCCTCACCAACCGGGACTAACGGGTATGTTTACACGAAAAATATTTACAGGTTACTTTATTGCAGGCATCTTCCTGCTGTTAATCATTTCATGCAGGCAACACAATAGCGAAGCCGAAGCAAAGCGGCTCAAGGCGAAAGAAGACAGCGTGCTGGATTATCTTAACAGTCATTTCAACCCGCTGATCAATAACCACGAATTTGCCAAGGCCAGGCAACTGATGGATAGCATGACTACCATCATGGCAACCTATTCCTCCGTGCGGATGCAGTTCAATATCCTGACCACCAAAGGCACTTTCTATAACGCCACTCCTAACCTCGACAGCGCCATGTACTATTACCAACAGGCCCTGGCGCTGGCCCAGAAAAAGGATACCGGCAAAAGGATGAGCGTTACCGCTGCTTATCATATCGGGGAAGTATATATGAAGCGCAAAAATTTTCCCGAAGCGCTGAAACGGATCAGGGCAGCATACGACTACCGCAGTAAATACGATACCGGTAATATGGACATCACCTGCTTCCGGCTGGCGGAGCTGTACCGGAGCATGGGAAATGAAGCCGAGCAGAAAAAATACCTGCTGGAAGGACTGGGAAGAACCAGTAATCCCCGGCTGAGAACAGTGATCGCCAGCAGCCTGGGCGCTTTCTATAACTACCATGGTAACCTCGATTCAGCTATATGGTATCTCGATAACTATATCATTCCTGATACCACCCTTTACCATCCTATGTACCAGGCAGGCAAATATGAATCCAAAAGCGTTTACCTGCAACAACAGGGAAAATTTGACGAGGCATTGAAAAATATATTCATGGCGCGGGACATACAACGTACACAGAAAAAATCCCCGCCGGTTACCTATTACCATATAGCCAATATTTATATTGGCATGAAAAATTACCCGGAAGCGCTGAAATACATAGATACCTGTATAAACCTGGCATCAAAAGAAAAAGACACCGCCCTTGTTTCTTTTGACGCCAGTATAACAGATGCCTGGGAACAAAAGGCTGGTCTTCATTACATGATGGGCCAGTACAAAAGTGCCGCTGAAGCCTACTATGAAGGACTTGTTACCTTAAGGGCTTATACCGACTCCGCCTATGCCAGGCAGATCATAGAACTGGAAGACCAGTACGCCCTGAAAGCAAAGGATGAAAAGATATTAAGACTGGATGTCAGTAACCGCGATGCAGCAAAGATCACCCGGCTGCAACGGATCATTATTGCCGGTTTTATTGGCTTTGTATTGCTGGCAGCTGTTTTCCTGCTGATGTTCTACAAGCGGAGAAAGCTGCGCGAAAAACTGCGCCAGGCGGAACTGGAACAGAAGCTGCTCCGCAGCCAGATGGAGCCACATTTTATTTTCAACACCCTGGCTGTGTTACAGGCCATGGTTCGTAACCAGGAAACAGAAAAATCCATCAGCTATCTTTCTTCATTTGCCAGCCTGCTCCGGGTAAACCTGGAACATTCACAGTCGGCCTTTGTGCCGCTGGAGCAGGAAGTGGAAGCGCTATCCAATTACCTGAACCTGCAGGCGCTGCGTTTCGAAAATGCGTTCGACTACTTCCTTCATGTACCGGGTAACATGGACGATATTTTTATTCCTACCATGTTATTGCAGCCCTTCGTGGAAAACGCCGTCCAGCACGGCGTACAGGAGCTTGATTACAAAGGGATCATCAACATTGATATCAGGAAAGAAGGAGATATGCTTCATTGCATTATTGAAGATAACGGCACCGGCATACAGGAAAACAAACCCGTGGGAGCGAATAACAAACAATCTCTATCTACACATATCAATAAAAAACGCCTGGAAATGCTTAGCCGTAAAACGGGTAAGCAATCCAGGCTGGAAATAAAGAATAAGGCGGATCTGAACGCAGGTAAAGGAACTATTGTTGAAATTTATTTCCCTTACCTGGAAGAGGCAGAATGATGACTCTCACGTTCAACCGGCAAACAATGGATCATTGGCAATTATCCGGGGTAGTGGAAGAATAGGAGTATTTGCCATCCACATAATAATCTTCTGTGATCCAGGAACCGGCAGCAGTGATCTCCGTGGAGAACTTGATCATGGTAAATCCCTGGCCGCCTTTGGCCTGCTGCATTTCTTCTGCGTTCAGCGAGGTGTTAAATGCTGAAAAGCTTTCCAATGTTTTTACGGTATTTTTCTTCATATAAACCGCTACTTTTTATTACTCAAAATGTAGCCAAAAAAGAGGGTGAAGGTAACTGGCAGCCTGTTCCTCGTTACCGGTAACAAAGGAACAGGCTCCCGGTACAAGAATATGCCCTTTACTTTTTCCTGTGAAAAACATTAAGTATCCGTTGGCACTTTTCAATTATCCGTTGGCAGCCGGAGTATCTTTGAGGCGTTCTTATTGTAAATCTTCTCCAGTACGGCATCCGGCAGGTATAGTCCGCAAATCATCCAGCGGGCCTGCATATGGTGACTGGGAGCAGGATCTATATATTCATCTTTTGTTTCCAGGAAACGGTAGTAAATACGATACGCTTCTGCATCACAGGGCGTGTCTGTACCAAACAACACCCTGTCCTGGTATTTGATCAGGAAGTCGCGGCTGGTGTAAGGCTGTCGCCCCAGCTCACTGATCCGCGCAGAGATCTCCACATATAAATTCGGATACTTATCCAGCCACCCGGATACCCTTTCCAGTTCCTCGGGCAGGTTAGCCACATGCGCCCCAATAAAAATGGTTTTGGGATGACGCTCCAATACATGGTTACGCTGTGTGAGGATCGCTTCCTTGGAAGGAAACTGCGGCCCGTAAAAAGACCAGTCCGGGTGCGCACCCAGTTCATCGTAGCGCTCATTGTAACGGTCTACCGGTGTAAAGAACGCCTTCGGGTCCGACACATGCATTAGCACCGGGATACCCAGTTCTCCACATTTCTCCCAGAAAGGATCTATGCGCGGATCATCCACCGGTACCAGCTTCCCGCTTTTATCTTTTATAATCAAACCCAATTCCTTTGCGATCTTTACGCCTTTTATGCCCTGCTTTACTGCTGCTTCAAGCTTCTTCCCTTCGTTTACGCCAAAACCAGGTTCATCGATGCGGCTGAAGTCCGGCCGGAAAAACACCAGGAACCTGTCTTTAGACACCGCCTGCGATGCCTTTAAGTGCTGCAGATACTGATCGCCGGCAGAGTAACCATCCAGGCTTACACATTTTATAACGCCTGCTTTATCCATTTCCGACAGGTAGGTAGCCGTATTCTCCAGCTTACCCAGGTGGTTATGGATATCGATCACCGGGAACTTTGGTTTCAGCAGTTTCGTTTCTTTTACTACCAACTGGCTACGTGGTTGCCAGTCCAGTAATTTAAGATCCCCCTTCTGCGCAAACAGTATGGCAGGCGCCAGCAACAGCTGAAGGGCCGGTACTATGCGGCTGATATATTTCTTCATGCTATCTCTTTTATTATTTAAGTTCATATACCCGTACATAATCAATGAGGAAATCTGCCGGGAAAACGGTGGGATCTATCCCTTGTTCTGCGCCCCAATCACCGCCTATGGCCAGGTTCAGTAAAAGGTACTGTGGTACATGATAAGCCCACTTACCTTCAGGTACATCCTTCTTTTCGTAAGAGAAATATTTCTGGTCGTCAAAGAAAAAATCAATGCGGTCTTTATACCACTCTACCGCATATACGTGAAAATCTTCCCAGGGCTTTTCCACGGTAATTTTTCCGCCGCAGCTGCCGCCTTCATAACCCGGGTGAATGTTGGCGTGGATGCTGTTGGGATCATGCCCTACAAACTCCATGATATCAATTTCCGAATACACCTGTGAAGAATCACCGGGGCCCCAGGCCAGGTTATTACCCAGCGTCCAGATAGCAGGCCATACTCCTCTGCCGTGGGGCAGTTTGGCGCGTACCTCTACCCTGCCGGTGGTAAATTCAAAAATATCTTCCGTATTCAAACAGGCAGATGTGAACTCTCCCCCGCTGTCGGAAGTCACAAAACTTTTGCCTCCTTTGATCAAACGCAGCGGCTCTTCTTTGATAGCGCGGATCACCAGGTGGCCGTCTTCCACGTGTGCATTTTCATACCGGTTTTTGGTATAATATTGCGCTTCGCGATGTCTTACAAAACCTTCTTCATAGCGCCATTTTTGGGGATCGGGATGACCGGTATAATTAAATTCATCTGACCAGATCAGTTTACCTTTCTGTGCAAAGGCCATCACCGGCATTAAAAAGAACATACAGGCTAATAATTGCTTCATCATCGTTATGCTATTAAAAATTTAAAAATTGAGTTTATTCAAATACCAGGTAACCGAATTTTGCTATTTCATGAAAACTCCGGCCTGTTTGCTGCCACGACCATTCGGCTTCCCCCTTGTCATAGTCCACGCGGTACAGATTGGCCCTCCAGGTAGTGCCTTTACGGGGGACAATATTCTTTAACGGCCGTAGCAGTTTAAAGGGAATAAAAAATTCCGCGGTCCAGTTTTTCACGTTGGCGCCACTTTGCTTTTCACCTCCATCTACAGCGGTAGCGTGTTGGGTTTTCCGGTCTGCATCATAATGAAACGGCTGCCAGCGTACCAGGTCGCCCTGCTCATTGGAAATTAAAATGGGTAGTTCATAGTTCAGCGGTGAGATCTCGTATTCAAAATAGGCCGGCTGCAGGGTGTCCGGCCACAGGAACACTTCAGCTACGTCTTCCTCCCAGAGGTCCATGAAATCGGCTTTCATGGCGGCGCTCAGTTGCCTGTCCGCACAGCTGAAAAGAAAATAGATCCCGTTGGAAGAATACAATGCTTTTACTTTTGTTGATAACGGCTCCTGCCCGCTGCGTTGGGGCAGCGGGATCCACGCGGCCTTGTTCCAGGCCGCATTGCTGCCATCGCCGGTAACCGTAAAGTCGTTAGTGGCTGTTACTTTCAGTTGTTGTGCAGATAATAAGGTGCAACAGCAACACCCTGCCATCAGCAACATCCGTTTACAATATTTCAGCATTGTTGTCATGGGTTTTGGGTAAGATTTGGATTAAGGCCGGTTTCCCGTTCAGGAATATAATTGATCACCTGCGGATCTGTTGGTTCAATGGTCTGATTAAATTGATCAGTGCCATGAAAGCCCGGGTAGGCGCGCACCATAGGGCGGTTGTTCCGGTACAGGTCGTACGGGCGGTGTGCTTCAAACGCCAGCTCCAGGCGGCGTTCTTCCAGCACTACATCCAGTACTGAAGCGCGGCCTTTCAGATCAGCAACGGTGTACAACGCAGCGCCGGATAAACCTGCACGGCGGCGGATCAGGTTTACATCGTCAATGGCCGCCTGTGCATTTCCCAGTTTGGCATTGGCTTCCGCACGGGTAAGATACATCTCCGCCAAACGCAGTATAACCGGTGAGCTTAAGTTGGCTACTCCTTCCTGCCAGTTGTATTTATTGATATAATATATGGGCGTTTGATTACGCAGCTGCATATTGCCGTTGGCATCGCGCTGTGGCTCCACGAAGCTGTGACGCACATCAGCGGGGTTCTGATCCAGCAGCTTTACAAAGGCAACGGAAGCGTATACTTCTCCCCAGCCGGTAGATTGCGTTACCGGGTCGTTGTAATACATAGAGCCAATGGCGTCTTTACCTCGGTCGTCCGCCACGGTATGCCTGATGGCAAAGATGGTTTCGGGGTTCTCTTCCGGTATTACGCGGAAGTAAGTTTTATAAGGCTGTGTTTCCATGAGGCGGTAGCGGTTGGAGCTGATCACTTTATTGGCATACAGCAGGGCGTTGGTGTTATCCTCCATGTACAGGTACACCCGCGCCAGTAATGCCTCCGCTACTTCTTTGGAAGCAAAAGCGGCGTTCTTGTTTTCCGTCATCAAAGTAGCGGCATGTTTCAGGTCGGCTATCACGAACGCATATACGTCTTTTACCGTACTGCGGGAAGGGCGGTCGTCTTTTGTATTGTCTTTGATCACTACACCGGGATTATTGCCGCCGCCCTGCGGGTAGGGCCGTCCGAAAATACGCACCAGGTCGAAATGCGCCATGGCCCGCAGGTACAGGTTTTCGCCCTTGATCTGGTCCAGCTGTACGGAAGTGCCATCGGTGATCTTTTCAATGATCGCGTTGGCGGAATAGATGACTTTGTAGGCGCCCTGCCAGAACTGTTCTGTATTTCCCATGCCGGGAAAATGCGTATAGGTATAGGTATAAAATACCTGGTCGCCCGTGGCGCCGCTTAAAGCCACATCATCCCCCGGATATTCACCCAGCTGGTTCAGGTTTTTGGTATACATCCTGTCTACCAGGCCTGAGTAAGTACCATAAGTAGCTGTTTGCAGGTCTTCCGGCGTTTCCAGCGCCGCCTTGTCGGACTTACCGTTATAAGGCTCCAGGTCTTTATTGCAACTGCCCGTTACTACCAGTATGGTAGCGGCCAGCAGATAATATTTTAAAAGCGTTTTTGTCATAGCTGCTGTTTTTAAAAAGTAACATTAATACCAAACAGGATCTTTTTGGCGAGCGGGTACTTCGTACTGTTCTGCTGGAAGTTGTTACCGCTTTCTCCTCCCGGCTGGGAATACGGGCGTAGCCCCATTTCCGGGTCCATACCGGAAAAGCCGGTCAGTGTCCAGAGGTTATCGCCACTGATAAATACGCGTACATTGTTCACCTTTATGCGGCGGAGGAAAGTTTCCGGTACATCATACGACAACGTGATATTGCGCAGGCGCAGGTAGCTGCCATCTTCCAGGAAACGGGACGATTCCAGGTCGGAGTTCTTATTTCCGCCGTATACTGCTTTTGGATCTGTAGCAATGTCTCCTTCCTTCTCCCACCTGTTATGGTTTTTAGGCAATACCCTTGAATTGGAAGTGGGCTCGCTGCCATCGTTGGTATTTTCCTCGTATACCAGGTTGCCGCTCACAAAGTTGAAGAAGGCGCTTAATGTGATCCCTTTCCATGTAAAGCGGTTGTTGATACCACCGGTGAAATCCGGTGAAGCAGTGCCCACATATTGCAACGTGGCATCGTCGTAGGAATTGGTGGTAGTAATGGTTTGTTTACCGCTGGCATCTGTGTTTACTACTTCCCATAGCGGGTCGCCGTTCTTTGGGTCTACACCGGCCCATTTACGCATATGCCAGCTGTAGAGATCACGGCCCTCGCTGATCCATTGCAGGGAAGAATAAGGAATATCTTCATGATTGTTCAGTTTCAATACCTTGTTCCGGTTAATAGAAAGATTAAAACTGGTTTCCCATTTAAAGCGGGCGCCGTTTATATTTTTGGTGTTCAGGTTAAATTCTATCCCCCTGTTGCGCACCGAACCTACGTTGCGGGTCACGTATGCATAGCCACTGGTATATGGTACCGGCACATCCAGCAACAACGCGCTGGTGGTTTTGTCATATACATCCACGGTAAGGGCTATATGTTTTACAATGTCGATGTCCAGCCCGAGGTTGGTGGTTTTTGACTTTTCCCAGGTGAGGTCCGGGTTTTGCAATACAGATGGCACGGAACCGGGATTGGAAGCGTATTGGGAAGTATAGGCATAAATGCCCAGCGACTGGTAATCACCTATTTCCGCATTACCGGTAATACCGTAGCTGGCCCTGAGCTTCAGCTGATCTATGAACCGTTGTTCCTTCATAAACGGTTCACTGCTCAGGATCCAGGAACCGCCTAAAGTATAGAACCCTGCTGAGCGGTGATTGGCGCCAAAGCGTGATGATGATTCATTGATATAAGCGCCGATGAGGTTATACTTCTCCCGGTACGTATAATCTACCTGTACCAATCCTTTTGTAAAACGGTTCTCCGACTTACTGCCCGGGCCAAAAGGCGAACGCTGGATGTTGGCAGCTGCATCCATGATATGCAAACCTGCAGGGATCTTGTTGCCATACAGGCTGTTGTTTTCAAAGTAGTTCTTCTCCCCTTCCCC
>JBCNPS010000195.1:0-11493 GCA_039593235.1 Chitinophaga sp. | reverse complement strand
CTTCCGGTGGCGACATTCCTTCCGGCAACAGGAATGCCGATAAATAGATCAGGCCCTTTATTTTGTCCGGGTAACTTTTGGCCAGTTCTGAAATCACCATTCCTCCGGAGCTATGGCCGAGTACAATTACAGGGTGCGGCTGCTTTTCAAGCAAGGCGCCAATACTTTCCGCGTACCGGTCCGCTTCTTTGGCATCACCTGCCTGATCGGGGGTAATCACGGCAAAACCGTTCTCTTCTAATAAAGGCTTCAGCTTATCCCAGCACCAGGCGCCATGAAAACCGCCATGCACCAATACAAATGTGTTTTTGGATGATTGCTTCATCGTATTACAGGCTATTGACAATACTAACAAGCTCAGAGCGATCAGCTTCGCGGTATTATAACTATACATACGTTCCATAATTCTCCGGCAAAAATACCAGGAGTTCTTCACCGTGAATTGTAAGTTTCCGACAATAGTTATAATTACAGGAAGATGTTTGCCACCCTGATGTTCAACTGGTGTTGCAATTGCCTGGGGCTTAAACCGGAAAGTTCTTTTGTTTGCCTGATGAAGTGCGCCTGGTCAAAATAATTTAAGTGATAGGCGATATCCGAAAATTTATCGAACGAGCGGGCCGACAACAGTGCAAGCGCCGCTTTAAACCGGGTTATTTTAATATAGTGCCTGGGGGTAACACCAATGGCGGAAAGAAATTTTCTTTCAAGCTGCCTTTCTGAAACCTGGTATATAGCGCACAATTCTTTCACTGTAACACTGCCGGCCCGGCCCTTTATATACCGGGTACAATGCAGGATTGGCATATCCTGTTTTTTCACGGCAGCGATCTTTCCCACCAGGTAGTCTGACAAAAGCTGTATTACTTCCGGCATGCTATGCACAGCTGAAATCATACCCGTAAAAGGCAGTTTCGAAAACTCATCCAGGTGAATGCGCCGGTCTGTAAGCTCATGCGCATCTATTCCAAACAACTCTTTAATAGCTAAGGGTTGAAAAAGTACCCCCAGTGCAAAAAAAGATGGGTTGTTCCTGTTTTCCGTTGGCGATGTTGTTTGTCCATATACCATCGTTCTCCTTGGAATATATGCTGTATGCCCCAACTCAAACTCTATAACGATACCGGAAGAATCATCAACAAAGGTCCGTACCGGCTGTTGGCCGGTTATATTACGCGCTACCTGCAGTGTCCAGAAATACCGGATGTGCGAACGTAATATTGCGTCGGGCGATATGATCTCGTGTCTGACCAGGTAAATAAATTCAGCAACCCACAATACTTTTACTTAATAGCATATACCCGGTAAATTAACTTTCCAGGCGACGGGAAACGGCCTACACCCACCGCAACAGTATGATTAAGCCATGCATATTTCGGCGAACTGGTTTCAAACACCGGTACTGATCTGAAATAATATTCGGAAGTGGGGAGTTGATAACCGTTTCCCGCCCGCATGAGTGCAGAATTTTTTGCATTGGCGTAATTATAGCCGGTATAGGCGATGTAAATAAGCGCGCCATCATCTGTTTTAATGGTAGCGCGTACATCCATTTTAAAAGTGGTGGAATCTACCACAAGTCCCCACTCCCCGCTGCACTCCTGTAAGGTGCCATTAATTCTATCACTTTTTACCGCCCCTTCCTTAAACGGGAAGATCAACCGTGTGCCTGTTAATACCGGCCCGATAGCCTGTGGGGGATTAACAGTGATTTCCAGGTCAAATAAAAATTCTGATTTAAGCTCCTGCGCATGTACCTGCACATAAAAACAAGCAGAAAAGAACAGGGCAAGAAAAATTACTTTCTTCATTTTATCAGGGTTTAATTTATAGTTAAAACTACAGTACAACAGTTTGCAAAATAATGGTGCGCTCCCATCATACCAATACCGTAAAATAAGGTATTTGTGCTACCTGAAAACAGGTAAGCTACGAAACTATAACTTATCTATCACATCCCTGTATCCTCTTCCAACAGGAATAGAGATCCCATTCAATTCTACCATCTCCGCCGTATAAGCATCAATTTTACTAACTGAAATAATAAAAGAACGGTGTATACGCCTGAATGCATCAGGGGGCAGCATTGCTTCAATTTCATTAGTACCCATTTTGGAAAGATATTCATTCCTGGCAGTTACAATTTTGATATACTCCCGCTGGCTTTCAATATACAATATCTCTGAAAACAAGATACGCACTTTTCGTTTCTGTACATTCACGAAAATAAAGTCCCGCGTTTCCGCAGGTATTCTGTTCTGCGCTATTTTCACCTTATTTACAGCAGTTAAAAACCGTTCAAATTCAAATGGCTTCAGCAGGTAATCCGTTACATTTAAATTAAATCCTTCCACCGCATATTGGTGATATGCTGTGGTAACTATCACGGAAGGCGGGTCCGCCAATGTTTTCAGGAAAGCCATTCCTTTTAATTTAGGAAGATGGATATCCAGGAAAATAAGGTCTGTATCCTGTTGCAGCAGGAACTCCGATGCCAGGATAGCATCTTTAAAAACCTGCTGCAATTCCAGGAACGGCACTTCGGATATATAGTCGCTCAGTACTTTTGCCGCCAGCGGTTCATCTTCTATAATAATACACTTTATTTTAGACATGGCTTGCGAGGTTTATTTTTAAGGTAGCCGTGAATATATAATCGCCCTGCTGCACGTCCAGCTGGTAATCGGTATAAAGCAGTTCCAGCTGCCGGCGCAGGTTAGAAAGACCGATATTTACCTTTGCCTTGTTATCACTGGCCGGATCGCCGGTGGAGTTTTTCACTATAAAAAGCAGCTGCCTGTTTTTGATGGTAAGATGAATATCAACATACGGACGATCCCGCGTTTCCGATACACCGTGCTTGAAAGCATTTTCCACCAGCGGCATCAGCAGCAACGGGGGCAGCGACTGCCGCATATCTTCCAGGTCGTAATTAAAATTAATACGGAGCGAATCATCATAGCGCAATTGCTCCAGTGCAATATAATCATCAATAATTTTAAGATCCTGTTCTATGGCAATATAGGGGCCGCTGGTTTCATACAGCATATACCGCAGGATCTTTGACAAGCGCAGGATAGATTCCGGCGCCAGGTCCGACTTATCCCTGGACAAGGAGTAAATATTATTCAGGGTATTGAATAAAAAATGAGGATTGGTTTGGGATTTCAGGTAGTTCAGCTCTGCCTGCTGCCGTTCAATGCGCAATTGCTGCGCTGCCTGCTTTAGTTTTATATGATTGTAAACATGCCGGACAACGGTGAAGAATAAAACAGACCCTATGCTATACCCCATGAGAATGCCAATTCTTTCAGACATGGTAACGGGCGTACCTAAGGGCGTAAAAATATGCAATGTGACACCCAGCTGCCGCCAGAGGAAGATACCCAGGGAATAGGCAAAAAAGTAAAGCGGCAACATCAACACGCCGCTGAAAGGCTTTTTCCAGCTTAGTTTTGGCAGTGTATGTTCCAACAACCTGTAATTAAGCACCGATATATATATAGCCAGCCAGGTTTCATTCACCACTCTTACCGGTAAATCGCCTTCTCCCTTAATTACATCTTCCAATATATTTATTACCCAAAAAGCAGGTATCAACCATACGTATAACTGAAACTGCTTTATGTTGGATAGTTTTTTCATTTTAATATTTGAGAAGATAAATGTCGATAAATATCTGATCCGTTCCTCCACCCGGTTCCGCTGTTTGTATACCATAACCTGTTGTTTGTTGACAGGCCATACCCGCAACAACCCAGATCCCCTACTTTTATATTGCCGGCACTAAAAGATCAACATCTCTTACGCTCAATATTAAACAAATCATGAACAACTTTATTCAATTCGGCGAAAAAGTAGCAGGTTATGATATTCCTGTACTGAACGAAAGGGAGATCAGAGCCTCCGCAGGCATACTTTTCCTGGCCACCTATACCTCCCTGATGTTCATTCTTTTCAACGGCAATTTCGTCCCTATAAAATATGTGATTACCATTTTCCTGGCCGACTTACTGATAAGGGTATTCATCAATCCCCGTTTTTCCCCTACCCTGATCATAGGCCGGTTAATTGTCCGTAACCAAACGCCCGAATATGTAGGCGCTAAACAAAAGAAATTTGCCTGGAGCATCGGGATTGTGCTGTCTGCCGCCATGTTCTATTTTTTCCTGGTCGAAAACGCCTACAGCCCTATTACCGGTGGTATATGCCTGGTATGCTTACTGTTCCTGTTCTTTGAAGCAGCTTTCGGGATCTGCCTGGGCTGCCTGGCTTATCCGCTCTTTTTTAAGAATAAAGTACAGCACTGCCCCGGAGAAGTGTGCGACACTGCCAACAGGCAGGCTATCCAGAAAGTATCTGCCGCCCAACTGGCTATACTGGGTTTGTTCATTGTATATCTTTTCCTGGCGCCGCGTTTTTTTAATGAGCAGTTCGGCAGGCCGCCACACGATTTATTCAAATCATCCAAATCCAGGTAATTATGCTACCCTTACCATGTGAAAGCACGCTGGAAAACTATTTCGCTGCTTATCGCAGTAATATTATCGGCGATCAACAGTACTTTGAATCCCCTTTTGGGAAAAAAAGGCTCATTTATGCCGACTGGACCGCCAGTGGTCGTGCCTATGCGCCCATTGAAAATTGTATCCGGCAACAGGTACTTCCCTTTGTAGGGAACACGCATACCAACACCACCATTACCGGTTCCCTGATGACTGCCGCTTATGAACAGGCTAAAACAATTATAAAGTTGCATGTGAATGCCGGTAAAGAGGATGTATTGGTTTTCTGCGGCAGCGGTATGACCAGCGCCGTATGCAAACTGCAAAGAATACTGGGGCTGCGGATACCGGAGCGCGCTGCGGATTATATTCATTTATCCCCCTGCGATGAAGCAGTAAAGCCCGTTGTATTTGTAACACATATGGAACACCACAGCAATCACCTCAGCTGGCTGGAAACCATTGCCAGGGTGGAAATAATTGGTTGTGATGAAAACGGGCATACGGATATGCAGCAGCTCCGCACTTTGCTGGAGCAGTTTAAACACCATCCTGTTAAAATAGCAGCCGTAACTGCCTGCTCCAATGTTACCGGCATCCAAACACCTTATCACCGCATTGCTGCGCTCATGCACCAGTATGGTGGACTGTGTTTTGCGGACTTTGCCTGCTCCGCGCCTTATTGCCATATCAATATGCATCCGGAGGAACCCGGCGCCCACCTGGATGCTATTTACTTTTCCACCCATAAATTTTTAGGCGGCCCCGGTACACCCGGTGTGCTGGTATTTAACAAACAGTTGTACAGGAATGCCATCCCCGACCACCCGGGCGGAGGCACGGTAAATTACAGCAACCCCTGGAAGGAACATGAATACATCGCCGATATTGAACAGCGCGAAGATGGCGGAACACCCCCGTTCCTGCAAGGCATAAAGGCCGCTATGTGTATCCGGCTGAAAGAAGAAATGGGGGTAGATAACCTGCTGCAACGGGAAACGGAATTACTCTCTATCATTTTCTCCCGGCTGGCGGCAATAAAACAGGTACAGGTACTGGAGCCGGAAATTACCCAACGGCTTGGAGTGGTCTCCTTCATGGTAACGGGTATTCACTATCACCTTATTGTCCGGCTGCTGAACGACCGGTTCGGGATTCAGCTGAGAGGCGGCTGTTCCTGCGCAGGCACTTATGGACATATGCTGCTGAAGGTAAGCAGGTCCCGGTCGCAGGCTATACGGAACGCCGTCCGTTCGGGAGATCTGTTCTACAAACCGGGCTGGGTCCGGCTATCTGTTCATCCTGTTATGACCAATGAAGAAATTAGCTTTATAATGGATGCCATTGAAACAACTATATCCAACATAAAGGAATGGGAAAAGGATTATTATTATGACCGGCACTCAAATGAGTTCCGTTTTAAACACCCGGCAGCAACTGCAACGCAGCAGGTTGCCCACTGGTTTGACGCCGGCGGCTGGTGAAGGCGCAGATAGTTCAGCGGTTTACAGCGTCACTGAACTACCCCTTGCCCTGCACTTTGATATCATTGTTCTCTATTTTCTTTCTTTCCTTCTGCTCCTTTTGTATACCACCAAACTCCCAGCTTAGGGTTACTTTAAAAGAGCGGTTATAATACCTGTTATCTACTACCGATGAAAATGCCGGTCTTTCTTTGATGTCTTTCTGCGATACATAGTTTGCAAAAGGATTTACAGCAGCAATGGTCAGGCTCGTTCTTGTTTTCTTAAATTCCTTCCTGGCTGCAAAACTATAATAGTACATACTGCCAAGTGAACCCAGTAAGGTAACCGAGCGGGTATTGTATTCTCCAAAGGCCTGCACAGAGTAATTATCCCGGAACTTGTAGGAACTGTTGATGTTGATGTCTGTACCCCAACCGCTGCGGAATATATCCAGTGCGCCGCTATTGAAATGCGTGTAGTTTACATTGGCGTTTCCGTTCACCGTCCATCTTTCGGAAATACTGGCGGTAAGCGAAAAATTCAGGCCCAACTGCCTGTTGGAGGCAAGGTTCTGTTTACTGGTAGTAGATATTCCTTCGGCATTCGTTTCGGTAAAATCAACGATGGCATTGTCGGTCTGCTTCCAGAAAAGGGCTGTATTTACAAAGAGGGCCCGGTTGGTGTTCAAACTATAAGATAGTTCCGCCTGGTGTACCATTTCAGGCTTTAACCGCGGGTTGCCGGATTCAATATTCTTAGGATCGCTGGCATTGGCGTTGGGATTGAGGTCCCATATATAGGGGCGGGTGAGCCGCCGGGTGTAACTAAGGTTCAGTGTATTGCTTTCATCTATCTTTTTTGTGAGCGTAGCAGTAGGCACAAAATTCACGAACTCGTTGTTAAACGCTGTACCGGTATGCAAAAAAGTTCCTTTGATATAAGTAGCTTCTACCCTTGCTCCTCCCTCCACATACCAGTTATTTTTCAGGCTGGCTTTTAACATGCTGTAACCGGCCAGTACATCCTGGCCGTATTTAAAGTAATCGGAACGGTCAGGTTGCGGGATGATGTTGCTTGTTTGAACAGGATCACTGGCAGAAACCTCGTAGCGATTGCCCACATTCCTGAATATAGCCTTGGCGCCGGATTCAAGATGCAGGGTGCCTTTTGTATTGAGTGGTTGCACATAATCTGCCTGTAGCGTCCATTCCCGGTTCCGGGTAGTGCTCCTGTTCAGTTCCCTGTACAGCAGCTCCTTGCTGATGGCCGACTGAACAGCATCATAGCCCGAACGGTCCCTGGAAGGGGAATTTTGCACCAGCAGGCTGATTTGCTGACCCGCGCGCTTTAGCCGTTTGGTATATCCCAGGTTAATATCCATCCCCAGGTAATTACCGCTTTGCGTAATATCCTGTAAATAATGTTCAATAACAGCGCCGTCGGGAGTGCGCATAGTGCTGTTGGTATGTGCATCCTCCGGCCATTTGCCAAGCCAGGCGTTCAGGCCCAAACTAAGCTCACTGGTTTCGTTCAGGGCATAATCAATAGAAAGATCCGCCGATCCATGCGGGGCGGCATTGTCTTTATCAATCACCTGCTGCAGTCTCCGGGTTTCTTCACCACCGGAAAAGGCCGTACGGTCCAGTACCTGTGTTGATTTGCTGCGTAAACGGTGCAGGTGCCCGGCAAAATTGATATTCCATTTTTGGGTAGATACCGAAAGCCTTGGATTCAGCACCTGTTCCAGGTTGCTCAGCCCTGCCTCCAATGTACCGCTCATATCACTCTTTCCTTTTTTTGTAATGATATTGATAACACCGGCGGCGCCTTCCGCATCATATTTCGCCGACGGCGTAGTAATGATCTCTACCGATTTTATCATGGCCGCCGGCATCATATTCAGGGCATCCGCCGCACTGCGCGCCATTTGGCCCGAGTATTTACCATTGATGAGAATTTTAAGATTGCCGCTTCCGCGCATAGTTACATTCCCCTGTGCATCCACATTTAGTACCGGAGCTTTCCTTAGTACATCCGCCGCTGTGCCGCCTTTATTGGCAAGGTCGTTTTCCGCATTGTATACCAGCATCCCCGGTTTCTGGTCCACCAGCCGTTTGCGGGAAGTGATGGTTACTTCCTGCAGGTTTTCCGTACCGGGGAGAATGGCGATGTTCCCTATATTACTCAGGAAACGCCCCTCTGCAACTACGAAGCTGCACCTTCTTGTCTTGTATCCGATAAAACTGATGTCGATGGTATACGCCCCGGGCTGACCTGTTATCACTTTAAATGTGCCGCTTTCGAGAGAGTAGGAAGATGCTACGAACCGGCCGGCAGTATCCAGCAGGCTTACCGTGGCATAGGCAACGGGCTTCGTAGTGGCGGAATCGCGGATAACGCCGGTTATTGTGTACTGGGCGGTGGTTTTCTGGGCCTGGGCAGAAAAGCTGGATAAAGTTATCAACCATACTATGCTAAACAGTTTACGCCAATCTATCATGATCATCATCTAAATGGTACAGAAACAGGATTTGGAAAACAAACTTAGCGCTGTTTGTGATTTTGGGGGACTCTATGACGGAAAATGATTTATCAATTCGGGAATAAGTGGATGGGGGTATACTATCAAAAGTCTTCACATGTCATTTACTGATGGTAAGAATTTATTAATTATTTGAAATCCCTGGGTAATGGTCTTGAAGCTTCTTTTAATAAAAACCGACCTGCTTTCTTTTCAAAAGTATAGGTCATTACACTAGTCTGTGTTAGCTCTGCCTGATCAGTAACTGCATGTAGTTTATAACAGGTTATATTGATTTCATACAGTTCTCCAACCTGTTTTAATGATTCTATGTCCAAAATATAATTTAATCGTACTTCTGTTCCTTTCTCCCTATTCAAATCAACAAACCTTACTTTCGAACAGGTTCCTCCATTTTTTCTAACCCGTTGGGGCAAATAATCTTTCTTCAAAACTCCGAACTCATTAACATTTGGAAAGTTTCCAGCAATGTGGCACTGTAAATCCATTAATACATATTTGTATGGATCTTTTATTAGGTCTTTTTTGTCTTTAACCCTACTTAAAGCAATAAAAGGTTCACCAAGCATTAAAATAAACAATAAAGAAATTCTTATTAATAAATGGGTTCTCATTTTATGCCAATTTTAAAGAAAACGTTGAAAGGTATGGTAAGTTTTGTGCCGTTAGCATCATAAATACATACTTTCTCATCTCATACCCCGAGAACATAATGATTACCTGTCACGACTCTCGGCCCCACCTTTCAAATAGTAATTAAACTGTTGGAAGATCGCCTGTTGGATACCCTGCAGCTCTGTGATAAAAACAACCTAAGTACTTATAGCTTGTACGTTTTGTGCAGACTATCTAAGATTTTTATTATTATTGATAAAATCGCTCACCTTATCAGATATTTCTCCATTTATAATTGACACTATTTTATCATGATCCAATGACAGGCTGGTGTGCTCCTCTTTTTCAAGCGCTTTTTTCCGTATATTTTTAAGGTCCATTAAGTGATTAATGGCATAATCCAACAGCTTCAATAATTCCTCTTCCTTTCGCTCTCTGGTAAATATCTTTATTCGTATACCTGGTGCATCATAAATCTTAAGTCTGCCATATTCCTGGTTACTTAAAGAGTTTCCTCTGAGATTATCAAAAGCCAGTTCAAACAAACTGGTATCGCTTCCGGCGGAGGACATTACCAGATAAATGAAAGGTAACCGTTTCATATTATAATACCGCAAGCAGAATGCTTCACATAATTCAGCGTACCTTTTTTTTGTGATAGAATCCTGATCTTCCCTTATTGTTGTGTAAACAACATGACCAAAGCGAACTGTTATATCTTGTCCTATGGTGTACTTTGTGCCAAAAACAATTAAAAAAACACATAGTGTTAAAAATCTCATAGCTATTTCTTTAAACTTTTATCTGAAATATACCTGCCTGCGCAAAGGCACATTTTGAGGTCATCTAAATTTACACTATCTCCTTTCATTGGCAGCTAACTTCCTTTAAATAAAACAAATCTTCCCCAATAAAATAAGCTGCCTCTTATTTGAGACAGCTTATTTTACTATTCAATATTTCCGTTCCTCCTTCGCCACCACCACTTTAAACGTTCGCCTGAACCCAGTTCCTTCCAGCACCAGCACATAAACACCACTGCCGGTTGCAGGGGAAAGCGTAAGCGGCTGCCGCACCTGCCCCTGCGATAGTATCCAGTACTGCACCACTCTTCCCTGCAAATCCACCAGGCTTGCCTGCACTTTCTGTTTCAACGCCTGTGGGCATACCACGTAAATAACAGCTGAGGCGGGATTAGGATAAATGAACGCATCAGTCATCACCGCAGGTTTATTGCTTAACTGCATATAACTTTCATTCAGTCCCGTTGTATACCATCCGGCGCTGTAGCTGCCGGCAGAACTGCTAACTGCATCAGCTGTGCTGTTGTCGGTAGGTATTACATCATAAGCGCCGGTATGGGTTGCTGAAAAAGCAAGCCTGTTTTGCGATGCGCCATCGTCTGCACCATAGCCGATACTGATGCCTGTAAAGGCGGCAAGGTTACCACTGCGCACTTCGCAATGCCAGCGCCTTGCGGCGGACAAGCTGCTCATGCCTGTACCCGGTGTACCGGCTGCACTGTCAATAGATACCTGCACTGTTACCGCGCCACTAACAGATGATAATCCCGTTAGTACCACTTTCCTGTATTGCCCCGCGGATCCCACAGGGAAAGTTTTGGTAACCGGCGTGGCGCCCGCGGTAAGCCCTACGGCGCCGTTCACGAAACTGCTGCTGCTGCCAGGTGTACCGTTGTAGGAGGTATTGGTACAGATCAGTTTTTTGCCTGCCGGTAGATAGATGATCCCATCTGTTAGCGTTATAGCTGCATTGCTTGATTTCAGGGTAAGACTGTCGCCGATCATCACACCATCAGGATTATTAACGGTGATATTGAACAGCGAGCGCGAAACCGGTATCTCGTGGCCCTCCGTCATGATCTGTGCGGGCGCATTTACATCGTGATTATAAGCCACGTACAAGGCGGCCGTACTACCCAATGTATAGTCATTGGCCAATGATGCATGTTGTGAGCGCCTGATCTGGCAGTTAACAGAACTGGCGCTGCCGCCTACATTCGTATTGTCCATAGTGAGATTGCTGCCGTTATGAAACACGCCGCTGGTAAGTGTGAGTATAGACGGGATACTGATGAGCGTTTGCAATGCAACGCCGGCTGTATTATTGATGGTAAGGCTACGGATGATACCATTGGAATAAGTTCCGGTTCCGCCAATCGTGGTGCTATCTGCCGCCGGTCCCATGATCAGGGTGGTGCTTGCTTTGGAGAAATCAGCTACACCGTTGTTCTGCAGGTGCCCGTTAACCGTGATGGTTCTGCCAACAGTTCCATTCCGCGCATAGAAAGTGCCTGTGCCATCTACCAATAAATCGCCCGTAGTAAAGGTGTTTGTGGTGGTAG
>JBCNPS010000194.1:0-11565 GCA_039593235.1 Chitinophaga sp. | reverse complement strand
GGAGCGCAGCGAGGAACTGCGCCTGTGGCGCGAGGCGACCACCATCTACATGACCGCCGGCGCACATACGTAGTAAAGTATTGTCCATGACGGATAATAATTACATATCCCGAGCCCGGCATTACCACCACGGATTTCACTTCCCCATCAAAAATAGATTTCACGGCTCCGCCTTTATTAGTGGCAATCACAATACCATCGGAAGGCACCTGGATATGCTCCATTACGGCATGCTGGTGAATACCAAAATGCTCAATGATATTACCTGCATCCACAGGCCATGGCAGTTTACCACGATTGGCTTCAAAACTTTCAGACAATGCCAGTGCTTCCGGCGAAGCTTCCAGTACGTTTTCTGCGCGGGCCACTGGTTTCTCCGGTTCCGGCGCGGGTTCAGGAGCTTTTGCCGGGGGAGCCGGTGTTGGCGCCGGTGTATTGGCCGGGTTATTATTATTTGCGGCAGCAGCGGCTTTTGCTCTTTCTGCGGCAGCCAGTGCGGCAGCTTTACGGGCTTCTTCTTCACGCCTGCGTTTTTCTTCCGCCGCTTTTCGACGGGCAGCTTCTTCTTCCGCAGCCTTACGGCGGGCCTCTTCTATTTCCCTGCGGATTACCGCCCTGATGGCCAGCTGTACCTTCTGAGCATCTTTCTTACGCTGGTTAATATCTGCTACCAGCTCTTTCTCACGACCCTTCAGTTTACTCAGTACTTCATCTTTCTCCTTCTTATCCGTTTCCAGTGTACTACGCTGCTCCTGCTCTGTTTTCAGCGCATCAGAACGCCTTATCCGCTGCGATTCCAGGTTCTGGATCTTCTGATTGAGCTGTTCCTGGGTAGATACAATGTTATCTGCCTGGCGACGACGGTACTCACGGTATTGCTTCAGATACTGAAAACGTTTTACTGCATCGTTAAAACTTTCTGCAGAAAACACGAAGTTCAGCATATCATAGGAAGAACGGTTTTTATAAGCATAGATCACCAGCTGTGCATACTGGGCTTTCAGGGTGTCCAGGTCTTTCTGCAGCGTTTTCACATCCCGCGCAGCGGTATTGATATCTCCATTTATAAAATTGATCTCTTCGTTAATATTGTTGATCAAACGGCTACGCAGTGAGATCTTGTCGCGCAGGGCGCGGAGCTGGCCAAGACTTTCTTTGGTAGATTTCTTGGTTTCCTTCAGCTGTTCATTTGCCTCATCTATTTCTCTTTGCAGGTCCTTTTTTCTTCGCTCCAGTTCTTCCCGCGATGGTTGCTGCTGCCCATTATTCTGGGCAACCAACATGGCTGGCAGTAACCATAGCACCAACATAAACGGGATAATCTTCTTCAAATACAACATGACTAAGTTTAGTAACTGCAAATTAAATAAATATACAACGTTTATTAGTTTAATGAAGGCGGCATTTACTCAATTAACATTTTACATACGCTTATAGCTGGCGGGCATGCTGAATGGAAAAGAGAGCGGTACATCAAAATCGTACCGTGTAAAGTCGAGCGCCACTTTGGTAACATTCTTTTCTTCAATATAAATACGGCGGGTAGTAGGGAATTTGCGGCCGGCCACCTTTGTATAATCTCCGTAAGTAAGCTCACACGAGCGCCTGGCTGCACCTGTACTGTCTTTATCCATCACTTTGCTTTGCTGTAATCCGTAATCATCCGCAAAAACATTAAAGAGACTGATAAACTTTGCATGATCACAGCTGAAAGAAATGATGGCAGGTGTTTTTACTACCTGGTATACAGAATCTGTAAGATACACCGGGTTACCGATCAGCATATCCTGCAGGGTATTGAAATCAAATGGTATATTCAGCAGTTCTTCTGCATCCGACATTTTGCGAAGAAATAACTGCTTGTCCAGGCGGTTATACATTTTAAGACTATCCTGCGTGATCACTGCCCTGATCACCTCATCTACAATCGGCGCAGAAACGGATATCCATATGATGCTGTCTTTTTTAATACGGAAAGTGGCATTCAGGTTATTATGGCTTTTCTTGTCTGTTTCGAAAGCCAGCTTCATTTTAGCGGAAAAAGTATTGAACTCAATATGATTGGCGTGGATGCCCTTCAGCATTTCGCTTGTAAAACGGGATAGTTCCGCGTTCGAGGAACTGTCTCCACCGAGGGTTACCTTATTTGTATCGGCTGCCGGGAAAGCGCTGCGCGCCAGCTTCTTTGGATGGCGGCAAGCCATCATTCCCAGACCGATCGTTATAACTAAAAGTGTGACTTCTATTTTTTTCTTCATTGAGCGATGACTTATAGCAAATGCTTATTGAATATATCTTTTTTCAGCGATCTTACGGGCCAGGTCTACAGAGGATGCTCCCTTGTCTTTAGCCATCTGCCAGTATTCCACCGCTTTTGTAACTTCTTTCAGATTAAACAGGATATCACCATAGTGCTCCAGTACATTCGGATTTTTTTGTGCTTCCGGGTATTGTAATGCCTTTTCAATCCACACTTTTGCTTCCGCAAATTTTTCCTGGCGGAAAAGGATCCAGGCATAAGTGTCCATGTAGGTGGGGCTTTCCGGTTCCAGTTCCAGCGATTGTTTTGACATTTCTGCCGCCCTTTCCAGGTTTTCGCCTCTTAAAGAAAGATAATAGCTGTAATTATTCATGATCAGCGCGTCTTTCGGGCGGAGCAGCAAGGCGCGTTCATAACTGCTGTCCGATTGCCGGTGCTGCCCGGTAGCATGATAGGAATCTCCCAGGAGGGAATAAATATCTCCCAGGAATTTCTTCTCCCCGTTACCTATTTCCAATGCAGTATTCAGCGAGCTGATAGCGCCCGGGTACTGTTGTAGCAGGAAACTGGCTACTCCTTTAAAGTAATAGCCCATAAATTCTTTGGGGAATTTTCCGGTTACGCTGTTGCTGAGCGCCAGTAAAGCAGTAGGATCATCCTTACGGGAATAGATCCACATCAGCTGATACCATACGGAGAAACGGCTGTCGTCAAGGCTCAGCGCCTTTTTGTAGCTCACTTCTGCACTGTCCAGCATATCTGCCTGTGAAAACATATCCCCCCGGAGCGCATATGCTTTGGCATCCGCCGGATGCGCTTTAATGATGAGGGAGGTGAGTTGCAATCCTTCATCCAGCTTGGCCGTATCGGTATTCATCATTTGCAGGTAAGGGTATACGTACGCTACCTTTTCATCAATACTGTAACCCGGGTTTGCAAATGCCTTGGTAAGGTTGCTCCAGTAGGTGACCGTATCATTATTTTTCTTTGCGTAAGATGCCAGTGCAATGAGCGCCCGTGGATTATCCGGATCTTTGGACAGGATGGTGCGATATACCGTGGCAGCTTCCGGTATACGGTCGTTTGCGTCGTATATTTCCGCCAACAGGTAATAGTACCGGATCTCCTCCGGTTCCTGGCTGATCAGCTTTTTAATTTCCGCAGCCGCTTCATCCACCATGCTCATTTTCAGCAGTAGTTTCTGCTTTTGATAAATAAGTTCCTCCACAACGCCTACCTTCTTTTCCAGCTGGTCAAATACCGCCAGTGCAGAGGCGGGTTTATTGGCTTTTGCCAGTAAAATTCCTTTGTTATAAAGATAATCTTCGTTATCGGGGTATCTTTTGGTAAGGCCTTCAAACACATAGGCAGCGCTGTCAAATTTCTCATTCACGGCATAGGCGTCTGCAAGGGTTACCTGGAACCAATGGTTCTGCGGATCCAGCGCTGCAGCTCTACGGGCAAAAATGAGTGCATTACCGGCGTTCTGTACTTCTATAAAAAGACGGGCTAATTCGTAGTTAACAGTGGCATTATTTTTATTCAACCGCAAATAATCGGCATATTGGGTGATGGCCGTGCGGTAGTCACCCAGCATTTTGGAGCGCTGGGCGGCAAAGAAAAGGCTATCCGCCCGCTGTGACAGCACGGTGGAATTATTAATGGTGGCGTTTTTGCGTGATGCTGATTGTTTGGCACCACTACAGGCTCCCATTAATAAAATACCAGTTAGCCCTATAACGGTGAAGTATATCCGCATTTATCAGGATTTACCGGTATGTCCAAATCCCCCTACACCTCTAACGGTTTCTGTCAGCACGGTTACCGGTTCTATGACCGCCTGAACAAAAGGAGCAATAATCATCTGGGCGATACGATCGCCAGGTTGTATGGTTTGCGGTTCGTTGGATAAGTTGATCATAATAATCTTAATCTCCCCGCGATAATCTGCATCTATCGTGCCAGGCGTATTCAGGAGCGTAAGCCCTTGCTTAATGGCTAAACCGCTACGGGGGCGGATTTGCGCTTCATATCCGGCGGGCAGTTCCATGAACAACCCGGTAGGGATCAGCATCCTTTCCAGCGACTGCAGGGTAACTGCTGTTTCCAAATGTGCGCGAAGGTCCATTCCTGCCGCATCTGCCGTTGCATAGGCCGGTAATTCATTACCCGACTTATTGATTATTTTCACAATGATATCCGCCATTGAACAAAGATATTTTAAAATAATTATGAATGGTGAATTACTGGGTGATATGCTCCAGCAATACCACCGCGTGCGCTGTAACTCCCTCTTCACGGCCTACAAAACCCAGCTTTTCAGTGGTAGTGGCCTTCACAGATACATCTTCCGTACTGATATGCAGGATTTTTGCAATCACCGCCTGCATTTCAGGCACATACGGTTTCACTTTGGGCGCCTGCAAACACAGCGTACTGTCTACATTTACCACCTGGTATCCTTTCTCCCCTATCAGCTGTGCGCACCGGGCCAATAATATTTTACTGTCGATATTCTTGTACGTGTTATCAGTATCCGGGAAATGTACACCGATATCTCCCAGGGAAAGCGCTCCCAGCATAGCATCACAAATGGCATGTAACAATACATCGGCATCACTGTGCCCCAGCGCACCTTTATGATGCGGCACCAGCACGCCTCCCAGCCAAAATTCACGGCCTTCTGTCAACTGATGGAAATCTACTCCCAGTCCTATACGTATCCTACTCATGTTTGTAATAATTAAATCATTTTGCCAATCCGCAAGGTAAGCCAATAAATATAAAAATCCCCCCGTTTTGCGGAGGGATTCAATTGTTTCAATCATCTATATAATTAAACGATTAAATATGTGTTACCATCCTGTGCGGCTTTCTTCATCTCTCGGGCCCAGGTCGAATGTAAGCGTGAACCGGAGGGTGTTGGAAAGCGGGTTACGCTGGATTCCCGATCCTGAAGGCACCAGGTAAGAGAAGTTAAGGCCGAAGATGTCGTACTTAACGCCAATGCCAGCCGTAAAATATTTGCGGTTACCCTTGTTCTTGTTTTCATTGAAGTAACCCGCCCGTACAGCAAACTGCTGGTTGTACCAGTATTCCATACCTACGGAATACATCAGTTCCTGGAACTCTTCTTTAACAGGGGCGTCTCCGAACGAACTGAATATTCCCTCCAGCGTACCTTTCTCTTTGTATAAACCGGCAGAATCCGGCGTAGGCACCAATAATTTATTGATATCCAGCGCAAATGTGAGCTGATTGGCTTCATCCAATGCTATGGTGTAAGCCGTACCAATGCCCAGGTTAGTAGGCAGAAAGTCTTTGTTGGCAGCAGAACTGGTATAGGAAATTTTGGTACCTATGTTTGTAATAGCCATCCCTATGTTCAGCCTGTTTACCAGGCCATCATCTTTCTCAAAATCCTTGGTATAAAATCCAGACAAATCAGCCGCAAAGGCTTTACCCGGCTTAATGCTCACACTGCCGTTGCTTTGCCCGCCAGCCAGGTTAGAGTAAATATAACGGGCTGTTAAGCCTATACCGAAATGATCCGATAGCTTGCGTGCATAACCGGCGTCCAGCGCAAATTCACGCGGACGGAAATCACCTGTAGGCGTACCGGTAATGTCCGTAAAGTTGATGGTGCCAAGAGAGAAATATCTTAAGGAACCGGAAATGGCCTGTTGATCATCCAGCTTAGTGTAACCGGATACCGTTGCCAGGAAAACATCGTTTACCAGTTCTTTTAACCAGGGAGTATAAGTTACAGACAAACCACCATTCTTTTCTGCAAATGGAAGTTTGGACAGGTTATTATAAATAGAAGATGCATCCGGTGATATGGCCACTCCCACGTCGCCCATGGCTCCACTGCGTGCATCCGGTGTAATTCTCAGAAAGGGCACCGCGGTATTGATGGTGTTGGTACGACCATCTGTTTGCCCCGGGTTAGGAATTTGCGCTGAGGTTTGTAAACTTATGAAAGTGCCGTAAATGAACACAAGGCCCATTGTTACCTTTCGGATCATGCAGATTTTGTATTTGATAAGGATGTAAAAATAATCTTATTTATTAATATAACATAGAAAGGGGTTTATTTGGGATAATGGTAAAAATTATTTCCCGGCATAGACTACAATAACATCAGCTTACCGCCCTTTACTTTCGTACCCGTGGAAGTTCTGATAGTTAGCCTGTACACGTACAATCCTGTGGATAGTTTTGCTCCCGAATCACTACGACCATCCCAGGGCATGCCCTCAAAACGACCAGCGGTGGAAATTATTGTGCTACGCATGGTTTTTACCAGTCTTCCGGCTAAAGTAAACACCTGTAATGTAAGCTCCAGCTCTTCTCCCTGGCGGTTATGCAAAAAAGAAAAACGTGTTACATCATGAAAAGGATTCGGAAAGTTCCTTACATCATCTACCGCCAGTATGCCCTGTTCCGCCACCTTGAAATAAATGGTGGCAGTAGCCCCGTTATTCCACGAATCCCATGCCCTGACCGTAATTTTGTGTTCTCCAGTTGACAATCCCTTTAACGGGAAAAGTACACTACCTTTCTTATAGCTGTCCAAAGATGCCCCAAAATAATCATTTAACACAAAATATTCTGTACTATCCAGAATTGCCACCAGCTTGTGAAGGTCATTATTCCCTGAAATGTTGATACCGCTGCTGTCTGCCAGATCTACTATCAGTAAGGGATCAGGGCCTGTAATATCCCCGCTCCTGAAGTTGCGGTTATCGAGCCAGGCATTTATTGCCGGCCCGGCCATGTCGGCTACCGGCGGGGAAACGCGCCCCCCGGTAGTGAAATTATCAAAATAACCGTTACCGTCCAGCTGGTCGTTACTGGTATAATAACTGATCTTTCCTTTGCTATTACCCTCCCTGATATCCACGGGGGCCATAAATGTAAAAGAAAACCTGCCACCACTCACCGTTTGCGTTCCCTGGAACAACACGTTCTGCTGCACCTTGTAGGCAGCCACCTGGCTGCCGGCATCATTGCCACGGGTTTTCAACAGGGCCGGCTGGTCGTAAACTGTTGTATAAAGAAGACCATTATAAGCCGGTACCGGGTTCCCCTGTGCATCTGTAATATGCCCTTTCACGGTGTAGGTACCGAGGCCCTTCACGGTATCGGGTAATCCGGTAACAGCCCTCCCATTGATGGAATCTGTAACCACCCGGTAAGCCGGGAATGCCAGGGTGAGCGCCGGATCTCCCAGTAGCTGGAACTTACGGTTATTCACCGCATCGCCGGAACTGCTGTAAGTAAGGTTCTTCGCCAGCATAGCAGCAGTGCCCAGTGCAGGCATACGCCCATCGGCAAACGGGGTGAGCGCCGCTTTAAAATAGTTAGCGTTCATCAGCTGGTTGGAGGCCGCAAAAACCGCGCGGGTGGTAGTCATCAGCGCAATAGCACCACCCGTATGCTGCAATAATATTTTATGCCCCAGCGATGTAATGCCCGGATCATCATAGGGTGCAAAATCGCAGGTAGCTGTAATAAACAACGTGAGCCTGTTTTCATTGTGCCAGTCGTTGATACTGGTACCATCCATTATATTTTCGGCGGCCAGGCGCGAATTACTGCCGTGGCCGGTATAGTTCAGGATCAGTGTACCTTTATTTATCTTCCCGGCAATGGCTTTGTTTACTTCCGGGTAAAGCGCGCCTGCGTTTCCTGTTTCCTGCGGATAAGCATCTGCGTAGATCTTATCTGTATTCATTACCTGCGCGCTGCTCCAAAGGATATCTCCCATTTTTTCCGCATCTTCAAAATGCAGGTTATCATCTTCATCATCCGCCAGCAGCGTTACCTGGTTACGCCAGGCCCCAAATGCGGCCGGCTGACGGTACCGCAGGATCTTATCCACTGCCAGCCTGGCTTCCGCTTCATTGCGCGCGGGAATGCGGCCAATGCCGATATCCAGCAGGTCCGGCTTAGCAGTCCCGGTAATGTTCCCTCCATCTTTCAGGATGCCAAAATAATCGTCGGAAACATACGACCGGATGGCATCAAGGGAAGCCTCGCTTTGCCAGGAGGGAATATCATTGGTGTTGTTTTTTACCCGCTGCCGGTAATCGTAGGAGGCGGCGCCAAACAGCAGCAGGTAGCGTGGCGCCGGGCCCCGGTCGTAAAACATTTTTACATAGTCTCTGATGGCAGTAGGATCCGGCGTTCCGGATGCAAACTCCTGGTACACCTGGTCAATAGTGGTTACCTGCACCGCCAGCTGATCTTCGGTCCTGTGCATGGCTGCCAGGCGTTCTGCCTGTGCCAGGAGCCTGCGTGTAGTAATAATAAGCATATCCGCCGGGCCGTTACCGTGGAGGTCCTGGTTCGGTACGGTTCCGGTGAAAACGGGTTTCCCCGCAGCCCCGGTATTAAAAGCGATGTATTCATGCAGCCGGTCGTTTTTCCCGGTAAACAGCAATGAATCTCCCTGCAGGATGGTTTTCATTGCCACGGGTTGCAGCGGATCGGTAACATCCCAGATATACGTTTGCACGTTGGCGTTATGCACCGCAAAACGGCCAGCCTGCCCGGTACCGGCGTACCGGGTGCTGCGGAAATCCAGCATTCCCGAAGCGGGTAATACCGGGGTGCAGCGTGCCTGCACTTCCAGGTAATCCAGCCATCCGCGGTCATTGATATTGCCCGGTAAAAACTCTACACCTATTTCCAGCGCTGTCTCGCCGGTATTGGCCCCACCGGTGGCCGCCGCCGCGGTAGCCACGCCTTCAAAAATATTATCTGTAACCGGCAGCAGGTACATATTGGTTACTGCCGCCGCTTTATTTACGGTGGCGTTAAAATTGCTCCCCACGCTGCTCCTGGCCGCAGCCCGCATACTTATCCATACCTTTCCTTCCGGGACTGCTGGCAGTTTAAAGCTATAGCCGCGTGTAAGCCCCACTACTTTACTAAACTCCTGCCCCCACCATTGCTTCCCGCTGTTCAGGAAATTAATGCTGTCCCGCTCGTAAAAATCGTGAAAGTCGAAGGTATATTCCGGCACTGCAACTGCGGGCTCATCGCCGTCGGGGCTTATCCTCACACCCGTTCCCCCGGTGGTGATATAGTACCAGGCGGTGTCAGCATACAGGTTCCGCTGGTGGGTAAAGGTTTTGGTGCTGCTGTTATATAGCCAGCGATGTGGCCCCGGAGCATAAAAAAGCGCATAGTCGCTGCCATCCAGTACGCCATCGCCCCCATCTTCCACCTGCAGGGCTATTTCCGGCAGGTCGTCGTAACGCGGCGCGGCATTGGGTTCTCCCAGCATTTGCCCTCCACTGCCGTACAGCCGCAACCCGGCGGAACGCAAACCGGTGATCCCCAGGTTTTGCAGGAAGGCGGCGTCTATTTTATAAACACCGGGGGCGCTGATACCTATTTTATACCAGCTGCCTGTTGCCAGCACTGAATTTTTTTTATAGGGCCGAACACTGCTTTGGGCATATATTTCCCCCATCTCTAAAAAAGAAAGCAGGAATAGGACTATAAAAATATAATTGAGTTTCATTACCTTAATCGCAGTTTTTCGGCCGGTTGATGTAGAAAGACCCTTATCAGCGGGAACGATTGGCAGCAAATTACAAATTAATTTTTTTCGCCATAAAATAAAAAAGAGTACATTTGCGTTTACTGTAAATATACTAGACTAAAGCTGTATCGCATGCGTAGATTAACCTCTTTATCATTGCTCGTAGGTACCAGCGTAATGCTATCCATGAGTGCCTGTCATAAGGACGGCGGGGGACTTTTCGGTAAGAAGAAGCAAGCTTCTTCCGCTACGGGCTGGAACTATAACGACCAGAAAATGGGCGGTTTCAGCGTAGCAAAAAACGTGAACCAGCAAACTGGTCCGGGCCTTGTTTTTGTACAGGGTGGTACATTCGCCATGGGGGCAACGGAACAGGATGTGATGGGCGACTGGAATAATATTCCGCGCCGTATTACGGTTTCCTCCTTCTATATTGATGAATCTGAAGTAGCCAACGTACATTACCGTGAATATCTCTTCTGGCTGAACCGTGTATACGGGGAATCATTCCCGGAAGTATACCGCAATGCAATGCCGGATACCCTGGTATGGCGTAGTGAGCTGGCTTACAATGAGCCGCTGGTGGAATATTATTTCCGTCACCCGGCATATAACGACTATCCCGTAGTAGGCGTTACCTGGAAACAGGCCACTGACTACTGTAAATGGCGTTCCAACCGTGTAAACGAAAAACTGCTGATGGATAAAGGACTCCTTTCCAAAGCAGATGTGAATAACCAGTCGGACGACAACACCTTCGACACTAAATCCTACACTGCCGGTTTATACGAAGGTACACCGGGTAAAATGTCGAAGAGTGCGAAAGATCAGTTCAAAAATTCCGACGGTACTCCCCGTAATGCCGCTTTTGAAGATGGTATCATGTTACCGAACTACCGCCTTCCAACTGAAGCAGAATGGGAATATGCCGCATTGGGTTATATAGGTCAGAACCCCGGCCCTTCCAAAAAAGAAGGCAAACACGGGGAAGAGCTGATCATGAATAAACAGGTTTACTCCTGGGGCACCAACACCAGCGGTTTACGTGATATCCGCCGCGGTACCATGCAAGGCCAGTTCCTGGCCAACTTCAAGCGCGGTTCCGGTGATAACATGGGTGTGGCCGGTGGTTTGAACGACCGTGCTTCCATTCCCGGTCCTATCCGCTCCTTCTATCCTAACACATTCGGCATCTACAACATGTCCGGCAACGTGGCAGAATGGGTACTGGACGTATACAGGCCACTCAACCCTATCGATGGGGAAGACTTCAACTACTTCCGTGGTAACAAATTCCAGACTGTTTACCAGAACGAGAATAAAGAATTTGAAAAAGACAGCCTTGGTCACCTGAAAATGCGCGACGTAACAGATGAAGAAAGTGCCAACCGTCTTAACTACCAGAAAGGGGACGTGATCAACTACCTCGATGGTGACTCTCTCTCCCAGGTGGAATATGGTTATGGCGTTACTACCCTGATCAACGATAAATCGCACGTGATCAAAGGTGGTAGCTGGAACGACCGCGCTTACTGGCTTTCACCAGGTACCCGCCGTTACATGCAGGAAGATATGGCCACTAACACAGTTGGTTTCCGCTGCGCAATGGACCGTGTAGGTAGCCCTGAAGGTAACAAGTTCAAAACGGGTAACCTCTTCAAGAAACAACGCCAGAAGCGATAGATCGCAGCGGATTTTGTCTGACTCAGGATTAAACTGATTACGCTGATTACGCTGATTTGATTAC
>JBCNPS010000193.1:0-11572 GCA_039593235.1 Chitinophaga sp. | reverse complement strand
GAAAAACCGGCATCTTCCACTTTGTTTTTAATGGCATCGATGCTCACCGGTACCCCGGTTTTAAAGATCAGCACAAAGGTGGTATTATCAAGATCGGTGTCTATTTTGTCAACAAAAGGCAGCGATTCCAGCGCCTCGTAGGTAGCTTTTGAACACATGGCACAAGTAAGACCTGTAGCATGCACACTGGCTTTCTTAAATTGTGCATTTGCGCCGAAAGATACGCCCAGCGCGAGCAATATAATGGATACTATTTTCATGATCTGATGAAATAAAAATGAATAAAAACAATAATAACAGTTAAGGCAATAAGGAAGCTGTATGACAGCAGCCAACATTACATTAAAACCGGATCAGATCAGGAAAGTGCAATTCCGGAGGAAAATGGGGGCAGACGGGATGTCTGGCGGGTGGTGGGGATGGCCGGCGGTAAATATTTCCTGCACCGGCAAAACGGAAGCAGGTAAGATCCTTACCGGCAGCTGCATGTCTGTAACAGGGTCTAAATCGGCCTGCAGCGCTTTTGCTGCCTGGTGCGTTTCAGTCACCTTACAAAACTTAAATTCATCTTTACAGCAATCCATGCCCTTTGCCGGTTTTCCGCATTTACCGCAGTGGTCGGCCGGAGCTTCCCGCAGGTCAACGGATGCCAGCTTGCCCATGCAGTAATGCACGTTTACTGCAAACCCGCTGGTGAGCGTGATATACAGTGTAGCAAATAATATGGCAAAAAATTGCTTCATGATGAATTACAAAGATACGAAAAAAAATGACCGGTATGGCGTTGCCACCATACCGGTCATCATATAGTTATGTACAACAGTTAGTTAATAAACCACCATCTGAGCCCAACCCGGAAAGCAAAGTTGTTGTACGGATACAACGGCCCTGCATAGTTATTGTTGCCAATAAAAGTATTCAGGTTTTCTGCACGTACATAGGCGGAGAAGGACTTGATACGGAAGTTGGCAAATGCAGCAATATCCGGGAGCGGGTTACTGATCTTCGCGGTATTCTGGTAAATAAACTGCCCGGTAAGCGGGGAATAATCATCTGCGTAATAACCGGTGTTATAGCGCAGTTCGATACCCGTCATCAGGTTCAGGTTTGTATATAATCTTTTCTCAAAGGCAAACCGGTTACGTGTCCAGAAAGTGGGCACGTTGATTGGCCCGTTGCCATGCAGCTGCTGGAAAGCCAGGTCCAGGTACCAGGAAAACGGTTTTATGCTGAACTTCTTGCTGAAGGTGATCTGTAACAGGTTAAACAGGGAGTTATACTGATCGCTGTGATAAAAATCCCTGAAATAAGTGTAATTGGTAAACAGGAAATAATTGGCTGCCAGGGTATAATCCAGCTTTTTATTCTCCGTGGCAAACTGCAGCTGGGTGATATTTTCCTTGGACAGGCTGGTATTGTACCAGGCATCATTGGTGCTGGCGAAATACTTGAAAACGTAAGATGGTTCCTTATTTACGTTGCTCACCGACAGGCGCACATCTCCCAGGAAATCGTTGATATGTCTTTTTAACATCCCATAAAATCCATAATCCCCGATGTTCTGTCCTACTACATAAAACTCACCTCTTGCGGAGAAATCCCATTTCTGGTTACGGGTTTTATTGCGGTATTCGCCATGTACTGCCAGGTTGCTGAAATTGATATCTGCATCCAGGAAGGTACCGGTAAGACTTTCAAACCTCGCGCCTATATTAATAAAATGCCCCAGGTTGCCGAGAACCGGGAACTGGATAAGCGAAATGTCGTTGGAAATCATTTTCCACTGGTGTTTGGACGCCACTGTATCTCCGGGTAAAAAATTATAATGGTTGGAGTAGAAAGCGGTATCCGGGCTGGAGTCGAGGAACTCGTAGTTATTGTTCTGGAAATTGAACGTGTACTGCACACGGAATATCGGGTCGTACTTATAATAATCGGTGGTATCATTCACATGAATACTATCGCCCCGGCCCCAGTCGTACTGCTGCTGGATCAGGAATCCTGTTTCCCTGTAATTTGATTTCACGGGGATGGTACCGCCGAAAAAAGCATATGTTGTAGACGCGCTGTTACCAAGGTTCACCGGGATGGTTTTCCGTTGCTTAAAAGTGCTGTTGGTCATGAACGTATCGCTCCTAATCCCCCCGTTCTCCCCGCCGTTGATCTTATTATAATAAAAGCTCAGGTAGGTATTGGCGCGTTTATTTTTGCTCTGGTACCGGGCGGTGAAGCGGTAGATGTCATGATTCGTGTTCTGGGAACGATAGTATCCCGGCGCATTTATTTTGCGGTAGTCGAAGGCAAAATTGAAGCGTTCCGTCCGGTTTTGGGTATGGGAAAGCCCGATCACCTGTTCCTGTTTGCTGCCTACCAGGTACTGCAGCTCTGTGTAGGGGCGTGTAGTATAGTAGAAACGGGCATCCTTATGGGAGTTGGAATATACGTCGTAAGCGTGAAAGCCTGCATCAAAGCCGGGTTTCATGCGGGGCGTAAAAATCATGTTATATGCAGCGCTACCGGTATTACCGAGGGTGGTATACGAAGAGGGTACTTTCAGGTAGTTGGTCTGAAAATCCGCTACAGACGAGTCCAGCTTATAATCGGTAGGTTCACCGAGGATGCGGTAGGTGAGCGTTAGCGTATCCGGTTCATGCTCATGTTTTGAGGTATCCCGCTGCATTTTGCTGGTACCGCCTCCTCCGCCGCCCATGTTACCGAAGCGGCCGGAGTTAAACTGGGCCATTAATTGATTCCCGCACAAGAAGAGCAGGGCTATGGAAATGAAAATTTGCCTCATCCGAAAGTAACAAAAGCGTTTATAGTTGCCGGATTAATTCACTAAATATCAGCGTAAGCTTAGGTTCTGCCGCTTTTGCAGCTGCCAGTACTTCTTCATGGGTGATCACATTTTCTTCTTCACGGATACCAATATCGGTGATCACACTCATAGCAAATACTTTCAAACCGGCATGTGCCGCTACAATTACTTCAGGTACGGTGCTCATTCCTACGGCGTCGCCACCGATAATGTGCATGTATTTGTACTCTGCCCGGGTTTCAAAGGTAGGTCCCTGAACCCCTACATATACGCCGCTATGTAAAGATATATTGTTGGCTGCAGCAATTTTATTCGCTGCATCGATCAGTGTTTTGGCGTAGGGTTCACTCATATCCGGGAAACGGGGACCGAGAGTGTCCTCGTTTTTACCGCGCAGCGGGTGTTCCGGCTGCAGATTGATATGATCCCTGATGATCATCAGATCGCCTACCCGGAAGGATGGGTTCATTCCCCCGGCGGCATTTGAAATAAACAAGGTATGGATACCGAGGGCTTTCATTACGCGAACAGGGAAAGTTACCTGTTGCATGGAAAAACCTTCATAAAAGTGAAAACGCCCTGCCATCGCTACTACCGGCTTTCCCTGCATATGCCCCAGGATCAGTTTACCTGAATGTCCTTCCACCGTTGATTCGGGGAAATGGGGTATGCTGCTGTATGGAATTTCAATGCTATCCTCAATTTCCGCTGTCAGGTTACCCAGGCCGCTGCCCAGTATGATCCCTGCCACTGGCTTATGCTGCAAGTATTTGCTGATATACTCCCCCGCTGCTGTGATCTTTGCTGTTAGTTCA
Source organism: Chitinophaga sp. (assembly GCA_039593235.1). Classification (GTDB taxonomy): domain Bacteria; phylum Bacteroidota; class Bacteroidia; order Chitinophagales; family Chitinophagaceae; genus Chitinophaga. Next base: position 7,939 of record JBCNPS010000193.1, on the reverse strand, counting down.
CTCATCTGTTTTATACATTAGTTAAAAGCCGGATTTAAAAAACAAACCCGCGCAAAGTTATTTTTTAATTCACAAATGACTGCAGTTTTATATTTAAATCATAATGACCTATTTTAGCGGCAAATTTTATTCCGATGAACTTACACGAGTACCAGGCTAAAGAACTGTTGAAAAAATATAATGTACCGGTACAGGAAGGTATTCCGGTGGATACCCCTGAAGCGGCTGCGGAAGCATATAAGCAGCTGAAAGTGCAATTTGGTAATGAATTTGCCGTTGTAAAAGCCCAGATTCATGCGGGTGGACGCGGAAAAGGTAAGATCCGTGGTACGGAACAGAGAGGTGTGGCAGTAGGAAAAAATGCAGAAGATATTAAAAACATAGCAGGCAATATCCTGGGAGGCACCCTGGTAACCATTCAAACCGGCGAAGCCGGTAAACTGGTAAACAAAGTACTGGTAGCACAGGATGTTTACTACCCGGGCGCTAACCCTGTAAAGGAATTTTACCTGTCTATCCTGCTGGATCGCGCTAAAAGCCAGAACGTTATCATGTATTCCACAGAAGGTGGTATGGATATCGAAGAGGTAGCGCACAGCACTCCTGAGAAAATATTTAAAGAGTGGGTAAAACCAAATATGACCCTGCAGCCTTTCCAGGCGCGTAACATTGCTTTTAACTTCGGTTTGAGCGGTGAAGCGTTCAAAAACATGGTGAAATTTGTGACCAATCTCTATAACGCATACGTAGGACTGGATTGCAGCATGCTGGAAATCAACCCGCTGTTCAAAACCAGCGACGACAAGATCATTGCCGTTGATGCCAAAGTAAACCTGGACGACAACTCCCTGATGCGTCATCCGGACCTGGAAGCGCTCCGCGATATTTCTGAAGAAGATCCTACAGAAGTAGAAGCCAGCAAATACAACCTGAACTTTGTGAAACTGGATGGTAACGTAGGCTGTATGGTAAACGGCGCCGGCCTGGCCATGGCTACCATGGACATGATCAAACTGAGCGGTGGTGAACCGGCTAACTTCCTGGACGTAGGTGGTACTGCCAACGCCCAAACCGTGGAAGCAGGCTTCCGTATCATCCTGAAAGATCCAAAGGTGAAAGCTATCCTGATCAATATCTTTGGTGGTATTGTGCGTTGCGACAGGGTTGCCCAGGGTGTTATTGACGCTTACAAATCCATTGGCAACATCAATGTGCCTATCATTGTACGTTTACAGGGTACCAACGCCGCAGAGGCCAAAGTGCTGATCGAAGAAAGCGGTCTGAAAGTACAGTCTGCTATCCTGCTCAGCGAAGCGGCTGCGCTGGTGAACAAAGCGGTTAGTTAATCGCCTTCGGCGCTTTAAATTGTCTTGGAGCAGGATTACGCTGATTTTTATGATTAGTTTGATTTTTACTTTGAGATTTTTATAAATGATAAAAGGAGATAGAAGCATTACCTGCTTTCATCTCCTTTTATCATTAAGATAATAAGGGAGATATATGCGACAGATTCGCTTATATCTCCCTTAATTATTATTAAAAATTCAAAAAAATCATTAAAATCAAGGTAATCCTGCTCCAGGACAATTTAAAGCGCCGAAGGCGCGCCTTACTCACCTTTTTTAGGCGCCGGAGGCGGCATAGTAGCCTTCGGCTTGTTTTCCTTATTGTCTTTGTCCTTATGCTCTTCTTTTGGCTTTGCAGGAGCTGCCGGTTCCTGGCTGTCGGCGCCGGGAGTAGCGTAATCGCTGGCGTGGCCGGAGCCATAATCGTTTGCTGAACCGTTGCCTACGTTATCTGATTCGGCGCCGGGTTTTACATTGGAATCGTAATTCATGTAAATATCGTCTTCACTCATATTCGGCGGCACCGGGAAATGATCATTGGAACCGATTTTCAGCGTGGGGTCCGCATACACTTTCTGCATGAAATATCCCCAGATGGGTAAGCCGGTATTGGCGCCCTGTCCAATGGCCGTGGTGCTGAAGTGGATAAAGTTGTTTTCGCAGCCTACCCATGCACCCGCCAGTAACTTCGGCGTGTAGCCCATAAACCAGCCATCGGTGTTATCGTTGGTAGTACCGGTTTTACCGGCTATTTCACCCTGGATGTTGAAACGGGAACGGATACGGGCTCCTGTACCACCCGGCGCTACCACTCCTTCCATCATCTTCACCATGGTATAAGACTCCCTTTCACTGATCACTTCACGTTTTACCGGTGCAAATGTTTCAAGAATATTGCCGTTCCTGTCTTCAATACGGGTAATATAAATAGGTTTAGTGTTAATGCCCCTGGCAGGGAACATCGTGTAGCCCTGCATCAGTTCATATAGCGACAATTCCACAGCACCCAGCGCAATAGCCGGGTAAGCGGGGATATCGCTGGAGAAGCCTACTTTATTTTTGGCAAAATCGGCAAATGGCTTGGCCCCAATTTGTTTGATCAGGTAGGCGGCCACCAGGTTCAATGATTTGGCAAGCGCGCCGGCCATGGTAATAGTACCACCGGTGCTTCCTTCCGAGTTATGCGGCGTCCATCCGTTGATAGAGATGGGCTCATTGGGCAAAATGGTGTTGGGCGACATACCATTCATGATGGCAAAGCAATACAGGAAAGGTTTAAAGGTAGAACCAACCTGGCGGCGGGTTTTAGCCACGTGGTCGTTTTTAAAGTAACGGAAATCCGGTCCGCCTACCCAGGCTTTCACCTCACCGCTTTCAGGATCCATTGCCATAAAGCCCGCCTGTAAAATTGCGCGCATATATTTAATGGAGTCCAGCGGGGTCATGGTGGTATCTATTTCATTCAGGTCCGGCTCCGTGGAGCTTTTCCAGCCAAATACCTTCATCCGCACAGGCGTGTTGAACACCCTGGCAATGGTGGAATCATCTGCTTCATCATCTTTCATAGCCCTGTACCGCTCAGATTCTTTCATGTACTGATCCAGGTATTTGGGCCATTTTTTCCAGACACTGCCTGTTTTTACGTCGTTTTGCGCAGAAAGCGACTTTTGCAGTACCGCCAGGTGTTTGGCCACGGCTTCCTCTGCATACAACTGCATTCTCGGGTTGATGGTGGTATATATTTTCAGCCCGTCGCGGTAGAGGTTATATTCCGACCCGTCTGCTTTTTTATGTGTTTTACACCAACCTTTCAGTTCATCCCGCAGCACTTCCCTGAAATAAGGGGCCAATCCCTTGTTGTGGTCAATTTTATTATAGTGCAGTACAATAGGCTTGCTTTTAGCAGCTGCCGCCTCTGCCGGGGTGATAAAACCGGCTTCCTGCATATTGCTGATAACGGTATTACGGCGTTGCAGTGCATTTTGCGGATTCCTGCGGGGGTTATAAAGGGTGTTGCCCTTCAGCATTCCCACCAGGATGGCAGCTTCCTCAATAGATAAGTGCCCCGCATCTTTACTGAAAAAGGTCCTGGCGCCGTTTTCTATTCCATATACATTATCTCCGAAAGCTACCGTATTGAGATACAGGGTAAGGATCTCCTGTTTGGTAAAGTTCCTTTCCAGTTTTACAGCAATGATCCATTCCTGTACTTTCTGGAAGGCCCTGCCAATGGGGTTGCCGGAACGTGTTTTCCCCAGGTTATCTGATTGCAGGTTCAGTGCCAGCTGTTGGGTAATGGTACTGGAGCCGCGTTTTTTACCGATCAGGAGGTAAAAAGGGATAGCCAGCGTGCCTTTGGGATCAATACCGGAGTTGTCATAAAAACGGGTTTCCTCCGTTGCTATCAGCGCGTTGATCACGTTTTTGGAGATCTCATTGTAATCGCTGCTGGAACGGTCTACCTGGTAGTATTTACCCAAAATAGTACCATCGTCGGCAATAACCTCTGCGGCCAGTGCTGCCCTCGGATTTTCCAGTTCTTCCAGCGATGGCATACTGCCAATGATCCGGAAGTTAATGAGTAAAACTAACAGAACAAGTAATGCTAAGATACCAAAAGCCACCCGCCACAATATTTTCACCGATTTTTTCATGCGCTTAGTTAATTTGTTTTATGGCCAGATTTGCCCAAATTCTTTTATATGAAATAATTTATTACTATCTGTTGGCTAATTTTTTCAATAAAGTCAATACGCAATAAACAAGCCTGTTTGTGACAGTCTGACCGACAAAGCTATTTAAAATTCCAAAAATACTTACTGGGTCACATAATTATCTGTAAAAAACTTGCGGTAACCTGTCAGGTCCTTGGTACTGTTTAATAAGATGAAATTATCCCTGGAAATCACAAAGAAATTATATTCTGTGGGTCTGATCCGTGGGATGATATTCGAGGCGGCTTCATCGCGGATCTCGTCGAAATAGGCCAGTGCCTTGTCTTCATTAGGAAAAAGCCGGAATATCAGCATCACATCATTGGGAGTGAGCACAAAGCTGCCCACTTCAATTTTATCCGTTGCGTGTTTGGCAGCATTATACCGGGTAAACTGGTTAAGCCCTTCATCCATCAGTTCTTTAGACACGCGTTGGAAGGAAAGCACCACAAAAAACGGGTTATCGGCTGTTAATTTGTAGGGTGTAACCGGTTTGGGCGGCGCCACGGTGGCCATTGGGGCTGGTAAGTTGCCGGTTACCCCGGCCGCTATTTTAGCGGAATCTACCGGCGCTTTGGCCGTATTGACCCTGTCGGCCAGTACCGGCTGCGGATTTTGCCAGGGGTAGCGCATGGTAATATCTTCATCCAGCAATACGCCATTGGCGTCTTTTTTCCTTACTTCCAGTTTGGCGAGGTAATCGGCCAGTTCGGCGCGGTGGTTCAGGGCATCCATGAGGGCCTGGGCCTGGTTGCGCACAGGTTCGTCTGCCGCGTATTTGGTCAGCACTGCCTGTACTGCCTTGCGCGACAGCTGCAGGGTATCCCCGGCGCGCAGGCTGTCGATAGCGAATAGTGTATCCGTTTTTACGATCAACATAGCTTCCAGCAGGTCAAATTTAGACTGCAGGAAATTGATGCCAAAGGTGCTGTCGGCCTGTTTTTTCATGGCCATGGATTCTGCATACTTACCTTGGCGGAAGGCTTCATAAGCAGCGTCGTACGCGGCGCTGATCTCCTTCTTTTTCTGGGCGTCAATATCTTTCAGCCCGCCAGAGCGGATGATGTCTGCAAAATTGGTATTACCGTACTGGTTCAGCACCATTGCTTTATAGTGATTGGCCTGGGCAGTATGATTTTGTTTCCCATGCCATACATACAGGGAATATAATACCTCCGGCTTACGCGGATGATCCGGGAAGAGGATCAGCAGGGAATCGTAGGTTTCTATGCCAAGCGAATAATTTTCCAGCTTATCATAGTACAGTTTACCCAGGTCGAACCAGGCGTCCTGCACTGCTTTCTGGGATGCCGCCAGTTTTTCCGGTGTGAGTGGCAAACCCGCTGCCAGCGATTCCGTACTGATGCTGTCTGCCGGTACTTCACCCAGGGTAACGGATTTTGTTTCTTCTGTTATTTCTATAGGGCCTCCGCTGTTGGTGGCATTTACCACGCCATTCTGGCTGCGGCGCCAGTTATCTACGGGCTGACGGCTGCCCCACCTGCGTTTAAATTCTGAGTAACCAGCCGATTTACTGGCTGCGTTGTAGAAGTACCAGTCGCCCGCTTCCTCTTTTGGCGAATAGGCGGTGCCTCCCCCGCTCATGCTGAAGGCGGCAGGATTTTCCTGGGGATTGGCGGCGGCCAGTTTCTCTTTCTTTTTCTTTTCGGCAGCTTCACTTTCCATTGCAGCCACCATTTTTGACAACACAATGTTCCGATCCGACGGGGACATGGCGGCTAACCGTTGCAGGCTGTCTTCCCGGTGAATGGTTTCCAGCCGTGCTACCACTTCCGTGAGTACATTTTTGCGTGTTTCCACGGTAGATGCGTCCACAAAGTCTTTTGTCATCACGCCGGCGGTGCTGTCATAATATTTTTTGGCTTCAGGGTAATTACGCAGGTCGTAGTAAATATCCGCCATACCCTTGTAGGTAATAGCGCGTTGCATGAGGTTATCACTGGGTATTTTCAGTGATTGCTTCATATAGTTAAGAGAAGCCTCCGGGTGGTCGGGGTATTCCAGCACGCCCATGGTGTAATAGATCCCGTCGCGGAAGCGCTCGAACCGCTGCTTCCTGAGCATGCGGCGCAGCCCTGCAATGCTGGCGGCCACATTACCGGTAGTTTGGGCATTGGTTCTGGCAATCTGTAAGCGCGCCTGGAAATCCATCATAGGATCAGGTTTCATGCTGATCACGGTACGGAACTGGTCCAGCGCGGAATCCGGGTGTTGCTGCTGCAGGTAGAGCTGGCCGAGGATATACGACATCCTGGCTTTGGCTACTTTGTCGTGGCTTTTATCAATGGCCACTTTCAGCGGTTCTATTGTTTCAGGGTATCTTTTCTGGATGTAGTGGCTGTAAGCGCGTACCTCCGCCAGGTCGCCATCGAGGCGGTGGGGGAAGTTCGGATCCGTGTTGAGGATGTTAAGCAGCGCCTGTACTTCATCATATTCCTTTTGTTCCAGCAGGGTACGGGCTCTCCACAGGAAGGCGTCGTTACGTGCTTTAGTATGTTTGAGGCGGCCGAAGAAGCCTTTTCTCTTTTCTTTAGTGGCGATAGAGATCTGGTCATTTTCGTGCGCTCCTACTACTGTTTTGTATTCCGACTTCGTTTTCGGAGCAAAGGCGATGTTAATATACTGGAATGTTTTATTGGCATTTTCAAGATCGCCTTCATAGAAGTAGGCACGGCCCATAAGCAGGAAGCAGTCGTCTATCCATTTACCGCGGGGGTCGTGCAGCTGGATGGCCATGTTTGTTTTATCGATAACGGAATCCAGTTCTCCTTTGCTGAAGCCCTGGCTCTGTAAACTGAACGGGTAAAATGGCAACAGGATGTTATAATTATCCTGGCCGTCGCGGTTGGCGGTTTTCACCACCCTTTCCAGCTTCACCCTGGCATGAAAGTAATAATTGAACCGGGTAGCCATGTTCTGGAAGAATTGTCTTTTCCAGGTCCATTTCTTTTTTTCCAGCATTACTTCTGAAGGGGGACGGCGATCCTGTACGCGTTGTTCGCGTGGTTTAAAAAGGGGCTTGGCAGCAGGTCTTTGTTGCTGTTTATTGGGGGCCTGGCCCTGGGAATTTGTTTGCTGAGGCTGATTTTGAGGCTTATTTTGTGCCCGGGCAGCCGGCAAAACCAGGCAAAATGACAATATTATTATTCCCAGATACTTTAGTAGCAGTTTGATGCAATTCATGGATGCCAGGGTGTATAGGCTAAATATATATAACTTACAGTTTGAAAAAATATTTTAAAGATAGGATAAAATAGTTGATTGAATATGAGTGCGGGAGAAGTGCTGCTGACTTTTTTCCAACAGCGGATATATTTTAACCCGCTGGTTTTCAAATAAAAAACGCTCTTTCTGCCGGTAATCCGTAAAACACTGTTTCCTATTTTACAATAATGATTAACTTTAGCGCGCCTTAAAAGAAACAGTGTTCTTTAAGAAGTACCACAAAACATGGCCAGGAAGGGTAATAAAAACAACAGACGAAATCTCGAGAAACTGAGTCATAAATACCGTCTGGTAATTATGAATGATGATACCTATGAAGAAGTGACCTCGTTCAAACTATCCCGGATGAGCGTGTACATTGCCTTCAGCACCCTTTTTGTGTTACTGGTAGCCATTACAGTAGCTACGGTAGTGTTTACGCCTTTGCGGTACTATATACCTGGCTATGGAGACCTGAAGCAGCGCAAAGAATTTATTCATCTTAAAATGAGGGCTGATTCGCTGGAAACCGCTATCAATGCCCGCGACCAGTATCTGAACAATATCAAACAAGTGATAAACGGCGACTTTAACGGGAAAGTGGATACCACTATGTTAAAAGTGCCTGCTGTAGATAACAGTACCTATTAATAT
>JBCNPS010000192.1:0-11582 GCA_039593235.1 Chitinophaga sp. | reverse complement strand
CTATTGCTAAGCCCCGGCCGTGATCTGTATATAGACACTGCCCATATTAAAGGGAAGGCTTCGCCGGAAAACCAGTTCCTCCGGCAAGGCGTTTTCCATTCCGCGCCATTTTTTATGCAGGATGAATTTGCAAAAGTTACCGCAGCAGAGTGGCAAACAAAAGTGATGGCCCCGATAGAAAAAGAGCTGCAAGCCAGCAGCAATGCTATTGCTGCGTTGGGCATCCCTGCGCATTTGCGACGCCTGCTAATGAGCGAAGCACGCTACGCATATCAATGTTATCTCAACGATCTTACCAATAACCAGATGGCATGGGCAAAGAGCCCTTGCCGCGACAGCCTGTTGAACAGTGTAATGACCTGGCAACCATTGCCGGATAGTATTACACTGGCTACCGGGTTTTATGCAAATATGATCATGGAACGGCAAAGCGCTTACCATATTTCATTACAGATGCGAAAAGGCGCAGGCGATCCGCGGCAGAAAATTGTAGAATACCTGCAAACGCCTTTTCCCGTAATAGACAGCCTGGTAAAGCATTATGGCGAGCGACAAATGCTATCATGGTTATTCGCTCACCATCATCTTCCCGCTTCCGTGCAGGATAAAATATTGTTCAACAAAATACTCGATGCTGCAGATGGAGGCAGTTTCAATACTGCTTTCATTCTGCTGGACACCCTTCAGCATTATTATCCAAACAGCGCATACCTTTCACAGGCCAGGGCAGAAACACAACGGATCCGCACTATCCTGCAGCGCAATGGCATTAATCCGCAGATCGTTTTCCTAAAACCCGGTTCTATCCATACTTTAGCTGATCTTGTAAAGCCTTACGCTGGTAAAGTGGTGTACCTGGACATTTGGGGAACATGGTGCGGTCCCTGTAAAACAGAGATGACATTTGAACCTGTGCTTAAACAGCGCTATCAGCAGAAAGATATCGTATTTGTATATCTTGATATGGATGATGTTATAAAAGAAAGCACCTGGAAAGAATATCTCCGGTATCATGATATTGAAGGACAGCATTACCGGATGAACCCGGACGAGATAGCGGCTATATGGCAGGAAATAGCAACAGCTGGCGGCGCCATCAATAGCTATCCTACTTTTGTATTGTTCAACCGTGAGGGGAAGATCATACACGCTAATGCCAGGCGGCCAAGTGAACAGGAAGCGTTGTACCGGCAATTGGATGAAGCGTTGAAATAGAAACGCTGTATGAATAGTGTTTGCAATACATTTTATACGGCGCCTTTATTTTTGTGGCGCCATCAATGAATCAAATTTTACAGCAATCGTGTTCGGGTCAACTCCTTTGGCAAATTCACTGATCAGATAATGCCGGTCATCTCTCGGCGCTAAACGCCATAAATTTGTTCCATCTTCAAAAATATGATTATAACCGCGTGCTTCTAATTTGAAATAAGGCAGATGTCCTTTAATGGCCACATACACGGCGATTATGTCGGCGCTATGGTGCCATTCCCTGTTCCAGCCTTTCAGGAATAGTTTGTAAGCGCGGGCCATAGGCGTGTGTTTATATTTTTCCTGGAAAAAGATCTTTCCTGTTTGTACACTGTCCGCGAAAGGACCACCTCCTGTGAAATAGATGCGGGTTGGCCATTCTGCAACAACATGTTGGGTAGAGCGCGGGTCGGGTTTAAAATTTCCCCATGAGTTGGGATCCACATCGGCAGGATATCTTCCTCCCATACAAACAATGTGTTTTACTTTCTTTCTTACCAGGTCAATACCATTTAACCCGCTGAATTGATCTGGTCCTGATTTTAGTAAGTTGGAAAGATTGGTAAGGTCGCCCACCGTTACAACAACCACGCTTGTATCTTGTTGAGATGCCAGTATTTTCCGGTACAGCATCGTAGCTTCCGGCGTATCCTCATCCAGTTTAACGTTATGTTTAAATTCTTCGCAAAGGTTGCGTGCATATTTTGATTTATGGTATACGCCAAACCGCTGAACAGCGCCGATGGGAATATTTGGCCTGCCGTAATAAGTGTTGATCACATCCACCGCTCCCGGCGACCAGGGATTAAGGCCGGACACCATCACCGCCAGTATTTCCGCGTCTCCCGAATTGGCAAACCCATGGAGCATTGACAATGCTCCTACATCATCCACATCAGAATCCATATCCGTATCAAAAATAATTTTTACATTTTGCGCTAAGGCGAGATGGAATAACAGCAGGTTAATGATCAATAACCCGGCATACTTCGTTCGTTTCATAGTGTCAGTAAAAAGCCGCCCCATTTATCGATGGGACGGCTTTCTTTTTTAGATTTTAATAATCCGGAAGGTTTTGTTTTTCTTGTCACCTTCCAGTATCAGCATATAAGTGCCCGCTGCCAGGGCGCTGATGTCCTTGCTGACTTGCCGTTCGCCTTTTTGAATGTTCCATTGCCGCAATATACTGCCCTTGATATTGAACAGTGTAAGTCGCCGGTACGACTGACCGCGCAGGTCTATGGTCAGTTGTCCGTTGGTTGGGTTGGGATAAAGGACAGGCCCTTTGCTATCTGTTTCTTCCGCAGGATATTCAGCTTTGCTGTAAGCCATACGGGCGGCCGGTTCATTTTCCGCGCAATTATCAATACTGAACCAGTTAAATTTCGGACTACCAGACAATATATGCACGCCGGTATAATTGAGTGCCGGCAGCCTGATAGTATCCGTAATTGTTTGCCATACGCCGCCGGTGGATGGTACGGATATGGTGTCGAATTTATAGGTACTGTGGCCTATCCATATTTTAGACGGCGCTGTGGACAACACCCTGAAACTGATATTGTATCTGCCGGCAACAGGCACCACCAGGTTGCTGTATGCAAACCAGTCGCCTCCTTTCAGGCTGGTGAAGTTCTGTCCGCCACCAACGTCTGTACAGGTTTCCAGTACCGGCCCGGGAGCGCGGTTGGAAGCGCTTTCGGCTTCGTACTTACTATTAACGGTACAGGTATAATCAACCGTTACCACTGCGGTGTCGGATATACTGTTTCCTGTAGCTATGATAGCGAATGTGCCTGGCGTAGCGCCGGCGGTAAAGACGCCGTTTGTATCGATGCTGTTTCCTGTGCCGGTAATACTCCAGTTCGCCTTAAAGGTATAAGGATTGTTGCGCTGGTCATATCCTTTTGCCACGTATTGCTGGGATGCGCGTAACGGTACCGTTAAAGAGTCTGGTGTGATCACAATGCGCGTAAGTGCAGGAGGAGCAATAACATGCACAATAGCTGTGTCCTGCCTGCCTCCGGCGGTAGCCATCACCAGGTAATCGCCTGCCACATTACCATTAAACAGGCCGCTGCTGCTGATGCTGCCACCGTTAGAGGCGGACCATACCGGCGATACAGGTAATACGCTGCTATCCTGTGCATAGCCTGTTGCAGAAAATTGCTGCACCTGCCCTAAAGTAATGGTGACGCTGTCTGGTTTTACAGCAATGTGTTCAAGATGAACAGCGTCTGAACGAATAATGCGCAGCCAGTTGAAATTCCAGCCGTCCTTATTGGCAATAATGCGGATGGTTTGTTGTCCTTGCTCCAGCTGTACAGGCGCCGACGTAACAGTGATCCATTTTTGCCACCCGCCGCTTGCCGGCAGGTTTACTGTTTGCAGTGTAGTGGTGTCCAGTTGAACACGTAGACTGGAAGCGCTATTGGGAGCAACACGGAACTGTATCCTGTAGGTGTCGCGCACCGGTACATCAATATCGTACTCGAACCAGGTACCGGATCCTATATAGCTCAGATCCAGGCCACCTCCGATGTCTGAGCAGGGTTCCGTGCGATTGGAATTACTATTGTCAAAATTTTCTGCTTCTATTTTAGCCGGAATGGGTTTATAGTTAGCAGTGCGCCGGGTTACAAAAGCAGCGCCGGTTTTGGTGGTACTGTCTACGGTAGCAGTGGCGATCACCTGCCCCGAGTTGTTCAACGTGGCGAGTCCATTGGCAGTTATCGTATTACCTGTGCCGGTGATGCTCCATACCGGTGTAATTGCCATGGTGTGCCCGTTTTGATCCAAAGCGTTTGCGGTATACTGTTGCTGTTTCCCGGGCAGGAACGACAAGTCGGCCGGTGTTACCGTGATGCTATCCAATACCGGTGTACCAAGACCTTTCTGGTAAACGCGTGCATAGTCTACCAACATACTATCGGGCCAGTCTGCCTCTACTATTGAACCACCCATTCCCCCGCCAATGGCCAGGTTCAGGATGAGATGGAATTTCTGATCAAATGGCCAGTCTTTCCAGTCTGTATGCGGGTTGGCGTAAGACAGGATCTGCGTAGAGTCGTACCTGAACCGGATAGTATCAGGCGCCCATTCCATGGCGTATACATGATATACCGTATCAGCATCCATCAGTTTTTTACTGTTACTGATACCGCCGCCATTGGTCCAGTTATGGTTTTGTGTGTGAATGGTAGACAACACTGTTCCGAAGTTGTTACCAACATGCTCCATGACATCCAGTTCACCGCTTTTAGGCCATCCGCCATAGGCGCTGGTGGTAGGCATCAGCCAGATAGCAGGCCAGGAGCCGTGTGCGCGGGGCAGCCTGGCTCTCACTTCCACCTTGCCATAAAGGAAATCAAATTTGCCCTGTGTAATGAGCCGGCCGGAAGACCAGGGTTCTGTAGTGTTTCCGGTGGGAAAATCTTTTTTCCCGGTAATCACCAAACGGCCGTTTCTCACCTGGGCATTATCGTGCGTAGTATCGGTATACACCTGCTGTTCCCCGTTGATCCATCCTTTTGGGCGCGGATCCACTATCCATTTGGTGCGGTCCGGTTTACCATTGCCATTAAATTCATCTGCGAATACAAGTGTCCAGTTGGGATTGCCTTCAAATACCACGTTTCCTTTTGCCGTATAGGCGGCAACGTTAGCAGTGGTCAGTTCTGCACCTGCTATGCTGAGTTTCAGGGCCGCCCTTGAATAATTAGCCGGGGAATTGCCGCTCAGCGTAATATTTGCTGTGCTGTCGTTCACCCGTGTAACACTGCTGATAGTAACACCCGTGGGCAAATTAGCGGCCGACCAGTTAGCGGGAGTCAGCGTTGCTTTCAGTGTACCTCCTATTACGGATGCAGTCAGCACCGCGCCGTTTTCATGCCCCATCAGGATGGTAGTATCTTTTAAAACGATGGCAGTGGGGTTCGGTCCCTGTACCAGGTCGAAATAGAGGATACCATTGGCTTTTTTGCCATCAATGTATTGTATGGCGATGGTGTTGAAATCTGTGCGGGTTTTTACACTCTGGAAGTTGTAGGTGGCTTCTTCCCAATGGTTCACACGGGAAGGTTTGAAGGTGAAGAATACCGCCTTGCTGTAGTTGTTGCCGGGTTGCAGTTTGAACATAATTTCATCCAGCGTACTGCTGTACACGAGCATTTTGAATATACTGTTGGTAGAGAGATCAAATGAATCCGTCAGTTGACAGCTTGTGCTCATATACTCAAAGCAGCTGGTGTCTTTTGTGAATTTGGCTACCAGCGGACTGGTATTCAGGCCGGAAGGATTAGGATTGGCAACGCCAAATTCCACTTTACCGGTGGTGGTATTGCCGGCGTAATAGGTCCATTTGCCGGAGCAGAGGCCATGCCCTTCCATATCGTCCAGCAGCAGGTATTGCGCGTTAACTGTGCAGCACAGCAAGCATAGCGGCAGCAGCAGTACGGGGAATTTCTTCAATCGGTTGCAGCAAGCTTGCAGCAGCCCGGGTGTACGTCGCAAAAAAGTTTTTTTGCGAGCGCCAGATTTTGGTTTGCTCGTTTTCATAACGGGTTCATTTTAGGGTGGAATGGCCGGTACAGCTGTTAGCTGTACCGGCAGGGTTTTTCGGACTTTAAATGTTTAAAAAGAAATAGGAGCTTTATTCATCTATAGGTCATAAATTAGGGTTCACTACCGCATCTGCACCGGGTATAGGCATCCAGTAGTTTGCTTTGGTAATATTGCCGTCCAGCTGGAGATCGCCCGGCGCCTTATTGGCATTGGCGGCTTCTACCTGCTCCAGTCTTACAAGATCAAACCAGCGGTTCCATTCACCGGCAAATTCCCATGCCCGCTCGCTTACAACAGCTGAGGCAAAGTTGGCGCCCGACATACCGTTTGCTAAGTCGGATAAACCAGCCCGGCGCCGTACCGCGTTAATTGCTGCATAGGCTTCGCTGTTAGGCGTACCTGTAGCACGTGCCTGTGCTTCTGCATAAATCAGCAGTACATGCGCATAACGCATCATGACTACCGGGTTATTAGACATGTACACATCTTTTTTACCAGACTGGATAGTGAATTTTTTATAATAGGGGTGATGGGTACTTGTTTGTTGCCAGGGAATAGTGGTACCATTACTCAGTTTGAACTCCGTGCTGAAAGTAGCGTCTTTCCTTGGACCCGCAGGGAAGTTGTTGAAGAAATTCAGCTCAGGGAAAAAGTCGCTCCATCCTCCTTCATCTTCCGGCATGGTAGATAATCCATAAAAAGAATTGTAGGTGACCCAGCTACCGCGTGTAAAAAGTGTAAATACGTCTTCCACAGTTCCGCCTGCAAAAATTTTCAGGTAATCGCCGGAGTAAAGATCAAAACCGTAGGCCGCCTTATTATCTATCACCTCTTTGGCCTTGGCAGCTGCCAGTGCATACTTTGCCTGGTCTTTCAGTGGCCATCCCGCTTCTGTGAGGTATACATCTGCCAGTAGGGCTTTTGCAGACCCTTTATTTGGTCGTCCTCCGCTACGTCTGCCATTGGGCATCCATTCTTCCGCCCGGAGAAGGTCTGCTTCTATCAGCTGATATATATCTGCCGGCTTGCTTTTTTTCAGGTTAAGATATTCAGGTAAGTATTTCTCAGACGGAATGATGGGTACTTCTCCCCAGAGCCTTGTCAGCCAGTAATAGGACAGCCCGCGCAGGTAGCTGGCTTCGCCCACTATAGCCCGGATAGTGTCCTGGTTGCCATTCAGCACCTTGTTATAGTTGTTAATGATGTTGGTGGTAGACTGTATCGTTTTGTAACACCCCAGCCAGATGGGATTCATCCTGCTGTTCAGTGAGGATACTTTAAAAAGATCAAACTCCCTGAACTCCTCCTTATTGGAGCCGGGATGTGTAGTGAGATCGTCGGCGCCCATAGTCATGGTAATCTGCGACACGGTGGTGAAGCCACTTGTCCAGGGCACCATCAGGCTTCCGTAAGCGCCTGTAAGCACGGTTTCCAGCCCAGCCTGACTGGTTAAGGCATCATCGCCGGCCACCAATCCCCTAGGGCTTTCTGTTAGTTCTTTACTGCATCCGGCTGCCAGGATCAGGCAGAGAAACAGGTATATTGTATATCTCAGATAATATCGTATAGTCATAACTGTTGTTTTTAAAAGCTCAGTGTTACTCCTCCGGTGATGGTTTTTACATTCGGGTAAGTTCCGAAATCAATACCCTGGCGGATATCGCCGGATGATGAATTGCTTTCCGGGTCTATACCGGAATAGTTGGTCCATGTCAGGAGATTGGTAGCGCTTACAAATAGTTTGATGCCGGCAATATTTTTCAATTTGGATTTGGAAATACTATATGCCAGGCTGATATTTTTCAGGCGCAGGAAATCTCCTTTTTCCAGGAAGCGGGTGCTTTGCGTGAAGTTCCTGTTGGTTGAACTGAAGGCAGGTATATCGGAAGTTTCATTCACACCGGGAATATAGCGGTCTTTGATATCCACATAAGTGGCTTCACGTGCATCGGCGCCATAATACATTGCAACCGCTTTATTGTAGTTCAGCCTGTCAAATCCAAAGAGCCCCTGGAATAACAGGTTTAGCGTAAATGCCTTGTAGGTGATGGTATTGTTCCAGCCAATGGATGTTTTCGGGATACCGGTACCGATGATATGATAATCGTCCGCATCTATTTTTCCATCGTTGTTCAGGTCTACATAACGGGAATCGCCAGGCTTGGCGCCGTATTCACCTGCTTTGGTATCTCCCGGCTTCCAGGTACCAAGGTAAGTGAGGCCCCAGATGGAGCCCAGCGGTTGACCGGGCATCACTACAAATTCAGACTGGGGCGACATACCGCCGCCAATCTTACGGGTATTGGGGTCAAAAATCCTTGTTTTACCTTCGCCCAGGGAAACTACCCTGTTCTTAATGAGCGACACATTGAACCCGGTATTCCATCGAATGGTTCCATTATCGATCACATCACCATCAATAGAAAATTCCCAACCTTTATTTTGTACAGCTCCTACGTTTCGTGTAATAGAGTTGCCTCCCAGGTACATCGGAACGTTTTCCTGCAACAGCAGATCACGGGTATCTTTAATAAAATAATCTGCACTAACGGATATTCTACCCTTCAGCAATCCGATGTCAACTCCTATATCTTTCTGTTCTGTAGTTTCCCATTTCAGATCAGGGTTACCGATATTACCAATCACCAACCCTACCTGGTGACTGCTGCTATTAAACGATGCTGGTATATTTGAATAGGATGAAATTGTGCTGTAAGGACTAATGGCCTGGTTACCGGTTAGCCCCCAGCTTCCACGTAATTTTAAATAATTGATAGCGCTCACCTGTTGCATAAATGGCTCATTACTTACTACCCATCCTGCCGATACGGAAGGGAAGTAGCTGTACCTGTTGTTGCCACGGAATTTGGAAGAACCGTCCCTTCTTACTGCGGCAGATAAAAGATACTTGTCGTTATAGCCGTAGTTCACACGGCCTACCAAAGAAAACAATGCCCATTTGGAATAGCCGGAACCGGGACTGCCTGCTGTGCCAAGCGCAAGATTGTTCCACTGGAAATTTTCATAAGTGAGGTTGGAAGATCCGGCAGAAGAGTAATTGTAGGTAGATTGTTGGTATTCCATTACAGCGGTGGCGTCCAGGCTATGCACGCCGTTGAACACCCTGCTGTAATTCAGGGTATTGGTATTTTGGAGTACAATTTCCTTGTTGGATCTTATGCTGGCGCTGGAAGTATTATTATTTGTGATTTTTCCACCAAAGGACTTGTCTTCATACTGCAGGAAGTTAGCGCCATACTGCATATTGAAAGTCAGTCCCGGCAGAATGCCAAACTTAAAACCACCGATAAGGTTCGCCAGCATCCTGTCTCTTACCGCCAGCCGGTTAACGGTAAGTGCCAAAGGATTGTAAGACAGTGAGCCTACAGGATCACTCACAACAAAGCTGCCGTCTGCATTATACACAGGTGTTGTAGGAGCCCAGGTGATGGCCTGTGCCAGCGGGCTGCTGGCGCCATCTGCAGGGATATCTATATTTTGCGCTGTGCTGTAAGAGCCGGTAATATTCAGAAAAGTAGAGATACTATTGGTAAGGTTAGCGTTAATATTGGAACGTAACGTATACCGCTTGTAAAAGGAATTGTTGATCACTCCATCCTGGTTGAGATAATTACCGGAGATAAAATAGCCGCCTTTATCGGTACCGCCGGCTAAACTGAGCATATATTCCTGTGCAGGCGCTCTTCTGAAGATTTCGTTCTGCCAGTCCGTACCGCCTTTGGCGCGGAAATCAGCGATCTGTGCGTCTGTGAATTTTGGTGTAGTACCAACCGCTGTAGCGTGTGCATTAACGGTTTCCGCAAAGTCGGCCGCATTCAACAGGTCCAGTTTCTTGATAACGGTGGATGTTGACTGCCTTGTTGTGAAATTCACTTTCAATCCGCCCTTGCTGCCTTTGCGGGTAGTGATCAGAATTACACCATTGGATCCCCGGCTACCGTAAATAGCGGTTGCCGCTGCATCTTTGAGTACCTGTATGGAAGCAATATCATCCGGGTTAATGGCAAAAAATTCTGCGCCAACAAAACCATCCACCACGTATAACGGGTCATTACCGCCATTCACAGAATTGGAACCACGGATGCGGATACGGGCGGCGCCACCGGGAGAGCCGGCGGAACTGGTAACCTGTACGCCTGTGGCGCGGCCTTGTAATACCTGGT
Organism: Chitinophaga sp.; assembly: GCA_039593235.1. Taxonomy (GTDB): domain Bacteria; phylum Bacteroidota; class Bacteroidia; order Chitinophagales; family Chitinophagaceae; genus Chitinophaga. Next base: position 1,584 of record JBCNPS010000192.1, on the reverse strand, counting down.
CGAGGCGGTTCACCGGCGCGTCCTGGAAATCTTTGGCGGTAATAGAGGAGATGGCGTTAGTGAGCGTGCCTTTCTTTTGTTCTCCATATCCCACTACTACCAGTTCGTTGATATTGGAAGAGGAAGGCTCCAGTGCGAGAGACAGCTCCTTTTTCCCGTTCACCGGCATTTCCACTTTGTTGTAGCCGATGGAGGAGATCACCAGTACGGTGTTGCCATCGGGCACGGTGATTACATATTCTCCATCTGCATTGGTGAATACCCCTTTCGTTGTGCCTTTCACCAGCACGGTGACGCCGGGTAACGGCTCTCCTTTTTCATTGGTGATCCTGCCCCGGATTTCCTGGTCGGGGGGCGCAACAATTTCATCTGCCGCAGGTTTACGTTTGATGACGATGGTTTTGTCTGATATGCTATAGGTAAAAGGCAGTCCCCTGAAGCAAGCCTCCAGTGTTTCTTTCAGGGAAGCGTCTTTCAGTTGCAGGTTTACTTTCCGTTCCTGCAGCATTTGTTCATCGGTATAAAGGAAGCTATACCCCGTCTGTTTCCTGATCTCCTGGAAGATCTTGTCCAGTGGTACATTGCTCCGTGAAATGGTAACTGTTTGAGAATACCCTGTTGCATGCACCTGCAGTAGGGCAACGGTTAGTAAGAGTACCGTTAATTTCATCATCAGTAATGTTTTTTTCGATAATCGTGGAAGTTTGTTTTCCCACGCAGCACGAAGCTGCCTGCTTTGGGAATAAAGCATCAATTGCATACTTTTGTATGGTTTGGGTAAATAATGAATAATTGCTACGAGCGATTTTACATACAGACCCAGCTATCGCCGGGAGCGGGCCAACGCTTCCGGTTTTTTGTGTCTGTATGGGTACAGGGAGTGGAATTTTTAAGGACTCATAATGTATCAGTTTTTAGTATAAATGCATCAGGGGGATACGATGATCTGTTTCCCTTTGATCTCAAAGTGAACTTCTCCGGTCATTTCCATCATTTTTAATACCCGTGATACAGGCACGTTCCTGGGTATAATACCACGGAAATGCGCAGGAACGGAAGCTGTGTATACCACATCCACATCATACCAGCGTGCAATAATGCGCATGATGGACGTTATATCATTCCCATCCAGCTGAATAAAGCCGTTTTTCCATGCTACTGCTTCTTCGGTATCTACCTGCTGCAGTAAAGCAAGCGTATGACGTTGCCTGTCCAGGTAAGCACCCTGGCCCGGCGCCAGTTGTTTACTGATACCGCTATTACTGACTTTTACAGCACCCTCCAGCAATGTGGTTTTCACCATGGTTTCATCGGTATATGCCATGATATTGAATTGAGTGCCCAGCACGGCTACTTCCATGCTGTCACGTTGCCCGGTGCGCACCATTACTTTAAATGGCATTGCCCTGTTATGTGCTACTTCAAAGTAGGCTTCTCCGGTTAGTTCTACCACCCTGTAAGCGCCTTTGAAGGCAACAGGGTATTTCAGTGAGCTGGCAGCGTTAAGCCATACATTGGTCCCATCAGGTAAGGTTACCTGGAACTGTCCGCCCCGTGGTGTACGCAGGGTGTTATATTGAACCA
>JBCNPS010000191.1:0-11606 GCA_039593235.1 Chitinophaga sp. | reverse complement strand
TGTAAGGGTTAGTAGCGGTATTTTGTGAGTAAAAATAAAAGGGCGTATGCCATCCTTTAATCGTATAGTCGTTAGGGTCATAACTGAAAGTTCCTTTCACGCTGAGTCCTTTAATGAACGGCAGTTGCTGTTCCACGCCGAGTGTAGTGAGCAGGGAGGTGGCATCGCGGTGAGAGTAACCTGCTTTCAGGATCCCTACGGGGGTGTTACCGGCAAACTCGCCCCAGAGGCCATTGCTGTAGTACAGGTTGGTAATGGGAATGAGCTTATAGGCACTGCGGAACAGCTGACCGGGTGTGGTGGCGGCGTCTACGCTATTGGTTTTTTCGATAGCGCCAATAAGCGATAACGACACGGTAGTAGTAGCTGTGGCGTTTATTTCCATATTCACGTTATAGTCGTAGCGCTTATAGTTTATAGGATCAAACATACCATCCTGCTGCAGGTAGCCCATCCCTGCATAATACTTTATGGTATTGGTGCCGCCGCTTAACTGCAGGTTATAGTTCTGGATGGGTGCATGCATCCGTACCAGGTCTTTGGTATTGCTGATAGGATATTTGTCGGGGTCTTTAGCGTTCAGGTCAGCATAATTACTGATGAGGTCTTCGCTGAAAGGTTGTTGTGTGCCGCCCGGGTTTTCATTCATATAGGCTTCATTGCGCAGGCGCATATAATCCTGTGCATTCAGCATCTTCGGATAATAGGTAGGCGTTTGTGCACCGTAGTAGGCATTCAGCGAGAGCGTAGGCACGCCGGTTTGCCCGCGTTTGGTGGTGATGAGAATAACGCCGTTGGCGCCACCTAATCCATAGGGCGCTACCGCGGCGGCATCTTTCAGCACGGTGACGGAGGCAATGGAACTGGGTGAAATTTCATTGATGTTATTACGGATGATACCGTCTACCACAATGAGCGGTGAGTTGTTACCGGTGGTGGCAATACCGCGGATGTGGATATCGGGGTTGTCCCGGCCCGGCTGTCCGCCATTGGGGCGCATGCTGATGCCGGAAACATTTCCCGCCAAAGAATTGGAAATATTGGTGACCGGCGATTTGGCCAGTTCCTTTCCCTGTACGGCTGCCACGGCAGCGGTGGAGGATGTTTTCTTTTGTGTGCCGTAACCTACCACCACCACTTCGTTCAGGCCGCTGGCGCTTTCTTTCAACACTACATTAAGCGGGCCGGCGCCGCTTACTATTTCGGTTTGTTCATAACCTACATAGCTGAACACCAGCGTGGCGCCGGCGGGAGCCTGTAATTCAAAGTGGCCATTTTCGTTGGTGACGGTACCGATATTGGTGCCTTTTACTTTTACAGACACACCTATCAGCGGATCGCCGTGTTCATTTTTTACGGTGCCGGCAAGTTTGGCTATACGTATGTTTTCCGGCGCTATTACAATGGCGTTGTTATCCATCACGGTGTAGCGAAGGGTGGTGCCGGTGAGGGCCTGTGTGAGCAGTTGTTCCACCGTGGCGTTTTGTGCATGGATGGATACCGGTGGTTTCTCCGGCAGGATGTCGTCGTTGTAGATTAGCCGGCAGCGTGTTTTTTGTTGAATGGTTTTCAGCACTGTTTTTATGCTGACCTTTTCCAGTGAGATGCTGATCTTTTCCTGGGTGGAGGAAGTGGCGTGTGCCGGTAAGAACCCGGTTATCAGCAGCGCCAGGGCAATGATGGCCGGCAGCCGGCCATGCAGACTTTTATCAGAAGTCCGTTGGAACTTGATTTTCATAACATGGAATGTAAGAGGGTGAAGGAAAGTAAAAGTGGCGTTGTTTTGTAGTGATCTTATGTCATAGTAATTGTTTTTGGAAGATGAATAATGCAGTGTTAATTACTTACCAGGATCTCTTTCCCATTGACCCGGAAATGAAAGGGGCGCGACAGCTGTAGCATTTTCAATGCTTCTTCTACGGATTCTGTATCGATGATGCCGGAGAACCGCAGTTGTTCCAGGCCGGGGGATTCAAAATGAAAAGTAACGCCGTACCAGTTGTTCATTTTTACAGCCAGTTCGCCAAAGGTTTGGTTGTCGAAAGCCAGTTTGTTATTCAGCCAGGATGTTCCCGGGAGATACCCGGTGCTGTCTTTTTCCAGGTGTTGCTGTTGAAACACGGGCGTAGTGCTGGTGAGCGGTATAATCAGTTTCTCTTCAGGTTGCAGTACTACCGTTTGTTCCCGGAAGGATACTGCAATTTTCCCGCATACCAGTGTAGTGGCAATGGTGCTGTCGCCCGTATAGGCTTTCACGTTAAAAGCCGTGCCGAGCACCCGGATATTCACTTTCCCTGCGTGGATAATAAAGGGAAGCTTTTCGTTTTTCGCGATGTCAAAAAATGCTTCACCGGTAAGGGTTACTTCCCGGTGTTGTTTGCCAAAGGTGTTTTTTTCGTAGTTGAGTTGTGTGCCGTGGTTGAGCCATACTATGGAGCTGTCGGGAAGTATCACCTTTGATTTTCCACCGGGAGCGGAGCTGAGTTGTTGTAATACGGGTGCAGTTGGTCGTGCAAACTGCCATACAGCCCATGCAGCCGCCAGCAGGCTTGCTGCTACGGCTACTGTCGCCATCCTGCGTATTACGCTGCGGCGTGGGGTGGAGCTGAGTTCCGGGCTTACTTTGTTCCATATACGCGTTTTATTGTTAGCGGAGGCGGCAGTTTCCTGCAACGGCGTATGCCAGATGGCTTCCACCATTCCGGGGGAGGCGGTTTCTTCCGGGTGTTCTTTTAGTAAGGATCCCAGCTCCAACAGTTCCTTCGGTGAAATTTCACCACTGGCCTGTTTCCCGAGTAATACCCATATACGGTCGTTGTTCATGATATGCTGATAGTTTGACGGAAGAGCGCTTCCGGGGTATAAGACAACCACAAGATGATTATACCCCCAAAGGGGCTGGAAATTTTTTTAGGCGGGAAGGTTATTGGTTATCGGGAGTGGTGATGCCGGGAATGCTTTCTCCTTTTAGAAGGGAAAACTATTGGTTATCCCTGAGAGGTGATACCAGGAGTGCTTTCATTTTAACGAGTTTTTTCAGGGCGATGCCTACCTGGTTTTCCACGGTTTTTACGGAGATGTTGAGCAGCCCCGCTACTTCCCGGTATTTGAGCCCGTCTTCTTTCACCAGTCGGAAAATCAGCCGGCACTGCGGCGGGAGTTCGCTGATAGCGGTGTTAATATGCCGCATCATATCGTTGCTGATCAATTGCGCTTCAGGATTTACCTCATATTCGGGCAGTTGCACTTCATCGAGATGCACTGTTTTTTTGTGGGCGTATTTACGGAGATAATTAAGGGAGATGTTGCGGGTGGCCGCATAGAGATACCATTTCAGGTTGGCTACCTGGTTAAGATCTTTCTTTTTTTTCCATACCGAAATAAATACATCCGCTACTATTTCTTCGGCCATTTCTCTTGTGTGAACAATTGCCATTGCCAGTTGCAGCAATGGCGCACAGCAACTATCATATAATTCTTTAAATGCCTGTGTATCACCGGTATATATTCTGCGTTGCAATTCGGGGATATCGTCGTGCATAAAAGTAAAAATACCCAAATTATGCAAGAATACAAACGTGTAAAATTAAGTGTCCGTATGACATAAACATGATTTATCAAGGGCTATTTGCGGTAAATAGGTAATATATCTTACAGACAGGATAATATACTATGATAAATATCTCTCCTGATCATTTTTCTTTGATAGCTATCAGGGTACCTGTGCGGAAAAATAAAACGTGCGGGTACGGATATTTTTTTTTAAATTAATTGACGTGAAAACGCTGATCTGTACCACTCCCGGTAATTTTGAATATGGCCTGCAGGCGATGCCTGCATTGCAGGCTGGCCAGGCTATTATCCGTATCCGGAAAATAGGCATTTGCGGCACCGACCTTCATGCTTTTGAAGGCACACAGCCTTATTTTAACTACCCCCGTATCCTGGGCCATGAGTTGGCCGGGGAAATTGTAGCGCTGGATGCTGCAGGCAGCAGCAATTTCCGCGTAGGTGAACTGGTAACGGTGATCCCTTACGAAAATTGCGGTGTTTGTATTGCGTGCCGCAACGGCAAGCCCAACTGCTGCGAAAATATAGCGGTGCTGGGCGTGCATAAAGATGGAGGTATGGTAGAGTTTCTATCCGTTCCCCAACGATTGCTGGTACATGGAAACGGGCTGAGTGCCGAACAACTGGCGTTGGTGGAACCCCTGTCCGTAAGCGCTCATGGTATCCGCAGGGCGGGTGTACAACCAGGTGAATTTGTGATGATAATGGGAGCGGGCCCCATAGGGCTGGCAGCCATGGAACTGGCCCGCATTGCCGGCGCACAGGTAATTGCCACCGATATCCAGGATAAACGGCTGCAGTTTGCCCGTGAAACGCTGGGGATCCCTTTTACCATTAACGCCACTACAGATGTAGCCGGAAGGCTGCGGGAAATCACCGGCGGCGATATGCCCACCGTAGTGATCGACGCCACCGGTAACCAGAAAGCGATCAACAACGGTATTTATTACCTGGCGCATGGCGGCCGGTACGTGCTGATAGGACTGCAAAAAGACCTGCTGCAGTTTCCACATCCGGAGTTCCACAAAAGGGAATCCACACTGATGAGCAGCCGCAATGCCACCCGCGAAGATTTTGAACAGGTGATCCGCTATATCAAAGATGGACAGGTGCAGCCGGACAAGTATATTACACACCGCGTGAAATTCGGGGAAGTGAAAAACACGTTCCCCTCCTGGCTGGACCCCCGCAATGAAGTGATAAAGGCGATCATAGATATCTGACCCATCAAAAACAGTTGAATAATGAGATCATGGCTATTGTTGTTACTAGTGCTATGTATCACCTGCACCGGTGTGGCACAACCGGTTTCGCTGCAACACCTGTTATGCCATTACCGGCAAAACCCTAGAGGCATTGATGCCATCCGGCCCGCACTCAGCTGGCAACTGCAAAGCAAAGGAACCAACATCCGCCAAACTGCCTACCGCATACTGGTGGCCGACAACCCCGCTGCACTGACACGTAACCGCGGAAAGATATGGGATTCAAAGAAGGTATTATCAGACCAGTCCGTACAGGTGCTTTACAATGGTAAAACCCTGTTGCCTGCTACCACCTATTACTGGAAAGTAATGGTATGGGACCAACAGGGAAAACCTTCCGGCTGGAGCGAAACCGCACAGTGGCATACGGGCTTGTTTTCTCCCGGCGACTGGCAGCAGGCGCAATGGATAGGCTATGAGAAAATGCCCGATAATGCACGCATTGTGCCGGCGGTTACCAACGACAAAAATTATGGACAACGGAAAGATATATTGCCCCTGCTGAGAAAAACATTCCATATCGCCAAACCATTGCAAAGGGCTACTGTTTACATCAGCGGATTGGGTCAGTTTGATCTTCATCTCAACGGAAAAAAAACAGGGGATCATTTCCTGGACCCTGGCTGGACAAAATATGATCAACATGCACTTTATGTTACTTTTGATATAACGGAGCAGTTACATACCGGCGCCAATGCCATTGGCGTAATGCTGGGCAATGGTTTTTTTTATGTGCCTGGAGAAAGGTATCGCAAACTTACCGGCGCCTTCGGCTATCCACAATTGATTTGCAGGCTGCACCTGCAATACCGGGATGGCAGTACCGAAAACATTGTCAGCGATACCAGCTGGAAAGCAGCGCCTGGTCCTGTTACTTTTTCCAGCATCTACGGTGGGGAAGATTATAACGCCACCCTGGAACAACCCGGATGGGACACCCCTTCGTTTGATGATGCATCCTGGAGAAATGCAGTAGCCGTAACCGGTCCGCCGCAACTGGATGCGCAAACCGCCGCACCACTGAAAATATTTGACCGCTTTACTCCCGTTAAGATCACACAAACCGGCCCCGCTACCTGGGTGTACGATATGGGCCAGAATGCATCTGCTATTCCCGCCATCTCCCTGAAAGGGAAAAAAGGAATGGTAGTACGTATTACACCCGCAGAACTTATTACAGACAAGGGCCTGGCAGATCAGTCTGCCGTAGGCAGCCCGGTATTTTTTAATTATACCCTGAAAGGAGCCGATACGGAATACTGGCAACCACAGTTTATGTACTATGGTTTCCGGTATATACAAATTGATGGCGCCGTACCCGCCGGCAAAAACAATCCCTCAGGACTGCCTGAAATAGAAGCACTGCAAAGTTTACACACCCGTAATGCAGCAGCTTCCATCGGGCAGTTTACCTGCTCCAATGAATTGTTTAATAAAACTTTTAAGCTGATCGACTGGGCCATCCGCAGTAATACCGCCAGCGTATTCACCGACTGCCCTCATCGTGAAAAACTCGGCTGGCTGGAAGAAGCGCACCTGGTAGGCAGTTCCATAAGATACAATTACGATATTGCCTCGCTTTGCCGTAAAGTAGTGCGCGACATGATACACGCACAAACAACAACCGGACTTATTCCCGACATTGCGCCGGAATATGTACAATTTGAAGCGGGCTTCCGCGATTCGCCGGAGTGGGGGAGTAACGGCATCATTTTACCCTGGTATATGTACCAGTGGTATGGCGACAAATCCGTGCTGGAAGAAAGTTATCCTATGATGACCCGCTACGTGAACTACCTCGCACAAAAAGCAAATCATCATATACTTTCCCATGGCCTTGGCGACTGGTACGACATTGGCCCGAAATTTCCGGGAGAAGCGCAACTCACTCCCAAAGGTATAACGGCTACGGCTATATATTATTATGACCTCAGCATTTTATCGAAAGTGGCAGCGTTGTTAGGAAAAACAGCAGATGCGCAAAAATATCTTTCGCAAAGCGAAGCCGTAAAGCAAGCCTATAACCGCGCTTTTTTCAACGACAGCACCAAACAATACGCTACTGGAAGTCAAACCGCCAATGCGATGTCGGTATACATGCAGCTGGCAGATCCCCGTTATAAAACCGATATCGTAGAAAATATTATAGCAGACATCCGCAAACATAACAACGGCATCACTGCCGGAGACATCGGTTACCGTTACCTGCTCCGTGTACTGGATGATGAAGGCCGATCAGATGTGATTTATGATATGAACAGTCGCACCGATGTACCCGGCTACGGACTGCAGTTAGCCAAAGGCGCTACTGCGCTCACTGAATCCTGGCAAGGCTACCGCGATGCTTCCAATAATCATTTTATGCTGGGCCACCTGATGGAATGGTTTTACAGCGGGTTAGCCGGTATCCGTCCAGCGCCGGGCAGCATTGCCTTCCACGATATTGTAATAAGGCCTGAACCTGTTGGCGATATTACCTCCGCCAAAGCCAGTTATCTTTCTCCTTATGGTGAAATTGTGAGCGACTGGAAAAAAGAAGACAATACCTTCACGTTGAGGGTGCATATCCCGGCGAATGCGCGTGCTACTGTTTATATGCCTGCTGAATCGACGTCGGATATTACTGTGAATGGTGTAACGATGGCGATAGAGAAGGGGTATAAGGAAGGGAGGTATGTGATGGAAACCGGTTCTGGAGATTATGTGCTGCATGTGGTGAACCGCAGGCCGGTGACTATGTCGGCGGATAATTATGCGGTGAGGTGATGGTACTTTCATGTTGATGCATGTGTATACTATTTGCACGTGACACGCAGAGGTTACTCATCCCCCAAATAATCATTATGAATGAAACATTGCTCAATGTGATTCAAAAGGATTTACCCGCATTCCTGCAGCAGCTGGATAAAAAACGTATTCCCCACCGGGAGAATATGCTGGAAAGAACAGATATTGCTTACCTGGAAACCTTACAAGGCAACAATTCTCAATACAAGGAGCAAGTTTCCCTTTACCTGCTGCTGGCATACGGCAATTGCGAGATAGGGGAGACAAGGATGGCCATTCATTATTTTGAACAGGCCTTTATTTTGTCTGACGACTATTTCCCCCAAGGTGCAATACTGGCAAAAGCTTACCTGGAAGCATTGCATACCTTGGTAGCACAAACCGGCGATGTTTCCCTGTTGAGTAATGGCCTGGAATGGGCAGAGAAATTTGAATTTATTACGTTTAATGTGCACAAGGAGCTGGCAGCTATCTACTACCAGGCAAAGGAATATGACATTGCTGCTGCCCTCTGGACGCAGCACCTGCAAAATGATCCACACTGTGTAAGCACTTCCCATATACTGATCAACACCTTATTGGATCTGCGTCGTTACGAAGCGGCGATTGCGGTTTATAAAAATGCGCCATCAACTGTGCAGGAGGTTTCTTTTCTACAGCTTCTGGTAGGGCATTGCTATAAAGCAACGGGAGAGTATGCGGAGGCGGAAAAGTTGTATAAAGCGGCGATGGCCGCTCCTTATAACCCCAGGTGCCTGCCTATGTGCGCGCTTGCAGCGTTGTACGCGGAAAGTAATACCGATCATAGTATAGCGCATACCTGGTACCGGCAGGCCGTGGAAGAGAAGGGGAGCAGCTACGATATGCTGCATGCCAAAATAAGTTACCTGGGGTTCCTGGTTGACGAGGGAGAGACCGGAGATGCACTATCGTTGCTCCTGTTTATGGAGCAGCAACTTAACTATAATTATCCCCGTCTTACTGCATACGACCTGAGCCGTGTGGCCTGGTGCCTCTACCTGCTGAATACCCGGTTAGACCTGGCCCTGAAATTTTCGCAGAGGGCTGTTGAACAAGCCCCGTATGACAGGGATTATGCGCATACGTTAGTGGCCCTGATGGTGCGTTTAAGGGAGTGGGAAGCTGTGACGCCTTATGTTGAGCGCTGGCTGCAACTTTCTGATGACGATATTGTGAAAACGTTGTGGAACCATTATAGCCTGGTGTTCCAGGATGCCATCATACAAGATCAGCAGGCGGCTTTAGGCATGCTGCTCACCGGGCAGGATTCTGAGTGCTGGTGTGCAATACGGTGTGCATTATATAAAACGTCGGAGTTTGGGGAGATGGTAGAAATTCCTGAAGATATTTACCCTGTGGCGGAGCAACTTTATAAGCAGTTTATTTTCCGGGATATGCCACGGATATTTCCTTCATGAGGAAAGGCCCGGCCCGGTATTTTACCGGGCTAATTTTTTAAGATAGGAACAGATCCCGCTGCAGTTTGCTGCCTGGTACTACTGCATACTTATCAAAATTGGTGATACCTGCCGCTTTCAACACATCTTCGTCAATTAATGTATGGCCTGAATAAGAAGCAGGTTGCTGCAGGATATATTCCACGGCATCGGCAATGATTTCAGGGGTACGGCTTTTATTGATCAGGGAATCTCCTCCCAGCAGGTTCTTCACCGCTGCGGTGGCAATGGTGGTAGCCGGCCACAGGGCGTTGGAGGCAATTTTATATTTCTCCAGCTCATTGGCCCAGCCCATGGCCAGCATGCTCATGTTGTATTTACTGATAGTGTAGGCTACATGTGGGCCAAACCATCTTGGATCCATGTTTACCGGTGGCGATAATGTAAGGATATGCGGATTATTTCCTTTTTTCAGGTAAGGAAGGCAATGTTGTGTTACGAGGAAGGTGCCGCGTACGTTGATATCATACATCAGATCGAACCGCTTGGCAGGGGTTTCTTCCGTGTTTGTTAGCTGTATAGCGGATGCGTTGTTAATCACCACATCTATACCGCCAAATTTCTCTGCTCCCTGTTGCACGGCCGCGGCTATCTGTGCTTCTTCCCGGATATCTACCTGTACAGCCAGCGCTTTCCCCCCGGCAGCTTCTACTTCTGCAGCAGCGGAGTAGATGGTGCCTCCCAGTCTTGGATCTTCTTCCACGCTTTTGGCGGCAATGATAATATTAGCTCCCCGACTGGCGAGGCGTAGTGCGATGGCTTTACCTATGCCACGGCTTGCGCCGGTAATAAAGATGGTACGTTGCTGAAATGACATAACCCTTTCTTTTAGCGGTGAGAAAGAAAAAGGAATTTAAGGAATCTTTCTCTGACCACAAAAAGCAAGGGTTATTTTGAGGGACAAGTGTGTATTGCCGGACCAGGAGTGATCCGGCATATTAACAACCTAAAAAATCAAAATGGGGATATTCAATCTCCTCATTGACTATTGCGAATGATAGCGATGCAACACTTAAAATAGGATTCAAAAAGGGTAGTGAATTCCTCTACATTGTTCATTGCTATAGAAGTACAAATTTTTTCCAGGGGTTCTGCAGTGGTTACCGCCGTGCTATATGCCTGTATCATTTGCCGTTGCAGGTGGAAGCGTTCCGGCGCTATATAAAAGCTATCAATGAAGGCTTCCCTTAGTTCCTGGATGCCCAGGTCGAGCAGAATCGACATTTTAGCTATTGAGAATTTTTCGTTGGTAGTATTGACGAGGTATTTGATGGAATCTTCCAGTTTTTCAGATACATATAGTGGGAACACCCGCATGGGTTCCTCCTCCAGTTCATCCTGTGCTGCAAAATTCAGGTATAGTTCCAGGCAGCACCTGTGCATGAATACCTCTGCCTGTTTACCTACAAATTTACAATTGCAAATGGCATCGATCATTTCTGTACAAGCCATGTTAATATGATATGGCACTGCATTAACAGGAGCGCTGCCTTTCCTGGATGTTTTTTTCGCTATGGTGGCTAACTCAGGGTATTCCAATGCCATTTCAGCCATATCTTCCGGTTTTATATCGATATGGAAGCTGAACATATTATCCCATGCTTTCATGGGAGCTCTGTGAGAGCTGGGTTCCAGTTTGAACAAGGTCATTTCCCTTTTGGCCATCATATAAGGTCCCCGGTCTGTGATTTCGGCTACCACTTCGCCTCCGGCCATAAAATGGAGGGCCAGCAGTTCAATCCTGGTATAGGGTATTAACATAATATCCTGCTCCTTATTGAATACTTCATGTGTACGGAGTGTGAACCTGCCAAGTTTTATGGTTTGGCTCACGATATCCACATAATCATCACTTCGGAAGGAGATTTTAGCCGCGGGCATAGCCAGGTGTTGATATTCCTGGGGTAAACTTTCAATGGTAACGAATACCTGATCATCTTCATCGATCCTTAACGGTATACGGGGTAAATTACTGGGCCGTTTCATAACATTTTTTTTTGTAAAAGGTGGTATAAAAATATCTGTTATATTGCCTCATGATTGGGCTGACTGAAGCGCTTTTATAGGACAATAACAAACTATTTCAATCTGGCCTATTCAGTTTTGAATCATTCTCCTATATAATACACCAGGTAAATTCCCGGCGTACTATGAATATGAAAAAATATTTTTTATTAGAATTTGATAAAAAATGGGTCACTAATAGGAATATTTGCGACCGGTTTGCATGAGTGCGTAAGGGGCGTAAACCATCCACCCTCTTACATCGCGTAGAGATTAATTATTTTGAGGCCAGGTTGGGAGGCCGGATTTTCAATCTGGCCTATTCAGTTTTGAATCATTATCCTATACAATACACCGGGTAAATTCCCGGCGTACTATGAATATGAAAAAATATTTTTTACTAGAATTTGATAAAAAATGGGTCACTAATAGGAATATTAACGACCGGTTTACATGAGTGCGTAAGGGGTGTAAACCATCCACCCTCTTACACCGCGTAGAG
>JBCNPS010000190.1:0-11621 GCA_039593235.1 Chitinophaga sp. | reverse complement strand
CACCAACCTGCTGCTGGCCGATGAGATCAGAAGCAATCAGTGAGCGGGTGCTGCAATCTGTTCAGCAGCCGGCATAATTGCGCGGGGTTCTTATGACTCAGTATAATAAAAGCTAGTTTCATAAACTGAAGATTATTTATACTGTAACCGGAATAGTTTGATCTTTGATAACAACATTTTGCATTCAAGCCAGCCGTATTGAAGGATGCTTTTCAGGTGCACATCCGGAAGATACCGGCGCAGGAAAAAATATCCGAATACCACTGCAAACAAAAGGTTCAGACTGGAGGCGATGGCTACCGAGCGTATATCTGCAAAGAGCAGTACCAGCGTAACATCCAGCACAATATTTAAAATCAGCTTAATGAGATTTTTATAGAAGTTGATCAGCGGCTTGTTGATCATATCCAGTGTAACCCCAATAAACCGGTCGATAGGATAGAGGATGGCGGAAAACAGGAATATCCTTACAATATCCGTAGCCGGCAAATAAGCTTTGGCAGCCAGCAATAATATCAATGGTTTGGTAAATAAAAGCAGCCCTACCACAAAAGGCAGGATGAGAAGAGTAACGGTACCTGTATACCTGCAAAAGGCCCGGGATACCTCTTTCCAGTCGCCCCGGTTGGCGGCGGCGGAAATGGTAGGCTGCGAAGTAGCCACGAAGCTGCGCAGTATAATTTCAATCACTTCCATGAATTTTTGCGGAATACTGTACACCGCTACAGCAGTGGGACTCAGCATTGTTCTGAGCACCAGGTTATCCGAATAATTCAGCAACGCGGACGACACCATGCTGCCTACAATCAGTCGCCCGTAATGATACAATTCCTTCACCTGGGCCTTTGTTCTGGCCACCATGGTGGTTAATGCGGTCCAGCGGAATATCATGCAGTAAATACTGGTGATCAGCAGGGATAATGAATAAGTATACAACACATTATGAAGCGTCACCTGTCTCATAAAAAACAAAATACCCAGTAACACCAGGAAGGAGCCGTTCTGCAACATGCGGATCTGTACAATTTTATCAAAGCGGTGCGCCGCCTGCAACACCCACGTGGCAAAGTTAAACGGCAGTGAAAGTAAGGTCATGATCCCCAGCCATCCCAGGAAAAAATGCCAGGTAGCACTGAAATAAGGATAGGCAACAGCATATACGAGCAGGGAAAGTAAAATAAAGGAGAAGGTAAGCAGCAGGGAGATGTACCAGGCGGCTCCCGTTACCTGCCTGGTAACCGCAACATCGGTGCCGGCACTGAACTTTATAATGCCTGATTGCAGCATGGCGGTACGTACCTGGTCCAGGATATTGTAGGTGGCCAGGAACAGCACCCATTCCCCAAAGGCGCTCAGGGAAAGCATCCTGACCAGTAATGCAAAAGAAAGTACGTTGAAAAAAGCCATTATAACATTTCCAAGAAGAGAATGAAAATGCCTGTTGCGAACAATAGCCAAAAGTTTAAATGCCATGAACCATTAATTACATCAAGTAGTATGAATAATAATGGCTTTTTACAGGATGAGGTTAAAAAAGAGGAATATTAAAATACCCGGAGCAGCAAAGGTAATTTTTTTATTGATAAAAATCAGATTCTCAAACATGTTATATTGAAAACAGACAAATAAATATAGATATAAAATATTTATACTTTATTTATTGTAATGATATATGTTAATTTTTTTCGTTATGTGAATTAAAAATTAGCTTTCTTTGCAATAATTAAAACCCTTTTTCCGGGAACTTTTAAGTATCGAGTATGAGGATAGACTTTTAAAAACCATTGCACAAGCCATATATTTATATGATAAACCATCTGCTATTGCTAAGGCAATTTTTTTGCTGCAGTATTTATAGGCTGGGCGCTATTATTTTCTTAGTATCCTGTTTTGGATCCATCCCTGTTTTCAGCCAGGTACAGACAGCGCGATCTTTCAATGATCCGACGATGTCGAACATAAAAGGCTTCTATGAATATCTTCCCGCAGGCTACAGTCAGGGAAGCGGAAAGAAGTACCCCCTTATCATTTTTTTTCATGGTAACGGCGAACTGGCCAGCAAGGCTCCCTTATCAGCTGTGCTTAATAATGGTTTGCCCCATGTGATTGCAGACGGTAGATTTCCCAACACCTTTACAGTAAATAATCAAACCTATTCGTTTATAGTAATATCCCCCCAGTTCAATACCTGGCCAGGCTCCGGCGATGTAACACTCTTTAAGAATTACCTGCTTACAAAATATGATATTGACCCCGACCGTATTTATATCACCGGCTTAAGCATGGGGGGCGGTTTAACATGGGGCGCCCTTTGTGAAGATAAAACAAAAGCAAAAGCCTTTGCCGGCGCCGCCATCGTTTGCGGTATGTATCCGCCTACTACCGCCCTCGCAGCAGTGGTGGCCGGCAATAACACACCCATATGGGCATTCCACAATGATGGAGATGGCACTGTACCTTCCGACTATTCAAAGAACTGGGTAAAATATATCAACGCCACTGTACCAGCGCCCAACCCGCTGGCGAAGCTGTCTATTTACAATTCTACTTCACATGATGCATGGACCAAAGCCTACGATCCCGATACGAGAGAAGATGGTAAGAACATGTATGAATGGATGTTGCAGTACACCAAAGATGGTGTGGTAACAACACCGCCGGTTACGCCGCCACCGGTTACAGGAGGCAAGCGCATCATAGTGCCCATGAGTAATAGCGCCAATGGCAGGGCGGAGATCTATTACCCCGATGCCATGAAAACATTCAATGTAAGTCCCGGTGATACTTTATGTATACCGGCAGGGGAATACGAATACCTGCATCTCGGTAATCTTACAGGAACGGCAGACAAACCTATTGTGATCACCAACTGCGGCGGCCAGGTAAAACTGGGCATAAAGAACCAGGGCACTGCCGCTGTGTTCAACGCACCGAGCTGCCGCTTTGTGGAAATCAGCGGGAGCGGGGATAAGAATTATGAATTTGGTTTTGACCTGAACGGTACCAACATCTCCGGTCTGAAAATATTCGGTCTTACACTGGGCCTGGGGGCGTCCGACTTTGATGTACATAATATTTATATCCACGACGGTAACATCCTGTTACAGGCTAAAACCCTGCAAACATGTGCCCAGCCGCAATACCTGGAAGGCGCCTTCGTGATGAAGAATGTGAAACTGCACCACATTAAATGCCGCAATTCCACCGGCGAAGGTTTTTATATCGGCAACACTCACTACTACTGGACGGAAGGAACCTGTGTGGATATGAGATCGCACTGGATTGAAAACCTCTGGGTGTATGATAATGACCTGGAAAACATCGGCAGCGACGGAATACAGATATCAATGGCGAAGAACGGCGACAACCGTGTGTTCAACAACCGCCTGGTAAATTATGCCACTTCAAAAAATTCTGCACACGGTTATGGTATCCTGATCGGTTCCGGTTCCAGTTTAAAAGTATATAATAACATTATCACCACCGGTTACATGCCTGGTGTTACCGTTTTCGGTTCAGGTGTGAGCGAGATATATAATAACGTGATCTCTGATATTTTTTATGAAGGGATCAATGTGGCAGATAAGATACCCGAAAATACTACCGCAGATCTTTTCCCTCCTCCCGCTGCTATCATCTACAATAACACGATCGTTAATACCGACGCAGGTAAAAACGGCATCAAAATATTTGCCTATCTAACCCCCATCGGGCACCAGGTATATAATAACCTCCTGGTGGAAACCGGAACGGCTTTCGATTACCCTTCAAAGGGAATGTATATAAAAGGAGATCAGCCGATAAAGCTTACTTCGGGAAACAACCTCTGTTACACCGATGTAGCCTCCGCTAATTTTGTGGACGGGGCCGGGGGAAACTACCGCCTGCAATCCACTTCCACTGCGGTAAACACGGGCAGGGATATGACGGACTTTGCATTGAAAACGGACTTCGACAATACACCAAGGCCCCAGCAAAGCAAGTACGATGTAGGTGCGTTTGAATTTAAATCCGGCAGTACCACTTTGCCCCCCGTTTCAAATGCAGGCAGCGATATCACTATCACGTTGCCGGTAGATAATGTTACCCTCGATGGTGCTTTATCTACGCCTTCCGCCGGTAGCACTATTCAAAGCTACGCCTGGAAAAAGATCTCCGGTCCATCCGCGGGAACTATTGTGAGCCCCGCTGTGGTGAAAACAAATGTAACTGGTCTTACCCAGGGTGCCTACGTATATGCGTTAACGGTAACCGATAAGAACGGGTTAACAGATGCCGATAGTATCACAGTAACCGTGAAAGCGGCGGCTAATAAACCACCGGTGGCGAGCGCGGGAAGCGATGTACAGGTACAGTTGCCGGTAAACAGTGCTTCGCTGGATGGCAGCGCTTCTACAGATGCTGATGGACAGATCAGCTCATGGGCATGGTCCAAAACCGCAGGCCCGGCAGGAGGCGACCTGTCTGCCCCCAGCGCTGCTAAAACAAACGTCACCAACCTGGTGGCCGGCGTGTACACCTTCCGCCTTATCATCGCAGATAATACAGGTGCAAAAGATACGGCTACCGTAAAAGTGACCGTATTGGCTGCTGCCAATAAACCACCCGTTGCCAATGCAGGGAAAAACATCCAGGTACAACTACCGGTGAACACGGCTACACTTAATGGCAGCGCCTCTACAGATGCCGATGGGCAAATTGTTACCTGGTTGTGGCAGAAAACTGCCGGTCCTGCCGGTGGCGATCTGGCAACGGCCGGAGCTGCGCAATCCGTGGTAAATAACCTGGCAGTAGGAACCTATACCTACCAGCTTACCGTAACAGATAATAACAACGCTACGGCCACCGCTACGGTAACCATATTGGTACTGGCTGCAGCGCCCAACCAATCGCCGGTGGCAGATGCAGGTAACAACATTACCATACAGTTGCCGGTAAACAGCGCCGCCCTGGATGGCAGCGCCTCTGCGGATGCCGACGGACAAATCGTTACCTGGCTCTGGGAAAAAACCGCCGGTCCTGCCGGTGGCAACATTGCCAGTGCAGGTACGGCCAAAACAAACGTAAGCAACCTGCAGGAGGGAACCTATACTTTCCGCCTCACGGTAAAAGATAACAACGGCGCCACCGCGACCGCTACGGTGAGCATCACCGTACTGCCGGTGGAAAATAAAGCGCCGGTAGCGCAAACGCAGGGCGACAAAAGCATTCAGCAGCCAATGAACTCGTTCATTGCAGATGGCAGCGCCTCTTATGATCCCGATGGTACTATTGTGAAGTATGAATGGACGCAGGTAAGCGGTCCTACCAGGGCCAATTTAAAAAGCCCAGACCAGGTACAAACCCTGATCAACGGCCTGCAGGCAGGGGAGTACCAGTTCAGGCTCACCGTTACCGACGACAGGGATGCAACGGCTACAACCACTTTTGATTTAATGGTATTGGGCAACGATATTATTTCTCATGCAGATGATTCATTGGCCATATCGCCCAACCCGGCAACGGATCACATCCGCCTGCGGATTGGCCGCAAAGGTGCAGTGCCGCTGCAGGTCAGGATCTATGACATGAGCGGCCGGATGCAGCAACAATTAATGTTTACCACGCCGGACTCATTCCAGTCGGATGTGAACATCGGCAATTTATCAAACGGGCACTTTATAGTGGAGGTGAAGTCGAATGACAACAGCTTTAATAAGAAAGGACGCTTTATAAAAATAAGCAACTAGATCTTTTCCCAGGTACCACTGGAGGATTGATATTGACGGATAGGGCGGGCAGGATTGCCCGCCACTATTGTATAAGGAGGTACGTCTTTTGTGACCACGCTGCCACCGGCCACCACGGAATGCCGCCCGATAGTAACGCCCGCGGTAATAACGCTGTTGGCGCCTATCCAGCAATCTGCTTCTACAACAATTTCACCTACTGTACAGGGCTGCAGCGAAATAGGCACCTCCGGATCCTGGTAACCATGATTCAATCCCGACAGTACAATGTTTTGCGCCAGTATAACATT
The DNA here is from genome assembly GCA_039593235.1 of Chitinophaga sp. Lineage (GTDB taxonomy): Bacteria > Bacteroidota > Bacteroidia > Chitinophagales > Chitinophagaceae > Chitinophaga. Next base: position 5,602 of record JBCNPS010000190.1, on the reverse strand, counting down.
ATCGCCTATACGTACCGGGCCTATCAGCACATTTCCTATTCCTATCCTTACATGGTTACCAATGATCACTGCGCCCATGCCATTGTTTACCGTGGCAAAATCTTCGATGGTGGAGTAGCTTCCCAGTGTAAAAGTATTAAAGGGCAGTACATCCATCCGGGTCCGTCTCCGGATGAGTGCGCCCTTCCCTTTTTTATGAATAAAAGGATTTACGAACCACCGTACCCACAAGCGCGGGCGGGCCTGGTGCTTTGGCATCAGGAGATATAAAGCCAGTTTCTTTAAACCAGGATGTTGTTTCAGTTTTTCCTTGATGCTCATATCAGTTACCGCTGGTGTTTAAGATGGCCTGGTAAATAGCCGCTACTGAATTTTCCCAGGTATGTGTGCGGGCAAAACGGGTACGTTCATCTGCCAGGGAAGGATCTGCATTTTCCGACAGGGCCCTTTCAATCAGCGGAACATAATCGTCCGGCGTTGCAGCCAGGTATACATGTTGCCTGAACAGCTCCATGGTTTTGGTAGCAGTGGCCACCACCGGTTTTCCCATGGCCAGGTATTCATCTATTTTCAGTGGGTAGTTCCCGGCTGTTACCTCGTTCAGTACCTGCGGATTAAGACATACATCAAAAGCCTGTACATAGGCAGGGAGCTGCGACAGATCTTTATGCCCCGTAAAATAAACGTTGGGCAGCTGGTGAAGCCGGGAGGCTTTAAAGTCGTCGTCTTCCGGGCCCACCAGCACCAGTTGCCAGTCCGGCCGTTCGCTGGCTATCTTTACCAATACATTAATATCCAGCCGCAACGATTTAAGCGCGCCCACATAACCTATTACCGGGCCTTTGCGGGTTGGCACATCTTCCGGAACAGGATGTTTATCAGCAGCGTTGAACAACCGCAGATCACATCCCTGTCCAACATAATAGCTGGAAGGATTGTATTGCTGCAGCATTTCTTTGAGGTATAATGAATTGGCTACTGCGGCATCGGCTTTTGCAATATGCTGCGGCTCCAGCTGCAGCCCGTGCTTTTTCCAGTAGGGAACGCCCAGCAGGTAATCCCTGCTGTAGTACACATAACTGGATGGCTGTAACATTTCCTTGAGATAAAATCCCCGGAAGATGTCATTATCATTAAATAAAATGATGTCTTTAAAATTCATTTCCCGGATAGCTTCCCTGATACTGTTGGCAAACTTTCTGTTATTACGCTTGTTAAACCAGGAGAACAACGGTGTGAAAGGCAGCCAGTTGATGGATTCCAGTACTGCAGAAGGGTAGTAGTTCCACAGGTTGTTGCCTATCGGAACAATAGCCGGTACTTTTTTGCTGATGGCATCCAGCTGGTATTGTACATGCGGATCGTTTTTCCCGGAAATAAGGGTGTTCCGGTCAAGCGGTGAGTTAATATATAATACGCGGTTGTGCCGGGCAAATTCCAGCGCAATATTTTTACAGTTACTTCCAATAGAAGTATACCATTGTTGCAGCCCGATTACAACTATATCTCTGTTTTGAATTAACGGCACGGTAGCAAAGGTGTAATTGATGTATACGGTTTATTAAATGTGCAGGTTTGCCGTTGGGGATGGTTAAATATGAAGTTCTTAATTTTAACTGCAAAGTAAATAAAAAATTCGATATTATTGAAGTATTACGATAGCAATCGTCTTTTAAACAGAAAAACAGGTTATGTCAGAAACAGTAGAAATAAGAAACTTAACCGTGGAAGATTACCTTGATCTTAAGGAGTCTATGGTATCGGCTTATGCCGATATGGCTGGCAGTTACTGGCGGGAACCTACCATACAACGGCTGATCAAGCTTTTTCCCGAAGGGCAGATAGCGGTTACGGTAAATGATAAAGTAGTAGGATGCGCGTTGGCGATCATAGTTGATTATGAGAAATTTGGCGACAGCCACACCTATGAACAGATCACCGGTTACTATACCTTTAATACACATAACCCCAAGGGGGATACGTTGTATGGCATCGAGGTTTTTGTACACCCGGACTACCGCGGGAAGCGACTGGCCCGCCGCCTGTACGACGCCCGTAAAAATCTTTGTGAGCAGTTAAACCTCCAGGGTATTGTGGCCGGCGGCCGGATCCCCAACTTTGAAAAGTACGCCGATAAGATGTCGCCAAGGGAATATATTGAAAAGGTGCAGGACCGGGAAATTTACGATCCTACGTTAACGTTCCAGTTCTCAAACGACTTTACCGTAAAGAAGATCCTCCGGAACTATCTTCCCAATGATGAAGCCTCCAAAGGCTTTGCCACCCTGCTGCAGTGGTTCAATATTTATTATGAAAAGGATCTTGATACGATCCGGTACAATAAGTCCACCGTACGCATTGGCCTGGTGCAATGGCAGATGCGCGACTACGGCGGCCTGGATGGCTTCCTGCAGCAGGTGGAATATTTCATTGATGCCGTAAGCGATTACGGGTCCGACTTCGTGGTGTTCCCGGAATTGTTTAACTCCCCGCTGATGGGAGAATTTAACCAGATGGATCCGGCGGGCGCTATCCGGGGAGTAGCCCAGTACACCGAACAGCTGCGGGAAATATTCCAGCAGCATGCAGTGGCGTACAATGTAAATATCATTTCCGGAAGCATGCCCATTGTAATAGACGAGGGGCTGTATAATATTTCTTATCTCTGCCGCCGGGATGGCACTTACGAGCAGTATATTAAAATCCATCCCACACCCGGTGAGGTAGCGGCCTGGGGAATCAAGGGCGGAAGCGATATCAAAGTGTTTGACACCGACTGTGGCAAGATCGGCATCCAGATCTGCTACGATGTAGAATTTCCCGAGCCGTCGCGTATCCTGGCGGAGGAAGGGATGCAGATCCTGTTTGTGCCTTTTATGACCGATACCCAACATGCCTATAACCGTGTGAGATTCTGCGCACAGGCAAGGGCCGTTGAAAATGAGTGCTATGTTGCCATTGCCGGCTGTATCGGGAATTTGCCCAAGGTAAATAATATGGACCTGCAGTATGCACAGTCCTGCGTATTTACACCTTCCGATTTCGCTTTCCCTGTAACCGGCATCAAAGCAGAATCAACCCCCAACACCGAGATGGTGGTGATCGCCGATGTGGATCTTGTATTGTTGAAGGAATTACATGCCTTTGGAAGCGTACAAACAAAAAAAGATATCCGGAACGACCTGTATGAAGTAAAATATAAGAAGAAGAAATAGATATAAATAAGGGGTGTTTTTTAATTATAGATAAATATAATATAACGTAAGGAAATAATAGGATAATGGCTGGCTGATGCTTGCTGTTATCCTTTTTTAGTCCTAAATTTCGTTACAAACTCCCTGATTTATGAAAGATCAAGCCTATTATCCGTCCTGGAAGAATTTATCCAAGTACCGGCAATACTTTGCCTACTTCAGTGAATATATCCGCTATAACGACTGGAAATCCCTGCAGGCATCCCTGAAACTGGTATTATTAAATAAGCCCTCCCTGGAGGAATGGAATGCAAAGTCGGCGATGGGACAGTTCCGCATCCGCAAAGGCACCACCGATTTCCAGTTTATTAATTATGCCTATGAAAAAAAGGTGCGCGATTTCCTGAAGCAACAGGTAGAAAGTCATAATATAGACGGCTTTATAGACATTGGCGCCTGCATTGGCGAGTACGATGTATGGTTGGCCGGGAAAGGTGTTCCCTGTGTGGCGTTTGAACCGGTAAACCACAAAGCCGTCCAGGAAAATATTACCCTCAATAAGGTGGGCGACAAAGTAAAACTTTTTGCATGCGGCCTTGGCAGCAAACAGGAAAAGGTGAACTTTAATATTATGAACACCGTTACCGGCTCCAGTTATATTGACAGGGAAAATGAGAAAGAGGGGAATATACCTATTGAAAAACTCGACGACCTGGTCCCCGAACTCGGATTTAACCTGGACAGTAAGATCATCGTAAAACTGGATGTGGAAGGAATGGAGACAGAAGTGCTGGAAGGAGCCCGGAATTTTATCAGCCGCACCCCTCATCTGCGTATTATTTTTGAACGCTATGAAGGTGACAATACTGTAAACGATAAACTAAGCTCGCTGGCAGATTTTACCTTCGACCGGATAGACCAGTTCAACTACCTGGCTACGAAAAAATAACTTACCTTTTCATACTTATAAAGGCAATACATGTTTATTTATGTATTGCCTTTTGTAGTTTTACCACTTTTGTGAGCAGTATTTACCATTAAATGAATGGTCTTTATTTGTTATATATAACGAATCAAAGTATGATCCCGGGTAAAGAAGAATAAAGGAATTTATTTAGATTTATAAGTTGATAGTTAATTATTTAGAAGATATAATTAAACCGATGCTATAAGCAATATTACCCTTTTTGTGATAAAGGAAAGCAGGTTGTACCGGAAAAGGGCCTGTTTTGATTCAATTATCTTGCTAAATAAACAGATATAATAATTTGATAACCAAAAATATATAAAGCTGTAAAAACATGAGTAACAAGATTAATTTAGCCCTCCAGATCATCCCTTCAGTGCCATCAGAACAGGTTTACCCGGTAGTAGACGAAGCAATTGCAGTGATCAGGGACTCCGGTGTAAAATACAGGGTATGCCCTTTTGAAACAGTGATGGAAGGTACCTACGAAGAGCTGATGGAAGTGGTGCGTAAAACCCAGGAAGTGTGTTTTAAAGCCGGCGCTTCCCAGTTGCTGGTGTATATAAAAATGCAGATAAGAAAAGACGGAGATGTAACCATTGAAGAAAAAACCGGGAAGTATGATAGCATATAATCATTTTGTTTTATCTTACCCATCGAATTAAAGGAGAGCCATATATGCGATACGCCGCCCCGTTGGATGATAACTCGAAGATTGTAACAAACCTCGTCATCATTATCACACTTATATTTTTATTCAGACAGATCACGGATGTTTCACAGGATGCAGTGGCTACCACCATGCTGTTGTTTATCCTCGTGCCGGCCATCCTGGTGGCCTGGTGTCTGAGCCCCAGGTACTATATTCTAACGGCTACGACTATACTTATCAAGCGGCCGCTGCATAGCATTACTATCCAGCTGGAAGATGTGGTAAGGCTTAGAAGCGTTACAGAAGAAGACCTGGGCACAAGTTCCCGCTTACTGGGAGTTGGCGGCATTTTCGGGTACCTGGGTACCTACCGTTCCAGTGAAATAGGCAAGTACCAGCGCTGGTGTACTAACAGGGAAAACCTGGTGCTCATAGAATCGCTCAACAGGAAATGGCTGATCAGCCCTACCGGTGCCGACGATTTTGTGAAGCGGGTAAATGCAACGATTAACATACCGGCATAAAATGAAAAAGGGAAGGCTGCCTTCCCTTTTTCATTTTAATGATATTAATGGAAGAAGAGATACGCCAGTAATATGGCGCAGAGCATACCAAAGAAGTCGGCAATAAGACCTGCGGCCAGGGCATACCGTGTAAGTTTGATGTTTACAGAACCGAAGTACACCGCCAGTACATAAAAGGTGGTTTCGGTGGTACCTTGTATAATACTCGCCAGTTTACCCACAAATGAATCCGGTCCGTGTGTTTTCAGGATATCTACCATCAGGG
>JBCNPS010000019.1:0-26666 GCA_039593235.1 Chitinophaga sp. | reverse complement strand
GGATTAAACTGATTACGCTGATTTCGCTGATTGGATTTTGTAATGATTAAAAATGATTTTGGGAGATCTAAGCGGATATTTCCGCTTAAATCTCCCAAAATCATTTTTAATCCAAAGTAATCCAATCAGCGAAATCAGCGTAATCAGTTTAATCCTGAGTCAGACAAACTCCGCTTCGCCGAAGGCGATGCGGAGATTATTGCCGGGATTTACTATCTTCGCCCTCGGTTCTTAATGTATTACTCATCGAAGCAAGTAATGGTTCCCGCTGAAAAGCGGGATTAAAAGGGAACTGTGTGCAAATCACAGGCTGTCCCGCAACTGTAAGCTTCCGGCAGTGCATAAGCATTGCAACTGGTAAATAATATACCACTGTTCCATAAGGAATGGGAAGGTGTTTACCAGCGGAACAAGCCAGGAGACCTGCCTTTATTTCACTTTGACAATGCTTTCGGGGATTGAAGCGTGTCTGGTTTCGGTACAGGTAATTTACACAGAACAGGTAACGTGCATGATATGATCATGCATGATAATGTACTTGTTCCGGTAAATGTATTGTACCTGCCCCTTCCCGTATCATATCTTCCAAAAACATTGCTGTACTATGTAAGAGCGTGAACATCTTGTATCACCTTTTAAACAATCAGTAATGATTATCCACAACTTAGGCTATCCGAGGATAGGTAGCCAGCGTGAATTGAAGAAAGCCTGCGAAAGCTACTGGGCAGGCAAAATTACCCTCGATGAATTACAGGCAGTGGCCCGTAATATCCGCTTGTATAACCGGGAATTGCAGCAGCAGAAAGGTATAGACCGCATCCCCTGCAACGATTTTTCCTATTACGACCAGGTGCTGGATACTTCCCTTATGGTAGGCGCTGTACCAGCCCGTTATGCCCCGTTGCAGGAAAAAAAGATCCATGAAACAGATCTCCTGTTTGCTATGGCACGCGGCTACCAGCGGGATGGCGACGATATCACCGCTATGGAAATGACAAAATGGTTTGATACCAACTATCATTATATCGTTCCTGAATTTACGGCTAATCAATCGTTTCATTTCTTCTCCCGTAAAGTGGTGGAGCAGTTCCTGGAAGCAAAGCAGAACAATCATGCGGCCAAACCGGTGATCCTCGGCCCCGTATCTTTCCTGTTGCTGGGTAAGGAGAAAACAGCCGGTTTTCATCGCTTATCACTGATCAGTAAATTGCTGCCGGTATACCTGGAAGTGCTGACGGAACTTACCCAAGCCGGCGCCGGTATTGTACAGATAGATGAACCCTGCCTGTCGCTGGACCTCGACGAAGCAGCGCTGCAAACATTTTCAGATACCTACACACAGCTTCACGCGGCATTCCCGCAGCTGCATATTTTCCTGGCTTCTTACTTTGAATGCTATGGGAAGAACCTGCCGGTGGCTTTGTCGCTGCCCGTACAAACACTGCACCTCGACCTGGTTCGCTGCCCTTCCCAACTGGATGATATCCTGGCCACAAACATCGCGGAAACTTCTTTGCACCTTTCGCTGGGCGTAGTGGATGGCAGGAACATCTGGAAGAATGATTATGAAAGATCTTTACAGCAGATACAAAAAGCAATAAACGCATTGGGGGAAAGCCGTATCGCCATTGCTCCTTCGTGCTCATTGCTGCATGTACCGTGCGACCTGGATAACGAAACTGCTATTTCTCCCGAAATTAAAAACTGGATGGCCTTTGCCAAACAGAAGCTGCAGGAATTAAAAGATCTGCGTGATATCGTGAACGGCAACACAGCTTTGCTGGATGCCAATAAAGCGGCTATCCACAGCAGAACTACCTCGCAGCTGATCCACCGGAAGGAAGTGAAAAACAGGATAGCGGCGTTTACTGCTGCCGATGCCCGCAGGAAGAGCACTTTCCCTGTGCGTCAGCATATTCAGCAGGAGCAATTCAAATTACCATTGTTCCCTACCACTACTATCGGGTCTTTCCCGCAAACAGATGATATCAGGCAACTGAGGGCGCGCCTGAAAAAAGGAGAGCTTACTACGGAACAATATGAAGCAGCTATTGAAAAGGCTACCATAGAAGTGATCCGCTGGCAGGAGGAAGTAGGGTTGGATGTATTGGTACATGGCGAGTTTGAGCGGAATGACATGGTGGAATATTTTGGAGAACAACTGCAGGGATTCCTGTTCACCAAAAATGGCTGGGTACAGAGCTATGGCAGCCGCTGTGTAAAACCGCCGGTCATTTTTGGAGATGTAAGTCGCCCTGCCGACATGACCGTTCGCTGGAGCAGCTTTGCACAGTCGCATACCGGTAAGTTGATGAAAGGAATGCTCACCGGCCCTGTTACTATTTTGCAATGGTCGTTTGTACGTGATGATCAGCCCCGCTCCGCCACGGCCAATCAAATTGCATGGGCTATCCGCGATGAAGTAGTAGCACTGGAAAAGGCAGGCATCAAAGTGATCCAGATCGATGAACCGGCTATCCGGGAAGGATTACCTTTACGGAAAGAGAACCGGGCCGCTTACCTGGAGTGGGCGGTGCAGGCGTTCCGCATTTCCGCCAGTGGGGTGAAAGACGAAACACAGATCCATACGCATATGTGCTACAGCGAATTTAATGATATCATTGAGCATATTGCCGCAATGGATGCAGATGTAATTACCATTGAAACGTCCCGTTCACAAATGGAATTGCTGGATGCTTTTGCGGATTTCAAATATCCTAACGAGATAGGCCCCGGCGTATACGATATCCATTCTCCCCGGCAGCCATCTGCGGAGGAAATGATTGCACTATTGGAAAAGGCGGCTGTTACGCTGCCTGCGAGGAACCTGTGGGTAAATCCTGATTGCGGACTGAAAACGCGTAAGTGGCCGGAAACAAAAGTGGCTTTATCGAATATGGTACGCGCAGCGGAAGTAATGAGAACAAAAGCCGCTTTATAAAAACGGAAAATAATACAACTATGACTATAGCCGAAAGAATTGTTCATTCGGAAACACGGATCTTTAAAGCGGTGTTTCCCAGTACCACCAACCATTACGATACTTTGTTCGGCGGTACCGCCATGTCGCTGATGGATGAAGTGGCGTTTATTACCGCTACCCGTTTTGCACGAAAAAAGATGGTAACGGTATCATCGGGGAAAATAGATTTTAATAAACCTATTCCTGCCGGTACTATTGTGGAACTGATCGGTAAAATAACGGAAGTGGGGAATACCAGTGTGAAAGTGCTGGTGGAAATTTATATTGAGGAGATGTATTCCGATACCCGGGAAAAGGCCATCACGGGAACATTCAGCCTGGTGGCCATTGGTGAAGATAAATTACCGGTGAGTGTGAAATAGTCAAAAAAAGGTAAAGGGTGATCCTGGTTAACGGATCACCCTTTTTATATTCATCGGATATTTATTCCAGGTTAAGGTCTTTTACGCCGAGTACTTCTGTGGAGATCTCTCCCAGCCATCCTGCTTCTGCACGGATACCTGTATGTACTTTTATAAAGTTGATGCCTTTGAGTTTTACCGGATTACCATTTTTATCTACCGCCCAGTCCAGTTTTATTTTTGCATCCGGATCATCATTCGCGAGGTTATCTGCATAGCCCCAGGAAAAAGCCGGTGAAATATAATAAGGTGAGGAAGGATCGCTGGAAGTGTTTTTGATATTCGCGTCTGTAAGCCTGGTACCGGTGAAAGTAATGCTGTCGCCTTTCCATTGCGGATAATAGGATTGATCATGGAATACATTCCTGGCCAGGTAACCGGTGTTGCCCTTGTTATCTTTCCAACGGATATATTCCGCATCACTGGTATACGGATCATCCGGATTTGTTACCCTGTCTTTTGCTTCGTTGGGTTTATAATAAGTGATCTCGTAGTTTTTTACAGTTTTGGAACTGTTGTATTCAGAACCGGCAATTTCATACCATTCGTCGTCCGGTAATCCATTCTTATTGGCGTCTACAGATACTGAGATAACGCCCGGTTCTGCAAACTGGTTGAAGGCATTGCCCAATACAATAAAGGAATATTCGCCGGGTACATTTTTGATGGTGTGGTCAAATCCCATTACTACATAACCGCCAAATCCTCCCAGCGAAATCATTTGTTCCTGCCCCAAAGCAGCCAATGCATAATCCGCCATTTCTTTACCGGAGTCGCCTGTTTTCCAGGCTGGCAGTTCGTTGGTGAACTGACCTGGTGCGGGGAAATACTCAAAAACTTTGGTCACCTTGTTCAGGAAAGGACCGGTAGGCTCAGGGTCTTCGATGACTTCATTTTTGTCTTTGGAGCAACTGCCCAGTATAACTGCGAGGAGCAATACGGCGGGTAAAAATCTACGTTTCATTGTATAGTTTTAGTTGGTTATAATTATTTGGTACCGGAAACAAAGGCGATGTGTGCAGGTATTTCACCGGTGGTGACCGACCATTTCTTTTTCCCTGCCGGGGTAAAGCAGTAAAGAACGCCGGAAGACACATAGTCTTTCGCATCCGTTACAAAAATTTCCCTGGTGGCCGGGTTTACCGCGATGCCGTAGGGCATACGGATAGACTTATCCGTACCATCGGTAATGAAATTGGTGTTCAGCACGGCTTCTGTTTTTACATTCAGCATGTTGTAGGTGATGGTCCATTTACCTGTGTTGTAACTGAAAACGGAGCCGTATACATAGGCCGTATCGCCGGAGATCCACAGGTTACTCACAGGGATATCAAACTGTTTTTTTACTGCATCTGTTTTGGTATCAATTACAAAAAGACGGGAGGGTATGTTGTAATAATCGCCCCGTGAAGTAACATAGATATCCCCGTCATTGTCTGCCTTGAGCCGGTCGAGGTTAATAGCCACATCAATCTTTTTTATCTCTTTAAAAGTATTTAAATCTATCACCGACACGGTACGATCATAGTTCGGTACACGATACCCCCCGGAATTGGCTACATACAACTTATTGCCTACTACCGCCATTTCTTCCGGCTGATAGCCAACAATCACCTTGCGTGTAATTTCCAGGGTGGCGGTATCTATTTCGGCTACAAAACCGATGGGTGCATTGGGTTCTACCACTACAGGGCCGGCATAGGAACTCACATATGCTTTACCGTTAGCAAAGGTGATATAACGGCAATTGAGGATGTTGATCTGTTTGATCCGTTTGGTGCTTGTTACATCCATTACTTCCACCTTATTGGAAATATTGATCACGGCATACAGTTTTGAACCGTATGTTGCGATGTCATTGCCTACATCGCCCAGTTCTTTTACTGCCGTGGGATTGGCGGTAGCGTAGATATTACTTTTGTAGATGCCTGTGGTGTAATCGTAATAATCCAGTGTGGATTTATTGCTTCCCATATTCCCTTCATTCAGGAGATAAAATCCGTTGTAGGCGGCGCCCGGCCTGGCAGTATCTACCGGCGTTACTTCCGGCGGAACAATTTTATCGCCTTTGCGGCAACCGCTGATGGCCAGTCCTGCGAGGGCTGCCACTGATACTATATTCCTTAACTGTTTCATCATGGCATGTACATTAAATGTTCACGGTTAAAATGAAACGGTAATTTCTTCCCGGCATAGGGTAGCTGATCACCACTTCATAAAACTGGTTGGCGAGGTTGTTCACCTGCGCGGTTACATGAAAGCGTGTATGTTTATAACTGAATTGCCTGCCCAGTGAAATATCGCTGGTATACCAGGGCTCCACATAATTCTTCGCTTTATTTTCCTTGCTGTTATATCTTTCACCGGTATAGATGAAGCTGTAGTTGGCTTCCCATTGTTTGTAATCGGCGCCCAGTATCAGTGAGCCGCTGTGACGGGGAATATAAACGATCTGATCGCCGTAAAAACTATCAGACGGATCTGTGAAATCCTGTGCGCGCTGGAAAGTATAGGTAAGCTTTGTGCTGAACTGTATTTGTTTTTTTATCAGCCATAAGGCTTTCGCTTTTATATCTACTCCTTTTATTTTTACAAAGCCCAGGTTCTCCATCTGCCAGCTTAGCATACTGGCGCCGGGAACGGCTACTATTTTATCTTTCACTTCATTGTAATAAGCATCTGTTTCAATGCCTGCCTGTGTGATCCAGCCGTTGGTGAAAGTTTTATTCCAGGTAAATCCAATATCATATTGGGTGGCAAATTCCGGTTTTAGGAAACGGTTGCCGATCTCTGTATAATACAGGTCGTTAAATGTAGGCATGCGGAAAATCCGTTTGTAAAATCCGCGTAGCCTGAAATCCGGTGAGGGTGCGGGTTGCCAGGAAACAAATATTGCCGGTGTGAATTGTTGCTGGTAAGGTGCCGCTGCATTTTTCTTTACGGTTTCATTCACGAAGGTGCCCAGTATGCTGGCTTGTGCGCTGAACCGGTTGAAGCTGATATTGGTAGCAGCAGCAGCGAGGGTGGTGTACCGGGCAGGGTAACTGAAATTGGTAAGATCGGCATCCAGCCGGTTCCATTGAAAATCGCCGGAAGCGGCGATGGTCCACCAGTTGGTGAGGGTATACTGGTGTGCCATGGAGAAATACATTTCATACTGCCGGTAATGGTTGTCGATATACAGACGGGCAGTATCCGGCGCCAGGAACCGCGTATAGTCGTAGGCGTATTTCCCGTTCAGCAGGATGCTGTAACGTTTGGTAACATCTTTCCGGAAGCTGGATTGTATAAAGATATTCTGGTCCCATTGCCGGTCCACATGCCCGAATACGCCGTTTACAATAAACCCCGGCAGGCCGCGTTCTGACTGGTAATAGTATATTTTTGTACTCCATTCCCCACCGTTCAGCAGGCCGTTAAAACCGCCTTCCACACGAACGGCATTTACATCGCCGTTCGTGCGGTAAGCGCTGGTGTCATATACAAGGTGTCCGTTATCGTCGCGTTTCTGGTAAGAGAATTTATACCTGCCGGTAGCATTGATCCATTCGGTGCTGAAAGAGGCTGATACTTTGTTGCTGATCTTTTGCTGCCATAACAGGGACGGATTGAACAAGCCGAAAGAGCCGGTTTTTATGGTACCTCTTACATGTGTTTTTTCGTTTGCTGCGAATGTAGGTTTGAGGGAAGTGAGATAGATAGCGCCTGCCGATCCGAAGTCTTTCGCCGGCTGGAAGATGTTACTCTTTTGCCCGTTGTACAGGGCGATTTCTTCCATGTTATCCAGCGAAAACTTTCCAAGATCTACCTGTCCGTTCTGCGCATTGCCCAGTTGTATACCATCATAGAACACGCCTACCTGGTTGGTGCCCATGCTGCGGATATCAACGGTTTTAAGCCCGCCGATGCCGCCATAGTCCTTCACCTGCAGGCCTGCAAAAAAACGGATAGCATCCGCCACTGAGTGACTGCCCAGCCGCTCCAGTTCTTTCGCCTGCATTTTCTGCCCGGGGCTTACTTCCCTGGCCGCCCGGGGAGCGGTTACGGATACCTCCCTGAGTGCTTTGGCAGTTACTGTATCGGCCTGCTGTGCATACGCACCCGTTACTCCGCAGAGCAATACCAGTAACATTGCGGCGCCCGCATGTTTTTTGAAACGCATCATTCCCAAGCCTGTTAATATTCCATCAACAGCTTTCGCAATAAGAAAAATAAATCAGGAAAGAAACAAGTACAGGCAATACCCGCAGATTGAATGTATTCCCAAGCTTCATTCCACGAAAGCTTAAAAAAATAGTGTTATGGCAGGTATTCTGACTTGTCTCTGCTTTGGGCGACCTTCCCATTGAATGTTCAACAGTGGTCTGACTGGCGATGCCCTGGCATTGTATGAGACTTACAGCAGCGGGACTGTCCCGGATTTACACCGGTGTTCCCTTTTAATCAGGCATATCCGGGATGGACCTGCCTGAACCATAGCGGAGCAAAAGTAGGTTATTATTTGGTGGATTCAAAAATACAGGGCCGGCAACGGGTTATTTGGCCGCTGCTTCCTCGCAGTTGTCTTTACGCCTGGTATCTATCAGGTACTGGATCTTCCATCCATCGGGGAACTTCACCATTTGAAAAGAATCTACGCCGCAATGTGAAAACTGCCCCTTGAAAAAGAAGCGGTAAGGCACCCATACGGAGGCCAGGCGGCCATCCAGCAGGAGGGAGCCGAAAACGATACGCTCGTCGGCGGCATTGGCAGGGAGCTTGGCAATGTGAGAAGCAAATTCACTAATGGGCATGGTATGCACTGTTTCATTGCCGGCTTTATCTTCCACTATGGACTGTAATTGCGCTCCCGGAGCAAAACAGCGGGTAATTGCGGCGCTGTCTGCATTGAGCATAGCGGTAAACAGCTGCTGGATAGTGGCTTTTATAGCGTCTTCCTGTGTTTGGGCATGCAGGGAGGCGCCCATGGCGAGCAGTATAACGCAGAGTATAACAGGTCGCATTTTTTTCTTACAATATACTGATTTTGCGGGCGATAACTGATGTCCATATTTCCCGGGAAAAAACACCGACGGGAAATATAGTCAACACACCGGGAAATGCAGATACCTTCACCCCCTACCGGCTGCCTACCTTTACTATATCAGTTCAAATAATTAAAACACTGCTTATGAACCGCAACAAATCGGCCTGGTTATCTTTAGCGGCATTGCCCCTTTTTATTGCAGCCTGCAGCAAGGATAATGACGATGCACCCCAAACAGGCACACCTGCAACTATCACCGTGGAAAACGTATTGGATTCCAGACCACTGGTGGAGTCCGGAACATTTAAAAATGAGGGCGCCGCGCCCGTTATCATGCCCGGTGAATCCATCTCTATCCGGTTTTCAGCGGCAAAAGGACAGGCCCTGTCTTTTGCTACTATGTACGGTTGGTCAAACGACCTGTTCTTTGCACCGGCTAACCCGGGCATCAAATTATATGAAGACAGCGGTACACCAATAGAAGGAGATGTTTCCGCCCAGGTAAAGCTGTGGGACAACGGTACACGTATTAACCAGGTGCCCGGCGCTGCTGTGGCACACCCTGGTACCGCGGAAACGGCTCCGAAAAATATTACAGAAGTAGCCGGAATGGATGCCCAGGGAAATAACTATGCGGCTGCATCTGCCCTGATGAAAACAACGCTTCACTATGAAGGCAATTCCACTTTTACATTAACGATAAAGAACACTTCGGGCGGCACTTCTAATCCAACGCCATTCAGTCCCGGTGTATGGGCTATTTCCTACATCGCCGGTGGAACCCTGCTCAATCCCAACCCATTGTATGAAGCAGGTAAACCCACTGCAAACGGGTTGACAAACATCGCTGAAATGGGCGATAACAGCATTTTGGGCGGGTATATTAAAGGGCAAACAGGCATCTTTACGCCGCTTTCACCGGTATTAGTAGTGGTTTATAACGGTATCGACAATCCCATTTATAAAACAGGCGAAAATGACCGTGGTAAAGGATTGAAGGAATTGGCGCAGAAAGGGGATGCCAGTGGACTCGCGGCATATCTTAAAACCGTAAGCGGTGTAAAGGAGGTTTATATATTACCGGCTGCTAATTCTACCGTGTTGTTGCCTAAAATAGGTGGTCAGGCCGGCAGCAGTGTTTCACAACAGCTGAAAGTAGCCAAAGGCGACAGGATAGCCATTGCCACTATGTACGGGTTCTCTAACGACTGGTTCTTTGCTTCAAAAGATAACGGGGTTGATGCCACGCAGAAAGGCGATATCTCTTCTTCTGTGGCGCTTTACGATGACGGTACAGCTGTGAATCAATTCCCTGGAGCAGGCATCACACAATTTAACCTGGCAGGCACCCCGCTGGAAGAAAGCAAGGCAATAGAAGAAGTGCCTAATCCTAATGCTTTCACCACATTACCCGCTATCACCGGTATTATAAAAGTAACACTTCAATAATCTCTTTAAAATGGAAAATTTATTCAGTGTATTAGGAAAAGAAGACGTGTCTGACAAGAACAGGCAACTCTTTGAGCAAATGGAAAAAGCATTTGGAAAGGTGCCTAATCTCTATAGCGTTCTGGCCTATTCAGAGAACGCCCTGGCATCTTATCTGAAACTGGAAGGAAGTCCTACTTCCCTTAACAACAGAGAAGTAGAGGCTGTGAACCTGGTAGTGAGCGAAGTTAATTCCTGTGTGTATTGCCTCAGCGCTCATACTATTATAGCCCGTAAAGCCGGTATATCGGAGTTGCAGTCGATAGAAGTACGCTCAGGAGCGGCTAGTTTCGATAGCAAACTGGATGCATTGGTAAGACTAACAAAATCAGTGACGGAAAAGCGCGGACATATTGATACGATGTTGCTGAATGAATTTTTTGAAGCCGGGTATACAAAAGAAAACCTGGTAGATGTGTTGATGCTTATTGGCGACAGAACCATCAGTAACCTGCTGCATGCGGTGGCGCAAGTGCCGGTGGACTTCCCATTAGCAAAGGAACTGGCATAAGTAACATTTATTGACATAAAGTAAAGTAATAATGAAGACAGGAAAAATGATCCGCTATAATGTAACGATGTTTGCCATCGCATTGGGACTGTTTATATCGCTCCCGGCGGTGAAGGCGCAAGGGCAGATGAAGAACCAGACAGGATTGCTCTCCGTAACGGGCGCCCCTTATACTATACCGCAGCAACCTGAAGATATCAGTCCTTTGCTGAACGGTGAATCTATTCCCGTGGCAACACTTAAAGATGCCTCGGGGAAGGCATTTGACCTGAACAAGGCTGTGGCGAACAAGCCCACGATCCTTATCTTTTACCGGGGAGGCTGGTGCCCTTTCTGCTCCAGGCAACTGTCTGGCTTACAGGAGATAGTACCTGTGCTTGAAGAGAAAGGCTACCAGCTGATTGCGGTTAGCACAGACAAACCCGAAGGATTAAAGCAGTCGGCCATGAAACAGCAGTTGGGCTATACATTGCTGTCTGATGCGGATATGAAGGTGTCCAAACAGTTTGGCATTGCGTACAAAGCCCCCGAAGCTTACCGGGAAATGCTGCCCAAAACCACCGGCGGAATGGATACCGATCTTTTACTCCCCGTGCCTTCGGTATTTATCCTGGATAGAAAGGGAGTGATACATTTTGAGTACATCAACCCGGATTTTAAGCAACGTCTTAACCCGGAATTGCTGAAAGTGGTAGCAGGAGAAATTTATAAGGAATTGTAAGATAGGAGAATAGTGAAGCTTTATTTTTTTCGATACATTTGAAACAGCTTTTATAACAGGTTAGTAATGATCAGGGAATACAACGAGAAAACAACCACTGCGCGTTTTATTATGCACGCCAACAGTAAATTGCTGGCAGGCAAGGGGCTGTGTAATCCGGGACCGTACCCTATCAATACGTTTGTATACAATAGCGGAGCTGCACAAAAAGTGGTGATCGATGAAATTACCTACACGATGCCAGGGGCTTGTATATTGCCCCTGGTTTCCAACCAGCATTTTTTATTTGAGCGCCCCGAAGAACTGGTGGCCTGGCAGTTTAACCGGGAGTTTTATTGCATCGTTGATCATGATGCAGAAGTAGGATGCGTTGGATTCCTGTTCTATGGTATCCAGCACCCGATGTTCATTAAGCTGGATGCAGAAGCGATAGCAGAAATGGCGCACCTGGAAAACGTGTTTTCCCGTGAGCTCCAGGTGAAGGATAATTTTCAGGGGGAGATGTTACGCGCGCTGTTAAAAAGGGTCATCATCAAAATAACCCGGATAGCCAAACAGCAGAACGAAAGTTATGGTTTATTCCCTGACGAAAAAATGGACATCATACGGAAGTTTTCTCTTTTGCTCGAAGCAAATTTCAAACAGGAACACGAAGTTAAGTTCTATGCAGCTGCTTTGAATAAATCGCCCAAAACGCTGAGTAATGTGTTTGCGCTGTTGAAACAACCTGCACCTTCCGTATTGATACGGGACCGGATCATCCTGGAGATAAAGCGTTACCTACATTATACAGACAGGTCCGCCAAGGAAATCGCTTACGAGCTGGGATTTGAAAGCCCGGCCCATTTCAGCCGTTATTTCAAACAGCATACAGGGAGTAATATCACCGGGTTCCGGAGTACGGAAAATATGAAGTAATGGTACACGGCTGTAAACAGGATTGATTTTTTAACTGATGATCCCTTTTTCTTTTAAAACATCTTCTTCATTCTCATGGGTTACATACATGATTATTTTATAGTCGTTATTCACATGCTGTAAAATATAAGTGATCTCAAATTCAATCAGGTCGTTAGGATCTTTTAAGTAAACAGCTCCCCATCTTACCTGTGCCTGGGTATAAAACCCGCCAACGGAGCGGGTTGTTACATTGATGACTTTCATGTTCTGCATACCTAGTTTCCTGTTCACCTGGAACATGTTTTCAAGCCATGCAGTAAACTTCTCATCGTTCTTATAGCACATGCTGCCTGCCGGGCCGGCTACCATAAAGTTTTCTGCGTAGCAATTTGTAATAGCTTCTGCATTGTTATCCAGGGAAGCGCGGGCATAAGCGATGAAGAAATCTGAAACGGGTGTCATAACAGGGTTTTTGAAGATGATACTTAAATTGTTATGCAAAAATTGTTCCCTGTTTACATCATTAAAAGTTATATACTATCCGATTTATCTTATTTTAGCGACTCCTGCTTAAAACTTGTGATATGAAAACTCTTCCTATACTGGTGATACCAGAGAAAATGGATATTGAATTTGAACAGATTTTTACAGCCTGGACTAACAGAGGTGGGGCTATAAAGAGATTGGGTAAGTACTGGATAAAGGAGGATATTTTGACAAAGCATCCGATCGCAATTTATGGAAATCAGACATTTGCGTTGGTGTCAGCCCAAATTTATGAAGTAGAACTTCTTTCTCCGGATGATACATTAATAGCGCGCCTGGAAAGTAAGTGGACCAAGCGGCATATCGAATTAAAACAGATCAAACAGATTGATGAGAGTAGTTTTCCAGTCTTTATTAAACCAGTTATTCCTAAGATATTTACCGCGGGCATCTTTCAAAAGATGGATGATTTTAAAGAAGTAATTAGTGGAGTAGCAAGTGATGAAGAAGTTTTGATGTCATCAATTGTTGATCCTATCCTGGCAGAAGCCAGGGCCTTCGTTTTGGATGGAGTAATTAGAGATATTGCTTTGTACGAAGGCGTTGCAGAGTTAGCTGCAGGAAGAAGTTTTTTAGCAGAATTTATCAATAGTCATAAGGATCAACTACCTAACGCTGTTGTTATAGACCTTGCTTTTAATACGGCAACAGGTTGGTTCATACTGGAATTTAATGCTTGCTGGGGCGCCGGACTTAATAATTGTAACGCAGAAGCAGTAATAGATTGCATCATTGAAGCTACTATAAGGTAGATAAGCGTATAAATATGCTTTGAAGAACCTGGCTACGCTGAATGAAATGCTGCATTAGCAGCAATAGAAAATGTAAAGCCGCGTAAGTCGGAAAACTTACGCGGCTTAAAATATATCCGTTCATCACTTTATAACAATTTCCGCCACTACCGGCAAATGATCCGACGGATACGGTTCATTTACCACTTCACTGCGCTGTACCTGGAATCCTGTGGCATTTGTCCACATAATGTGGTCAATTACCCTGTTAGGATTGTTTACCGGGATGGTGAATCCACAATTAGTACAGGAGGGCGTAAACTTTTTCATGAGTATCTGGTAGGAATCGCTTTCCGGTTTGCAGTTAAGGTCACCGGCAAGGATGAAGGGAATGGAGCTGGCGGTGGCCATTTTATTGATGGCGCCTGCCTGTTCATCTCTTACGGCAGCATTGCTTACATCCATATGCGTGCAGGCAAAAATGAATTTTTTGCCGTTGCGGAAGTTAATACGGGCCATAGCTACTACACGGTCTTCACTACCGGGATTAGCCGTTTCCGGCAGGTGTATGGTTTGTGCATCTGCCAGAGGGAATTTCGATAAAATAGCTACCCCATATTCCCCGCCATCATGATCAATGGCTTTCCCGAAATACGCATGCATGCCTGTTTTTGCAGCCAGTTGCGCTGCCTGGTCAATGCCGCCTGAACGTTTGGTGTTTACATCTACTTCCTGTAACGCTACCAGGTCGGGTTGCCGGCTGTTGATCACGCGGGCAATGGCATCCACCTCAATTTCACCGGTTTTGCTCTTTGTGGGAGGATTACAGTGATGAATATTGTAGGTCATGATACGTAGCGTATCGCCGGTGGTGCTGCCTGCAAATGTTTGGAAAGAACAGGCGCAGAGCAGGAACGCAGATAATATTTTCAGCAATGATTTCATGATATTTTTTTTGTAAGATTTATTCCCAGCCGGGATTCTGTGGCCCTAATGCAGGATTACGCTGGATCTGCGTTAATGGAACCGGGAACAGGTAATGTTTTGGATCTACGAATTGCCTGCCGGTCATTACAATGATGTAGCCATTGGCATCAGCCGCCATATTACTCACCTGTGAAGGTACTGCTGCCAGCGATTTCTTCATACCTTTCACATCGGCCGCCAGCAGGCTGCCTTGCTTCCAGCGGATAATGTCGTACCAGCGCTGGCCTTCGCGTGCCAGTTCAATCCTGCGTTCCCTGCGGATCTCTGTGCGGAGGTCCTGGCCATTGGCGGCCAGTTCTGTAAGGAGCATCCTTCTCATTCCTACTCTGTCGCGGAGCTTATTGATAGTGATGTCTATATCAGCCTGTGTAAGTGTTCCCTGCTCCATTTTTGCTTCTGCATAAGTTAACAGTACTTCGGCCAGGCGCATTACGTGAATATCGTTTTGGTCTTTGCTCACCTGCGATACGGTGCTTACTTCCACGTATTTGGTGTAATAATAACCGGTAATGGTAACGCAGCCCAGCTTATCAGATACAAATTTTGGCGCCGTAAAGATGGCAGGGTTGGTATTAGCTGGGTTGCCATCTCTTTTACCACCCCATGCAGCGCCTGGCGCCAGGATGGTTTGCTTCATACGCGGATCGCGGTGCTCAAAAATATCAGCATAGGTGTCTTCCTTGTACAGCGGCGATTTGTCGATGGTAAGGCCGTCGCTGCAAAGATACGCATCCACCAGCGCTTTGGTAGGGTTGTAACGGGAAGCCTGGTCCGGTACCTGCGATTCACGGCTGATATTATGCATGCTCACATCAGTAAGATTGATCCGGGCGGCAATGGTTTCCTTATTTGCACCGGCACTAAGCTTGCCTTTATAGGTGAACAGGTCGTAATAATCCTGCGCTGGTTTGCCGGTGCTGTAAAGAGAATACACGTTCAGGTCCATTACATCTTTGGCTGCTTTTTCGGCTACATCCCAGCGACTGTCGTACAACGCCATACGGGCTTTGAACGCCAATGCAGTGCCTTTGCTGAAGCGGCCGAGGGTGGGCCCGGTTTGCCGCTCTTTTTTCATCATGCCGGCAGCTTCTTCCAATTCAGATAAAATAAAATCGATAATTTCCTTACGCTTGTTACGCGGACCATACAGCTCATCGATGTTCAATGGTTTGGTTACCAGCGGCAGATCGCCGAAATAAGATACCAGGTTCATATACATATATGCCCGGATGGTTTTTGCTTCACCGGCCATCTGGTTTTTGGCTTCCTCCGATACGCTGGTGGCGCGCTGGTAGTTTGCAAGAAATACATTGCACTGGCGGATACCGGCATATTGACTCTGCCATTCTGCATTCACTGCCGACAGATCTGGACCAAAGTTACCACTGCCAAAAATACGGTAGGTATCTGTAGTGGTAGAGTTGATGCTGTTGTCTCCCATCTGGTCCATTGCCACGGTATTGTTGTTCTTCACATTGGCATAAAGACCATTGAGCGCCAGCGTAAGCTGTTCTTCTGTTGTCCAGTACGTTTCATCAGAGATGGCATCCAGCGGACTACGGTCAAGGAATCCTTTCCGGCAGCCGGTAGATGTTACTAATAACACGCAGGTATATAGCAATATCTTTTTCATAATTATTTAAAATTGATGTTTAAACCAAATACAAATGTTTTCACCTGTGGATAGAAACCACCGCTGCTCACCGGTGTTTCCGGGTCATATCCATAAAAGAAATTAGTGGAAGTGAACAGGTTATCGGCAGAGAAATAAAAACGCAAACGGTCTATCCTCAGTTTTTCAGTAAGACCCGCAGGAAGCGTATATCCTACCTGGATATTTTTTAACCGGAGATAGGAAGCGTCTTCGAGCCAGAAGGTTGACAGGCGCTGGTTATACGAGTATCCATAGGCAAGCCGCGGATAACTGGCATTGGGGTTCTGTGGTGTCCAGCGGTCCAGGTGTATAGGCTGCGGGTTGGAACCATCGTTAATGAAAGCATGACGGGCGGCACTGGTGATCCAGCCATCGGCCTTACCTACTCCCTGCAGGAAGAAGCTG
Source organism: Chitinophaga sp. (assembly GCA_039593235.1). Lineage (GTDB taxonomy): Bacteria > Bacteroidota > Bacteroidia > Chitinophagales > Chitinophagaceae > Chitinophaga. The sequence continues at coordinate 10,313 of JBCNPS010000019.1, read as the reverse complement.
AAATCAACGCCTTTGTAAGCAATGTTTCCCTTTAATCCATAGGTATATCTTGGAATAGCGCTGCCTATTACCTGCCGGTCGTCGGCAGCCGTGATCTTTTTATCGCCGTTCAGGTCCTTGTAGATAATATCGCCGGGCAACATGGGGTAGCTGGCGTCGTAAGGGAACAGTGGCGTGTATTTGTTGGTAGCTGCATCGTAGGAGTAATCAGAGATCTGTGAAATGCGCTCTGCAACAAAACCATAGAACGCATCAATGGGTTGTCCTACTGTCCTGATCTGGTCGGCAATGGTAGCCGGTGCATTGCCAAGACTCATCACTTCATTCCTTACATCAGAGAGGTTGGCGCTTACGCCATAACTGATATCGCCGATCCTGTCCTGCCAGCCTATCATCAGTTCCCATCCCTTGTTGCGTACTTTGCCCGCATTCTGGTAAGGATAGTTGGTACTGCCTATCCCAATAACGTCAGGCAATGGTACCCGTAGTAAGATGTCGTTGGTGTTGTTGATGTAGTAATCTGCAGTGAGACTTAAACGGTTGTTCAGGAAGGAGAGGTCCAGGCCGATATCCTGTTTGGTCATGGACTCCCAGGTAAGCAATGGATTTGGAATACCGGTTTGACGGTAGCCAACTGTCAGCACATTACCAATGGGCATAGTGGCCACAGAACTGATGGAGGAAAGGTATCCAAAGTCATCCACTACCTTGTCGTTACCCTGTGTACCGTAAGAAGCCCTGATCTTACCAAAGTTGATGATGTGTTCCAGCGATTTGAAGAAAGGTTCTTTACTGAACACCCATCCTGCCGATCCGGAGAAGAACCAGTTCCAGCGGAGGTCTGCAGCAAATCGGGTAGATCCATCGTAGCGGAAATTACCTTCCAGCAGGTATTTATCGCTGTAGCCGTAGTTTACGCGTCCGAATATGGATTGCAACGCATTCTGACCTGCATCTGAACCATTCAGCTGGTTCAGCGTTCCGAGGTTGATGCTGCCAATATCCTGCGTGGGCAGATTGGTTCTGCTGGCGGTGAAGTTGCGGCTTACGGTTTCTTCGGAAGAAGCCGCGGCCAGTGCTTTCACATAATGTTTCCCTGCAAATGTCTTTTCATATTCGGCCATCCCGATCACAGTCTGGTACAGGGAGGTGTAATCGCGGTTATCGATCTTGTTCGGGTTGTTGGTTTGATAGATCAGGGAGTTATCGTCAGGACTATAGTAGTTAATTGTTTTGGTGAATATCTGTCTGAAAGAATTGCTTTTCACCAGGCCATATTGTCCTTTTAAGCGGAAGTCTTTTGTAATATTCAATGTAGCCTGGATATTACCGGTGATCTCCTGTGACGAGAAATCGTTGGTACCACCGTCTGTTACAAGGGCAATCGGGTTTACAGAACCGCCAAGATATCCCCAGCCACCGGTGGTGAACCTTACCGGCACCAGCGGAGAGATCTGGTGGGCGGATTGAATAGGGCCGCCGCTGCCGCTTACATCTGCGCTGGAACCGGTCTGGTTCCTGTCTATATACCCCAGGTTGGCGTCCAGCTGGAGGATATCGAACAATGTAGTATTTACGCGCAGGCGCACATTATGCCTTTTGGCATTATAGTTATCGCCGGTAATGAGGCCGCCTTGTTTCAGGAAGCCGTACGACAGGTAATAGTTGATATTATTGGCGCCCCCGGAAAGGTTCAGGGTATGGCTTTGCTGCGGCGCAGATGATTTGTATATTTCTTTCAGCCAGTTGGTGTTGGCGTAGTAATTGGGATCGCTGCCGTTTTTTGCAATGTCAATCTGTTCCTGTGTATAGGTAGGGTTGTTGCCGGCATTTACTTTTGCTTCGTTCAGTAGCGTCATATAATCTACCGAGCCAAGAAAAGTGGGTAACGCAGTAGGCGTTTGTACACCAAAGTAATTGGTATAAGTTAAAGAAGGTTTACCGCTTTTACCCTTTTTTGTGGTAACCAGGATAACGCCGTTGGCACCACGTACCCCGTAAATAGAAGAGGAGGCTGCATCTTTCAATACAGATATATTTTCAATATCATCCTGGTTGAGGATATTGAGGTTGCCGCCAGGAATACCATCCACTACTACCAGCGGACCAGCATCATTGAGCGTACCGATACCACGGATGCGGATCGTGTTTTCACTGGCTCCTCCCGGAAGAGCGGTGGCGTTCACCACGGTAACGCCTGCCATCTGGCCCTGGAGTGCGGAAACAGCGGAAGTAGCAGGGCGACCTTTAAAGTCTTCACTGCTCACCATGCTTACCGCACCGGTAAGATTCGCTTTTTTCTGTGTGCCATAACCTACTACTACCACCGCATCCAGCCCTACTGTGGAGGGTTTCAGATGGATGTTGTAGTCTTGTTTGGCGCTTGCCGTAATGATGATTTCTTCATATCCCAGCATTTTTACAGACAGTTTTTCACCTGTATTCACAGCAATTTTAAATTCGCCTTTGTCGTTGGTGATAGCGCCTTTATTGCTGGTCAGATTCAGTATCCTGGCCCCGGGAACAGGCATACCTTTTTCATCTGTTACGATGCCGGTTATTTCTTCTGCCGGCGCAGTAACTGCTGTTTGTCTTTTTACAACAATGGTATTTTTGTTGATGGTGTAGGTGAAAGGCTGCCCTTCGAAGCACTTGTTCAGCGCTTCTTCCACCGTAGCGTTCACTAGCGTGAATGTTACGGGGCGGGCTTCCTCCAGCATCTCCGTGTTAAGCAAAAAATTATAACCCGTTTGCTTTTTTATCTCTTTAAAAACATCCTTTAGCGAAGCCTGTTTTTCAGAAAGAGTCACCCTTTGTGCATAGGCAGCTGCGCTTACCTGCAGGGAAAGAAAAATAATCAGGGAAAAGGATAGCTTAATGAGCCTGAGTGCTTCCCATGAAAGTTCACCTGCCTTTTTCAAGGCATGAGCATTACGCTTCATAAATAAAGTTTAGTTTACGAATTATTGACCTGGCCGATATGTTGTGGACGATAGGTTACTGAATGACAGTTATTTTTTCTGTGTCTACTTTAAATTGTACTGTTCCTGTTAATGCCAGCATATTTAATACCTCTGTAACATTTTTGAAGCGGGAGATACTACCCATAAAAGATAATTTCTTAGTACCACTGCTGTATGCTATATCCACGTTGTACCAACGGGAAATTTTACGCATGATAGAGGTAAGGTCCTCATCATTAAAAACAAAGTATCCATTCTTCCATGACATTGCCTGTTCTATATCTGCTTTGTTCACCTTAAAGTTATTGTTGCCGGTAAATACGCCTTCCTGGCCGGGTTTTAGAATGACCGCCTCTGTGCGGTCGCTGCGCAGTTTTACTTTTCCATCCAGTAAGGTAGTAGTGATACAGGCTTCATCTGCATAGGCCATCACATTAAACTGGGTGCCCAGTACTTCTACCTGCATCCCTTTTACTTTCACAATAAAAGGTTGCTGCTGGTTGTGCGCCACTTCAAAATAGGCTTCCCCTTCCAGTTCCACTATTCTTTCCTTCCCGGTGAATTGGATCGGGAAACGCAGTCTGCTGGCGGCATTCATCCATATCCTGCTGCCGTCGGGTAAAGTGAGGTTATATTGTCCGCCCCTGGGGATAGCCAGGGTATTAAATACTGTTGTGGAAGATGCGGGTGTTTGATCTGCCAGCTGGTATACCAGTTGCCCGTTACCCGATTTATTCACCGTAGCATTACCCTGTGCGGCGATCTTTCCTTCTGTAGCCTTGTTCAGATCTACTTTGGAACCGTCGCCCAGTATAAGTGTTGCCTTATTGCCACCCGGGGCAATGTCGTGCTGCAAGGTTCCGGTATTCCCGGAAACTGCTGCCACCGGCTTGTTCCTGTGGGAGAGCCGGTCGTTCAGGTACAGGAAGCCCGATGCCATTACTAACAATATTGCCGCTGCGGCCGCTACTGCTTTCCAGGGAAACAGGCGCTTCACTTTTTCTTCCCGGGAAATGCTTGCAGAGAGCCGGTTGTATATTTTTTCCTGTATGGTTTCGTCGGTTTCGGCGTTATCGGAAAAACAAAAGTCATCCTCATACTGCTGCAGCCTGGCCAGTTCATCAGGGCTGCAATCCCCTCTCAGGGACCTTTCGTACAGGGCGAGGTATTCGTCTTTTGTCATCACAGGCGATTCATTTACTCTATAGAGACAAATATTTTTCCCAACACACACACTTTTTAAAAAAAAGAGTATTTTGTCGATGAAGAAGATGCAGATCAGGTGTTATTCCGACAATCAACCAGGATCAATTCCTATATATTTCATGTTAATTTAACACGCAGGTAATTTTATTTTATCAATTTTTGTGGCATGATTAGGTGGGATGCTAACACAGCAGATGCTGATTTATGGCTTGCAGTCAGAAACGGTGAAAAAACAGCCTATAACCTGTTATTTAACCGGTATTGGGGAAGAATGTATCAAACAGCCAATAATATGTTGAATGATGAGGAAGCAAGCGAAACAATTGTACATGATGTATTCCTCACATTGTGGCTTAAAAGAGAGGAACTGCAAATCAATCATTTCCGCAATTATATTATTTCCGCTACCCGTTACCACGTTTATCGTGTGCTGAAATCAAAAAAAGTATTCCAGGTAGTAGAAGCCGAAGAGCACATGGCTGTTGTTGGCAATGCTGCAGAGGAAAGAATAGCCGAACAATCTTTTCACCGGCAACTGCATGCTTCTCTCAGTAACCTGCCTAAACGCAGTAAAGAAATTTTCCTGTTAAGCCGTGAAGAACAACTGAGCAACCAGGAAATAGCAGAACGTTTGAATATCTCCAAAAGAAGCGTGGAAAACCAGATCACCCACGCATTGCAGCATCTCCGGCTTTACCTTAAGCAGTTACTGATGGCTGGCATAATGCTGATCAGCCTGGAAGGTTTTGTATATTGTTTTCATATGCTGAGCACGCTGTAAATTGTTCACTGCTTCATTGTTGTTTCCCATATGTAAGAATACCTTTTCCATACAATACAGCTGCCACTCCACCGGTATATAGAAATTTTTTGCGCAAAAAAAATCCCGCTCATCTTTCAACTCGCGGGACTTTTTTTTGATTGTTATAGTTGTATTAATAGCCGGGGTTTTGAGTCAGGTTCTTGTTAACGTCTCTTTCCGCCTGTGGTACGGGCCAGAGGTAATCCCTGTTTTCGATAAAGGTACGTTGCTCTACGGTGATGTGATCGCCACTGAGCGTGAGCTTCCCGTTGGCGGGATCCACCTTACCCAGTCTTGCGCCGTATACGGTACCTGATCTAACGGCAGTGCCTATTTTCCAGCGTTGTATATCATACCAGCGCAATCCTTCCAGGGCCAGTTCCACCCTGCGTTCGCGTCTTACCAGGGTACGCATTTTATCAACGCTGTTGTATACGGTCCTGTCCACAACCGGCATACCCGCACGGGTCCTGATAGCGTCTATCGCCTCATATACGGTGTTGTCGATCACACCTGATTCAATCTGCGCTTCTGCATAGGTGAGCAGGATCTCTGCGTAGCGGATCACGATCATGTTCAAACCGGTGTTCCACATATCCGTATAGTCGCCGAGGTTAGCGGTGAATTTCTTCGGGATATAAGCCGTTTTGGAATTGTTATCCCCGTTATAATAATCGCCGGAGCTGCTTTCTATGGAGTTGTAGTACTTGCCCATATAGAGCTGGCCGGGGCATACAATAGTAGCGGTTAAGCGGGGATCCCTGTTGTTGTACGGATCATTTTCAGCATAGCCGGAGGCAGGATCGTCAATGGTTTTGCCGTTCTTCATTTCGTAGGCGTCTACGAGCGACTGTGTAGGATCCAGGGAGCCCCAGCCGCCGAAGGAAGAAGATGGCATTACGCCAATGTCTGCATTGGGATAGTCGTTCTCTTTGTATTGTACATCGAGGATTACTTCCTTGTTATTTTCGTTCTGAATGCGGAACAGGTCCTGGTAGTTCTTATAAAGTTCATAACCCAGTCCCATTATTTTCTTACAATCAGCAATACATGCGGCATAGTTTTTATCATACAGCTCCAGCCTGGCTTTCAGGGAAAGCGCGGCGCCCTGTGTAACACGCCCAACATCAGCGCCGGTGTAAGACACCGGCAGGGTAGGTACGATGGCTTCCAGTTCATCCAGTACAAATTTGCGTACTTCGGTAGCGGATGTTCTGGAAATAGTATTCGCTTCTGCTGTGCTTACGGTATCTTTCACCAGCGGCACATCTCCGTAAAGCTGCGTCAGGGTAAAGTACTGATAAGCTCTCAGGAAGCGGGCTTCACTTTTATACTGGGCTTTTAAGGTTTCATCCATCGGTGTCTGGTCAATGTTTTGCAGGAACCAGTTGCACTTCTGGATAGAGGTATATGTCCAGCGTTTGGAGGCGTTGGTATTGGCGGGTGTAATGCTGCCATTGCCATAGTCCGTATAGCCTTCCCAGTAATACTGGCTGTACATGTTATCGCTTACTGCATCCATATACAGTAAGGTGTAATCGCCTTCCCATCCTTTATAGCAGCCATTGAGCGCTGCCGTGGCATCGTTCTCCGTTTTCCAGAGAAGGTCGTTATTATAGGCATCCAATGGTTGCCTGTCCAGGAAGTCTTTATTGCATGCGGATTGCAGCGCAGCAGCGAAGAGTATTATATAGAGAATGTTCCTTTTCATGATGTTGATTGCTTTTCGTTAAAAACTAACATTTACGCCAAACGTATGCACTTTCACCTGTGGATAGTAGTAAATACTGCTGGTAATAGATGCTTCCGGATCTATCCATTTGTACAGGCCGTCGAAGGTGAGAATATTCTGACCGCTATAATAGAAACGTACTTTACTGAGACCAATTCTTTTCACTACGTTTTCCGGCAATGTATAACCCACCTGCAGGTTTTTAAGACGGAGGTAAGAACCGTCTTTTACCCAGAAGGAGGAAGGGGTACCGCCCGGATCATTCTGCGTATAGCCGCTCCAGATACGCGGTAAAGCAGCGGAAGTGTTTTCCGGTGTCCATGTATCCAGTAAAGCAGAAGTGGGTTTACCTGCGGAAGAACTTACGCTGCCTAATTTACCGGCATCGATGTATGTTTTCACACCGGCAGCGCCCTGCAGGAAGATATTGAGGTCAAAGTTTTTCCAGGAGCCGCCCAGGTTCAGCCCAAAAGTTACTTTGGGGAAGTAGTTACCCAGGTATACTTTATCGGCGCTGTTAATGGTATCGTTGCCATCCTTGTCTTTGTATTTCAGATCGCCCGGAGCTGTTCTGTTAGTTTGGTAAGGCGACTTCGCCACTTCATCAGCTGACTGGAAAATGCCATCCGCTTCATATCCATACAGGGAGTTGATGGGGTAACCCACCTGTTTAAAAGTATAGCCATCAATAATGGGCCCTGTGCCATGGAGGTCGGTTACTTCATTTTTGATGAACGCTGCGTTACCGGCGATGTTGTATTTAAATTCGCCTGCATTGCCTGCATAGCTGAGTGAAAATTCCCAGCCTTTGTTGATCACAGAACCGGCGTTTTGAACGGGTGCTAACAAGCCATATACTGCGCCCACCGGCACGGACAACAGGATATCGGAGGTAAGTTTATGAAAATAGTCCACCGTAAGGTTTAGTTTGCCATCCAGGAATCCTGCATCCATACCTACACCCGATGCTGTGGTACTTTCCCATTTGATATTTTCATTGGCCCCGTTCACCGGTGATACGCCGGCCGCAATAGCCGCGGCGGTGCCGCCAAAAGTATAGTTCTGGCTTCCGTTGATAGTGGCAATGTATGGATAGTAAGGATAGGTTGGGTAATTGGTATCATCAAAGCCTTTGATGTTCTGGTTACCCAACTGACCCCATGAACCTCTTATTTTAAGATTGGAAACATATTTCTTTAAAGGCTCAAAGAAGCCTTCCCGGTCCAGGTTCCAGCCGGCAGAGAAGGAAGGGAACAGGCCCCACCTGTTGGCCGGAGAGAAACGGGAAGAACCATCATACCGCAGGTTGGCTTCGAAGAGGTATTTGCCATCGTAGTCGTAGTTCAACCGGCCGAAATAGGATTGAAGCGCCAGTTCGTAGGAGTAACCCGTGGCTTTCTGCCCGTCTGTTGAGCCCAGGTTTATATCGGTAAGCTGGTTGTTCAGGAAACCTTTCCGGTAACCATCATCAAAACTGAATTTGGTCAGCTCCTGGGAGTAACCGCCCAGTATTTTGAAGTTATGTTTACTGAAGGATTTGGTATAATCCAGCAATGCCTGCTGTGTAACTGTGTTGGCGAAGCTGTTTTCATCGGTTACATAACTGGGTCCCTGGTAAAATGTTTTATTGCCTGCGGCGTCATAATATTGCTGATCGGCAATGAACTTTTTATTGTGGCTGATCTTCATTACGTAAGCAAGGGAGGGTTTGAAATGAAGTCCTTTTACAATTTCCCAGTCTGCCCCTACATTACCCACCAGGTCGTAGTTATTATATTTATTCAGGCTGTTTCCTTCCAGCCATGCCATGGGGCTGCCATCAGAAATATAACCGTAGTGGCCATTTTCATATTTGTAAGGAATGGTAGGGGAGATGCGGTTGATCTGTCTTACCAGCTGTTGGAAATCGCCGGTGTAAGGGTTACTGGGTTCCTTTCTGCCGGAGGAAGTAAAGGCGAGATTGCCAATTACTTTCACCTTATCATTGATCTGGGAAGTGATATTTAATCTGCTGGTATAACGTTTTGCATTTGTTTTATCCACCAGACCGTTTTCATCAAATAAGCCTAAAGAGAAGGCGTACTGTGTATTTTCACTTCCGCCGGATACGCCTACATAGTGATTCTGCTGTAAGCCGCTGCCCTGGTAAAACAGGTCGAGCCAGTCTGTATTGGGATAATTGAAAGGATCGGAGCCGTCTTTGAATTTCTGGATATCTGCATCTGTCCAGCGCGCTGCTTTATTTTCGTTGCTCAGCGCCTGGTTGTATAATGTAGCCGCCTGCCAGGAGGGTAAAAAATCCGGTAAGCCGGTGGCTTTCTGTTTACCGACATAGCCGTTGTAGACTACCTGCGGCGGACCTTTACGGCCTTGTTTGGTGGTGATGAGAATAACGCCGTTGGCTGCACGGGAACCATAAATAGCAGCGGATGCCGCATCTTTCAGTACGGACAGGGTTGCGATATCGTCGGGGTTAATATTATTAAGACTGCTCAGGTTAGTTACCACGCCATCTATCACAATTACGGGGTCGGCGTTGTTTAAGGTACCGATGCCCCTGATGTTGATCTTGGCGGCATCGTTGCCGGGCTGGCCGGTGTTGGCTGCGGTAACGGTAATACCTGGCATGGTGCCCTGGAGGGCGTTGCCCAGGCTGGTTACCGGTCTGTTAGTAAGTTGTTCTGTACCGATGGAAGTAACGGAACCGGTGAGATTGGCTTTTTTCTGTGTGCCGTAACCCACTACCACAAATTGTTTCAGTGCGCTTACATCTGGCGCCAGTGAAATATTGATCACTGTTTTTCCTGCTACGGGAATTTCCTTGGTGATATAGCCGATACTGGTTACCACCAATACCGCATTATCGGGCACGTTTGCCAGCTGGAAAGTACCATCTGGACCGGAAATAGCACCTTTCTGTGTTCCTTTTATTACAACGGAAACACCGGGGATGCCCGCCCCGGAATCGTCTGTCACTTTCCCGGTAACAGCCGGAGGGGGAGGTGTAGCTGCCGGCGCTGCCGCCGGTTTTTCATTTTTTGTAATGAAGATGGTATTGCCCTGGATCTCGAAGCTGAGCGGTTGCTTTTGCAATACCGCTTCCATGGCTGCCTGTGGCGATGCGTTTTTTATGTTTACCGAAACGGGGGTACTGTTTTTCAGATCCTCCTTATCGTAAAAGAAAACGTAACCGGTTTGCGCCTTGATCACGTTCAGCACTTTCTGGAGACTCACCTCCCTGGCGGAGTAGGTCACCGTTTGGGCGCTGCCTGCTGCACTTACCTGTAACGCGGCAATGAGCAGCATAAATGAAGTTAGCTTCATAACTAACAGTGTTTTGGTTGAGAGCCCCGCAAATTTCCAATATCTGCGGGTACCGGAATTACAAATAGCCTTAAGTTGCATACTTTTGCAATGTTTGGTTGAATTAATAAATAATGTTTACCGACTTGTTTGTTGATGAAATTGAACTATAGCCGGGGTAGGACGCCAATCTCAGCCCCGGTTTTTTATTCAATACGCGTAATGCGCCGCTGGCAGTAGCTTTGATCTTTTCATTGTTCTTATTTTTTCATTGTTCATAACTATGGCTGGATAACGATCCTGTTAC
>JBCNPS010000189.1:0-11743 GCA_039593235.1 Chitinophaga sp. | reverse complement strand
GTCAACCAACAACCAAATACCTCCTGATCAACCCGGGGACAAAAGATTGCACCACCTATGAACAGGTTCCTGGTTACCTGCATTCCCAGCTGATCCCCAATGCCAAATGCTTTACCGATATTGATGAAAATGGCGTGATCATGGATCAGCATATCCAGGTCAATGAACTGTCCATTTCCTATCACCTCATTCATTTGAAGAAAGGAATAGCACTCACTACCGTAGCTCCGGGTAAGCACTATTTACCGGTTGGCATTTCCGGCTTTGCGGGGAATGCATCAGGCCTGCCCATGACCATTACACCGGAGAAAAAGGAGTTGAATACGCTGAAAGGCGCCCCCGGTACAGCTACCATGATCACTGAAAAGGAATTTGTGATCAGCTTCGAGGTAAACCTCCACCTTCCGTTTACCAAATACCTGGTGGCGGAGTTTCCGCTATTCGGCGCACTGAATGTAAACGAACCTACTGTTGATAAACAGCCTGTAAGACAAACGCCCTATCATCTCAACGAAGTCAACTACCAGATCATGCACCGGATCCGCAGCTTTAAAGCCGTGGGAGACGCTGCAGATGTGTTTTTCCGGCGCAGTGCCATCGACTTTTACGCTACCTATCTCCGTTACCTGCAGGCGCCTCCGCCGCTGATGCTGATGGAGCAATACCAGGAAAAGCTGCGGGAAATAGCCAATTATATCATTCATCACCCGGAGGAAGTAACCACTAAAGAGGCGCTCTGCAATAAATTCGGGGTGGTTTCCGAGTTCCTGGAAGCCCCGTTTGAACAGCAATTCCTGATCAGCATAGAAGACTTGATCCTGCAGGAAAAGATGGCGTTCGTTTTCAAAATGGTACTCGAAACAAACCGTACGCTCACGCATATTGCCAGTCTCACCCGGTATAGTAACTGGGAGGAACTATCGGCCGTATTTGAAAAATACTACAAATGCAATATCGCAGAATTGCGAGCCGCACAATAACCCCTTACTGATGGTCACCCGGCGGCGGCCCAGTGCTGCTGCTGAGTGCCATTAGGTTTTTAGTAAGCAGCACACTTACTTTCCTCCCTGCGGCAACTGCTTCAGCAGTTCTTTTATAAAAAGATCTGCAGCCTTTTTGTGATAGGTTCCTTTCTGCCAGATAATATACGCCCGGCGCTGCAGCTCCTTTCCTTCAATCGGGATCGCCACCAGGTTTTTCCAGCCCAGCAACGCCCGCTCATTCAACAGGGTGGCCCAATGCCCCTTTTCCACCAGCGATAAAATAGAATGCACATCGTTCATTTCAATCCTTACGGCAGGCTGGATCTTGTTCCGTTGCAATACCTCGTCCAGCGAGTCACGGGCGCTAAAGCCGCGTGAAGCAAAGATCAGGTCTATGTTATTGAGACTTTGCAGGCTGATCTTCTTCAATTCCGCCAGCTTATTCTTCCTGGATACGGCCATTACAATGCGGGAACGGAACAACTCCCGTGTTTCCAGGTCCTTATAAAAAGCCTCCTGGTGAAAGGCCAGCACCAGGTCCAGTTCAGACGCCCGCAGCTTACTTTCCAGCTGCTCCGTGGTGCCGTATTCCACGTATATTTTGATACCGGGATATTTCACCGGGAAAGTGGCCAGCGCCGGCAACAGGAACGAAGTAAAGGCATAGGTAACGCCTATACGTAATTCTCCGCTCAGCATATTCTGCAGGTCCTGGATGGCCTGTTTCCCCTTCTCCACATCGAGCAGGATCTGGCGGGCATGCAACAGGAAAACCCCGCCCGCTTCGGTTAGGTGAACATGCTTGCCTATCCGGTCGAATAACAACATGCCCAGTTCATTTTCCAACTGCTTGATCTGCTGCGATAAAGTAGATTGTGTAATGTACAATGCGGCAGCCGCTTCTGTAAAATGCGCCATTTCCGCTGCCTTCACGAAATACATCAGTTGACGAAGCTCCATGCACTAATCGGTTTTATCAATGAATATCATTAAAACAATCTATTTTACAAATATAGTTCTCTTACCGAAATTTGCACCAGTTTAATAACAGCTCAATACCCTAAATAATGATTTTCAGATGGATGCTTTTCGTGCTTTAAAATCCCGGAATTTCCGGTTATTCTTCTACGGACAATCAATTTCACTTATAGGTACCTGGATGCAGAAAACAGCCGTATGCTGGCTGGTATACCGCCTCACTAACTCCGCAGTGCTGCTGGGAGTAGTAAGCTTTGTAAGCCTTATTCCTTCCCTGCTCCTGTCGCCCTACGCAGGCAGCTATATCGATCGTCATAACCGTTACCGGATCCTGATGATCACACAGATCATTTCCATGCTGCAGGCGGGTGCACTGGCGCTCATGATCCTGCTGCGCTACTATAATATTCCCGGTATCATTTTCCTGTCGCTGGTACAGGGCGTGATCAATGCCTTTGACGTTACCTGCCGGCAATCACTGATGGTGGAGATGGTGGAAAAAAGGGAAGACCTTCCTAATGCCATTGCGCTGAACTCAACGATGGCCAACTTCGCGCGTATTGCGGGACCCGCACTGGCAGGAATCATACTGAGTACTTTTGGAGAAGATTTCTGCTTTGCGAGCAATTTCCTCAGCTATGTGCCGGTGCTGATCTCTTTATGGATGATGAAAATTATGCTGCCACCGGTACTTAAATCCGACCGGAGCATCTGGGCGGAGCTGAGAGAAGGCTTTCATTACATTGCAGGCGATAAAGACCTGTCGTCTCTCCTGTTGATGCTTTCCGCCAGCAGCCTGTTGGTGATCCCTTTTAATACCCTGATGCCGGTATTTGCCAAGGACATTTTTAACGGCGACGCCAAAACATTCAGCTGGTTTGAAAGCGCTGCAGGACTGGGTTCCATCGCCTCCGCTATTTACATGGCCAAACTCAAACCGGGGAAAGACCTGGTAAAGCTGCTCATCACAGCCAGCCTTATTTTTTCACTGAGTGTACTGCTGTTATCAATGTCCGGCTGGTTGCCACTGGCATTGGTGTTCATGACGCTTTCAGGGGTGGGCATGATGGCGCAAACAGCGTCTATCAACACTTATATACAAACACACGCTGTTCCTTCCATGCGTGCAAGGGCTATCAGTTATTATATCATGGCTTTCCAGGGCATTATTCCTGTAGGTAGTTTGCTCACCGGGTTACTGGCGCACTTTATCGGTCCGAGGTTAACGGTATTTGTAGCAGGACTGGCAGGTGCAGTGGCAACAGTGGTTTTCGTTAGTTATCGTAAAAAACTGCGTCTTCATCAACATGAAATACAGGAGAACAGCCGGGCCGGCATGGCAGCATAACCAGGGCGTTCCTGAAAACGATCAGCTGCTATAGCAGCATAAAAAAGCCGGAATTGTAGCTCCGGCTTTTTTTATTAGAATTTAAATGACAAACTCCCGGTAAAACTTCTCAGCTTCTGCGGGTTCACAGTGGAATACCCAATCCAGTAATGCTTATCAGTAATGTTATCCATTTTAAACGCTACCCGGAAACGTGGCTGATCATAGAAAATACTGCCATTCAACACGGTGTAGGATGGCAAAATAAAAGTACCTACAGTGCGGTCATTTATTACTTTGTTATCACTGGCATAGTTACCGCCAAAGCCAAACCCAAGGCCATCGGCCACACCGGCAGAGATCCGGTAGCTAAGCCACAGGTTAGCTACAGACGGCGCACCGGCTGTACCGGGGCGCATTCCTTCCACGTCTTTGGCTGCTGCTTCATACCTGGAATCATTATAAGCATAACCGGCCACGATGTTAAAACCCTGGAAAGGATTTGCAATTACTTCTGCCTCAAAGCCTTTACTCACCTGTGTTCCATCCTGTACAGAAAAATTCGGATTGGCCAGATCGGGGCGGAGCACATCTTTCACTTTGATATGATAGTAGCTGAGCGTACTGTTGATGCGGCCATTTAACAACTGCAGTTTCACGCCACCTTCCAGCTGGTTAGCCTGTTCCGGCTTAAACGTTTCCCCTGCGGCTGTGGTACCGGTTTGGTTGGTAAAACCGTTCTGATAGTTACCGAATATAGATACCCTGTCTTTCAACGGCTCATATACGATGCCCAGTTTGGGAGAAAAAGCAGTTTGGTTATAGCTGCCTTCATAGATGCCTTTTACATCGTTATAGCTGCCCTTATTATCAAAATAATCTACCCGGAGCGCCGCCAGTATCATCAGGTTATCTGTAAGATTTAATACATCCGAAATATAGGCGCTATAGGTATTCGTAAGGTTCTTAATGGGAAAAGTAAATGCCAGGCCCTGGTTGGCATACAACGTATCCAGGTTACGGCGGTTAAAATTGGCATAGGTTGGAATATCGCCATGGGATGGAATAGTGTCGTAGGTACCGCCACCAAAGAACTGGTTGGAGTTATGATGGAAGTAATCCAATCCGCCTACGAAACGGTTCCTCAGGCTGCCGATCATAAAATCACCGTTAAAGTTCTGCTGTATTTCCAGGATAGCATCCCTGCTGTTATCGGTAAACTGGTCGTTCCGTGAAATATAATTGCTTCCTTTGGCGCCGGCTACACCGGTAGCGGCGGCATCAGACAGGAGATAAAAATAAGGAGAAGGACCGTTTGAAAAACTGTTGGTAGAACTGATGTTGGTGCTCATTGTCCACTGGTTGGACAATTTATACTTCATCTGCCCGAAAATATTGGTATTACGGGAAGTCTGGTACAGGTCGTTTTTGGCGTAAGCCCTTTTATAATCTATCTTCAGCTCATCGGCCCGGTTGGTGCCAAGGTCCGCCATGGGCTGCATATAAGGGAAGAAAAATACACCCAACCCGGTGTTCTGACCGGTGGAGAACTCCGCATCAAAGAGGAATGAGAGGCGATCATTAACACGGTACGACAAGCTGGGAGCAAAGGCAAAATTTTTATTGAAACCATAGTCCTGCCAGCTGCCTTCGTAATTATAGGCAGTATTAATTCTCAGTAATACATCTTTTTCTTTATCCAGCGGCGTGTTTACGTCCGCGCTTACGCGGTTAAAACCATAGCTGCCCATGGCATAGGTAACATCCCCGCCAAAATGATCGTAGGGCTTTTTGGTCACACGGTTAATCAGGCCGCCATAGGAAGTAAGGCTGTTGCCAAATAAGGTAGCCGATGGTCCTTTGATCACTTCCACCTGCTCCAGGTTATAGGCGTCAATTTTAGCCGTAACATTACCCGCCAGGCCATTGCGCAGTTTACTCTGGGTAATAAATCCACGGAGATTATAATAACCGCCACCATCGCCGCCACGGCCCGTAGCTTCCCACATGCGGGTAAGACCCGGTGCATTTTTCAGGGCATCATCCACCGAAAACACCACCTGCTGCTGTAACAGCTCCTTTGTAATAGTGCTGTATACCTGCGGGTTTTCCAGGTTTTTCAGCGGCATTTTTGACACATCGTAACTGGATGTTTTGATCAGTTTATTATGGTTACCGGTTACCACCACTTCTTTGAGGGCTTTACTGGTAACTGCCAGCTGCAGCCTGATGTTGGTGGTTTTCCCTGCATTCACCACCACCTGTTCTTCTATTGGCGTGTAGCCCATCAGGGTGATGATGAGATGGTAACTGCCCGGTTTGATATGCGTAAACGTAAAAGATCCATCCGTTTCGGAAATGGCGGTTTCATTGGTTTCCTGTAAAAGGACCACTACATCTGAAGCCGCTTTGCCATCTGTAGTCACCACTTTTCCCCTGATACCGCCAGCGTTTTCATCTTCCGCCCTCAACCACGCGGGTGAAAAAAGGAGCGCTAATAGTATAAATAGAAAGCCGGTCTGCCTGATCATATTTTGCTTTTTTTTGATTTTGCAAAATTGGAGCAGACAGCACCGGCAAAATAATCGTATCCGGAATTTTATTTACGCAATAAGGAAATTATCTAGCGGATCACGGCGCGGGTAACCCCTTCCCGGGTAATTTTTACCGGTTTAATATAACCGTCTTTATCAAAATACATCCGTTCAATACAGGTTTCACGGGAATTAGCCGCCTTTTCCGTCAGCGGGCGACGGTGGTAAATGATATACCAGCGGTTTTCTTTGGGAATCCCGATAACGGAGTGATGCCCTGCGCCGTTGGCGATAGTGGCGTCCTGCTGAAGGATCTTTGCGATCCTTTTGAAGGGACCCATCGGGGAATCGGCAATGGCGTAGGCCACGCTGTAGTCGGGGCCCGTCCAGCCACCTTCAGACCACATGAAGTAATATTTTCCGTCCTTTTTGAACATGGTAGGTCCTTCCACATATTTTTCCGGCGTGATCTCTTTAAAAGTGGTACCGTCGGCAAAAGGAATGAAGCCGGTGAAATCGGGTTTCAATTGTGCAATATTGCAATGCCCCCATCCGCCGTAGATAAGGTAATATTTACCGTCGCTGTCGTGGAACACATACTGGTCAATAGGTTGGGCTTTATTGATGATCTTATCCACCAGTGGCTTGCCGAGGTAGTCTTTGAATGGACCAGCAGGATTATCGGCCACTGCTACACCAATTCCGCCAACTTCTTCATTGTTTTGTATATCATTGGCGCCAAAGAACAGGTAATACTTATGATCTTTTTCTATGATCGAAGGCGCCCAAACCGCACGCTTAGCCCATTTCACATTCGCCGTATCCAGGATCTGCGGGTGCTTGGTCCAGGTGACCAGGTCGCGCGATGAAAAAGCATCAAAGAACACCTGTTTTTCATAAGCAGCGGAATAAGTGGGATAGATCCAGTATTCCTTACCAAATATCACGCCTTCCGGATCGGCGTACCAGCCGGGGAATAGAGGGTTTCCGGATAATTTGTCCAGCTTTTTCTGCTGGGCCATCGTAACATGTGTACTTCCTGCGAGCAACAACAGGGCTATCATTCTTTTCATGTAACCAGATTTTATGAATCGTTAAAAATAATAAAAATCATTCTCCGTTCTTAAGAGATAATAAATTTTTGATATACTTTTCCATAATTTTATTGTTCAGAAAGGATTTTACATGAAGCGGGGAAAAAAAATTATCAGGTTATTGCTGATCATCACAGGCGTATTTTTATTGGTGATGACAATAGCCGGTGGTATCTTATACAGCCAGCAGGAAAGGCTCACGCAGATGGCGGTGAAGGAGTTGAATAAGCAGTTTGCGGGAGAGCTGGTGATTACAAAAAGTAGTATTTCTCCATTCAACAACTTCCCTTATATTTCCATTGCCCTGCACGATGTTCGTTTTTTTGCAGATAAAAAAATGCAGGGGCAACCACTGTACCAGGTAGAACGCCTGTACGTGGGCTTCAGTTTACCGGATATTCTCCAGCAGCATTATAATGTCCGCATTATTGCGCTGGCCAACGGGCGGGTACATGTGGCCCGTTACGCCAATGGCGATGTAGACCTTATCAAAGCCCATGAGTTTAAAAGCAGCGGCCCGGCCACCCCGGCAGATTCCAGCGAGGAACTGAGCCTGGACCTGAAGAAAATCATCCTGAAAAATATTGATGTCAGTTATCACGACGGCGTGTCCGGCGTAAATGTGAATGCACATATCGATAAGATAAAGACCGCGTTCTCTATGGACTCCGCGCGTATTGGCATTGATATGGACAGCAAGCTGGAAATAGATGTTACCGGTAAATCAGATACTACCCTCTTCCGCCATAAACAATTAAACTTTGCGCTGGCGGCGGTATACGACAAACAGAAAAAACAGCTCACCTTACCTCCCGGCACCATCCGGCTGGAAGAGGCCTCTCTTGAGCTGCAGGGGATGGCCACCGAACGTTATGTAGATTTGAAAGTGAAAGGCGACAAACCAGACCTGAACCTCCTGCTGGCCATGGTACCTGCTGATGTAGCCGCCATGCTGGAGAAATACCGCCACGATGGCCGCGTATATTTCGACGGCATCATCAAAGGCGCTATCGGCAAAGGCATCATGCCGTTGATGCAATTCAACTTTGGCTGCGAAAATGTATGGTTCCAGAATAAAAAGATCGACCGGAAGGTAGACCAACTGGGCTTCAAAGGGTTTTATACCAACGGCGCTTCACATAACCTGCAAACATCCGAACTGCATATCCTGAACTTCAATGCCAAACCTGGCAGCGGCGTGTTCAAAGGCAATTTTGTGATGAAGAATTTTACCGATCCGCAGATCCTGATGCAGCTGTATTCAGAACTGAACCTTCGTTTCGTAGGAGAATTTCTCGGTATCAAAGACCTGGAACAGATCAGCGGTGAAATAAAGCTGAATATGAATTTCCGGGAAATAGTGGATATGCGGATCCCGGAAGAAAGCCTGGCAAAACTGAAAGACGGCGTGCAAAGTGAGCTCACGGTGAAAGATCTCGAATTTCGCATTCCCGGTTACCATCTGCCCATACGCAATATGAATGTACATGCGCAAATTCAGCAGGGACGCCTGCAACTGGATTCCATTGCTTTTCGTATAGGCAGCTCCGATATACTGGCCCAGGGCGCTGTGAGCGATGTGCCTGCGTTATTCCACCAGCAAAACAAACCGGTGGCCATTAATTTCAGCGCTTCCAGCAAGCGTTTGCAGCTGGGTGAATTATTTAAATTTGATTCCACACACCCGGTTTTATCTAAAGAAATAATTACCGGGTTTAACATTGGGCTGGCACTGGAAACCTCGGTAAATGAACTGCTGCATCCCAATCCATTGCCTAAAGGAACTTTCAAAGTGGAAAAACTGTATGCTAAATTCCAGCAGTACCCCCATGCTTTGCACGATTTCAACGCCGCAGTGGCTATCAACGATACCAGCCTGCGGGTATCCAACTTCAGCGGGCATATAGACAGTACCAACTTTGCATTCAAAGGAAAATTAAATAACTACCTTATCTGGTTCGATAAAATAAAAAAGGGCAATACGGAAGTGGCATTTGATTTTAAGTCGGACCGCCTGGCAGTGAACGACCTGGTGAGTGAACGGGGCCATAAATTCATCCCGCAGGGATACTGGTATGAAGAAGCCAACAACGTGTGGCTACGCAGTAAAATGAGCATCAGGTACGATACTGTTTTTAAGCGGATAGACGCCCGTATTGCAAATATCTCCGGAACATTAAAGCAACACCCTATTAAAGTGGAGAACGTAACCGGAAGGATCCGTTATGGCAATAACCGCTTTATTGTGGTGGATACGCTTACCGGTAAAGTAGGGCGTACCGATTTTAACCTGAACATGCGTTATGCCACCGGTAAAAGTAAGCGGCAACAGAGCCGCAGCAACTATTTCCGGTTCAAGTCCGATATGCTGGATATTGATGAACTGATGAATTACGATTTTACCGACCATCCTGTGGCCACCGCGGCGCCGGCGAAACGTACCACTGTAAAAGAAAATGATTCCCTGCATGCAACAGGCTTCAACGTATTCAGTATTCCTTTTACCACCTTCGAAACACAGGTAGATGTAAAGAAGATCAAATACAAGAAGCTGTGGCTCAGCAATGTGCTGGCTAATATTCATATGCAGGAAGACCAGAAAATAAAAGTGGATACCATTGCCATGAATATAGCCGGCGGACACATTGCCATGCGCGGCATGTTCAACGCCGCCGATCCGAAGAAGCTGTACTTCCGGAGTGGTATCTATCTTAAAAACGTAGACATCTCCAAAATGCTCATCAAGTTCGATAATTTCGGTCAGGACTTTGTACTCAACAACAACCTGAAAGGTATACTAAGCGGTCAGATCAAAAGCTATGTGCGTATGCACCCCGATCTTACACCTGTGCTGAGTGAAACGGAATCCCAGATGAATATTGAAATTACCAACGGTACGCTGCTGGACTTTGGCCCCATGCAGGCCATGGCCGGTTACTTCAAAGACAAAAACCTCCGCATGGTAAGATTTGATACCCTTCGTAATAAGCTGACCCTGAAAAACGGGGTACTGGAAATCCCGAATATGAACATCAATTCTTCACTCGGTTATATTGAAGTATCCGGCAGCCAATCGCTGGACATGAGCATGAACTACTACCTGCGCATTCCCATGAAAATGGTGACCCAGGTAGGTTTCCAGGCGCTCTTTGGCAGGAAGCGCGAAGAAGTGAATGAAGACCAGGTGGATGAAATTGAATACCGGGATAAAGATAAAAAGGTGCGTTTTATGAGCATCAATATTTCCGGTACCCCTGATAAATACAAGATCGCGCTGAAAAAGGCAAAGAAAACGTCCTGATAAATGATCAGGGCATTACAGAAGCCCGCTGCCGGATGATGTATGCGATCCTGTTGTTGGCTTCCTCTTCGCTGGTTTTAGCAGCTACCAGGTTGTTACCCGTATACTTTTTATACAATGGTTTGGCATCTCCCGGTTGGAACTGTACCTGTTCCACAGCTACCACCATACCCGGTATCATTGCGCCAAACCAATGATCATCCGAGCGCTGCTTCCAGGTAACCAGCGTAAGCAGGGCATCTGCCGGGTAGCCGTCGCCCTTTCTTGCGTTGGTCACTGCCCGCTCGTTGCCATACAGGGTGCTCATTGTTTGGGGATCTTTCCGGATACCGCTGCTGATCACTTTCCATTCATTCAGTTTCAGCAACGGTGTATCAGGCAGTGATGCCAACGTATGCTGCGTAGGCATGGTGAACACAAAATCATTGTTGCGCATGGGTTGGTGGCAGCTAACGCATTCCATCGTGAACATGGCACTTTTTCCATAAGGTTTCAGATCCGTTCCTTTCCATCGCGCCCAGCCCCAACCTTTGGTGGCAGCGTATTTATGACTGTCTTTGATCATAAATTCCACCTGTTTAAACTCACCGGGTGTAATATTCCCGGCGGTATCCGCCAGTTCATCCCAGGCTATTTTGGCGAATATGGCGCCATCGGGCCAGGGGTTGGTTTTGTGCTCCCGGATTGCCTTTACGGCAATATCGTTCCCCGTGATCACCCGCATGGTGCCGTTATCCAGTCGTTGTGTACTGCTAATGGCTTCCCAGTTTTTATAATCCGGCATATAGCCGATACCGTTAGCCACCGGCTGTACCACAGCAACAGGTGCATCTGGTATCCACGCATCGTACTGATGGCTCGCAGCGGCGGTTTTGGCGCTGTCGGGTTTTATGGTTGACAATTGCGTAGCCAAGTAGTTTTTCAGCACCGTGATATCCTCCCCTGTTAAACGCGCACCGGGGTGCAGGGCAGTATACTGCGGCAGTGGCATTGTGTTAAACATCATCTGGTTAAGGGATTCAAACAGTTTTCCTTTCTGTTGGTCTTTTGACAGGCTATCCCAGTTGGAGAAATTAAGCACCTGCCTGCCGTCGGCCACGTGGCTGGCCACCAGCCAGATAGCAGGCGATACCTGGTCGAACCACGCCAGGTGCGTTTCGTTGGAGTGGCAGTCGTAGCAAGCCTTTCGCAATACAGCGCTCACCTCCGGAGGTACATCCGGCTCGCCTGTTACCGGGGGATTCGTGATGCGGGGCCTGATAAACTGTAAAGCGATAAAACAGCCGGCAGCTATCAGCAGTACTACTTTCCACTTCTTATTCCGTTTCATAGTTATTTATATTTGCAGCAAAATAAATAACGGATCTCACCGCCAAAGATCCTTTCCCGTGAACCCGACAAATAAGGGGGTGAACCGGTATAATTTAACAATGAACTTTGCAGATAGTTGCGGTTATCGGCATCAACCTGTTCAAATCCGGACACGGCGGCTTTAAAAACGGACAATATTCTTCATACAAATAACT
>JBCNPS010000188.1:0-11797 GCA_039593235.1 Chitinophaga sp. | reverse complement strand
CGAAAGACTGGTTCCGTTTATCTGCAAGGGAAGAAAGTATAAAATAAAAGCACAGATAGAAAGAAACCGTCCCCGCAAAAAAAGGGGACGGTTTTTTTATGCTAATCATTTAGATATCATACTCATTTTGAAACCTTCTTATCGAGGAAATAAATTTCCGCACCGAAATCTTTTTTATTTTATACTTTTATTTCATCGATAGAAATGGAAATTTTGTAGCGCCCTATTAATAAAAAAAGATCGAAAATTTAATTCCTTAAGCTATGTTAGCCAGTTAATTTTTACCCTTGTGCCTCAGATCTTGTGTTTTCCCGGTTTCAGCATTTTTTTATTTATTTCAACCAAACAGTAACCGTATCAGTATTGCTATTGCATTGATGAGTCGTTTGCCATAACTTTTAATGATCTGTCAATACCGGATGGCGCCGCTGCAGCAGCGTTTTCCAGGGGAGAGTGCGAAGGTCCTTCCGCTGTCAATGCCGTATGAATACCTGTGAGATTAATATTCATATGTACCCTAAAATACCCTCATCTTGAAACCTCTTTACTACGTAACATGTATGCGTGATAAGTGTTTCTGCCTTGCTGTGCTATTAATATTATACAGTAATACAGCATTGGCGCAGGAAACAAATGCAGGCATCCCGGAAAACGGCGTACAGGCTGTACATGCTCTTCCTGTTCCCTCAAAACTGGCCGCACAATCGTTGAAGAAATGGTCGGCTTACAAAGCGCAATTGGTGCGCCGGGCAGAGAAGCAGTTGAACGCTGTTAAAAAAACAGACCTCGACATGTATCAGCAGCTGTACAACTTTGACAGCACTGCCGCAAAAAACCTTTACCCCGAAGGATTGGACAAGCTCTATGATGCAAAGATTGCCGGCATCAGATCGAAATCAGCAGCAACCGCTGCTGCGGTTACCGGCGCCTATCAACCTTATGTAGATAGCCTGCGCGGTATTTTATCTTTTGCAGACAGGTATACTTCCGGCGGCGCTGCCACCAAAGTAAAAGAGTCACTGGCAGGGCTCAACGAATTGCAGGGGAAGCTCCGGGAGGCGGACCAGGTAAAGGAATTTATACAGCAACGAAAAGCGCTGATCAAAGAATATTTATCGCAGTATAAATCGTTGCCATCGGGGTTGAAAAATTCATACGATAAACTGAACAAAGACCTGTACTACTATTCTGCACAGCTGCGTGAATACAAAGATGCCCTGAATGAACCGGATAAGATGCTGAAGAAAACACTGGCGATCATGGATAAAGTACCGGCTTTCAAAAGCTTTATGGAGAAGCATTCCATGCTGGCGGAATTATTCGGATCATCTTCAGCGGCCGAAAGTGTGCTTCGCGGCAGCACCGACCTGGTAACGCGCGACCAGATCCAGTCGCGTATACAAACGCAGATCACCAGCGGGGGGGCAGGCGCCGCAGGAGCATTGTCGCAACAATTGAGAACAGCACGCCAGCAGGTAGATAATCTCCAGTCTAAAATAATGGCCAACGGACCGGATGCAGGCAATGTAGATCTCCCCGACGGCTATACCCCCAACAACCTGAAAAAGAAAACACTGTGGCAACGCCTGGAATACAGCTGGAACCTGCAAAACCAGCCGGCTACCGGCGTATTGCCGGTGATCTCCGCACTGGGCCTGTCTGTTGGATATAAGTTTTCAGATAACACCGTAGCAGGCATTGGCGCTGCTTACCAATTGGGCCTGGGCAAAGGCATCAGTGACCTGAAGCTGAGTAACCAGGGCCTGGGATTGAGAACATTTTTCGATATGAAGCTGAAAAATACTTTCTGGCTGAGCGCCGGCGCGGAAGAAAATTATATGCATGAGTTTTCAAAAATAGATGACATCAACCAACTGAAGTTCTGGCAACAAAGCGCGTTGATTGGTGTAATGAAGAAAACAAAAATCGGCAGGCAAACAAACAGTATCCAGATATTGTTCGATGTGCTGGCCAGCCGGCAGGTGCCTAGAGCTCAACCTTTGAAAATCCGTCTTGCACATAAATTATAAAACCCTACCCTCATAAACATTTAATAGCAATGCCCTATTCATTAAAGTTGCTCAAAAAACTATGGGTCCTGTCATGCCTGTGTTTATCCTTTGTGCCCGCTTTTGCACAGATAAACGGCGGCCTGGTACTGCCATCCCCCAACAACCGCTTCCTGGGAAATACAGTGGCGATATCGGCAACCTCCGATGTAGGTGTCGACCTGCACACCGGTACAATGTCTGCCAATATCCCCATTTGCCAGCTGACGTCAAAAGAATTAACGATCCCCGTTTCCCTCACTTATATTGGTGGTAAAGGGATCAGGGTACAGGACTATGCCAGCCAGGCCGGCCTCGGATGGTTGGTAAATGCCGGCGGCAGCGTAACACGCGTGGTACGTGCCTTCCCCGATGAACAGTCGAACGGATACCTGGGCACCGGTCACGCCGGCCAGCAGGTAGCCAACTGGAAACGCAACGGCGCCGCCTTACCGGGTTCGTTCTCTTCCACACCGCCCACCAGCGATGGAGAACCCGACATCTACTTCATCAAAACACCCTACTTCAGTTTCCAGTTTACATTTGATGAAAACGGGAACATAGCGGTGTCTAACAACAGCGGTGTTAAAATCATCGCTAAAAATTTCTACAGTACCTCCAGTTATTCGAACAGCTCTTTTGAAGCCATTGATGAAAATGGTACGCACTACTATTTCGGTTCTGCCAGCGCTTCAAAAGAATATACCAGCGCCACTATTTACGGCAACTCCAATACCTTTCCCACTTCCTGGTACCTCGATAAAATTGTTACACTCAACGAAAAAGATATAGCTACATTTGAGTACACCGCCGCTCCCGGTAATGATGTGCTTAACCACTATGTGGGCGTTGTTACATGGGATATTTACGGCAATACCAACTGGGATACCACGCACCCTATTGTGACTACACTGGTGCCGCCAAAATATGTTTCGAGAATAGTAACAGGGGCAGGTAAAGTGGAATTTAACTATGCCTTCGACCGGCAGGATGAACCCGGGGCAGCCCGGCTGGTAAGCATTGTACAGTCGTCATTGCTGCCGTCCTTAACACTTAATACGTATTCCTTTAATCACAGTTACTTCGGTACGCCTTCTACAGATGCCAATATGCTGCGGCTCCGGCTGGACAGCATACGGGTAAAAGGAAACAACAGCGTTACGGCAACGCCCATCACATTGCGTACATTTACCTATAATACTTCTCATGCCATCTCCAACCGTAAAGCATATGCAGAAGTAGACCTCTGGGGATACCAGAATTTTTATGTGCCTAAAGTGTTCACGCCGTTTCCCGATAACAACAGGAACCCCGATCTTACAGCTACACAAATAGGGGTGTTAACGGGTGTAAAGGAACTGAACGGCGGCAGCTGGAACGTAACGTATGAGCTGAACGACTATAATAAAAGCGGTACCAATACTACCGTTGGTGGCCTTCGTGTAAAAAGACTGGCGCAAACGATGCCTAATGGAGAAAACCTGTATAAAGATTATAGTTATGTAGATGCCAATAACCTCTCTACCGGGCAAATCTTCAGTCCTTCTTACACTATCATCGGTTATGCCTGGTCCAACCAAAACGGAAATATCGTGATCAATCAGCGACTTTCAGAATGCCCTTCTGAAATGTACGACCTGAACGGCAACTTTGTTGGTTATTCATCTGTAAAAGTAACTGAGAAAAATGGCGGCTATACAGTAAGCACTTTCTCTAACTTCAGCGATTTTCCTGATATCCTTAACTACCTCACACCAGGCCAGCAGGGCGCAGTGCCGGATGTTACCTCATCTACCAGTTACGCTTTTAAAAGAGGACTGCCGCTGAGCGTTACGGTGTATAATGCCGCTAACCAAAAGATCACGGAAGACCTTACACCGCTCACTGCCTATACTATGCTGACAAATCCGGCAACACAAAAGGCATGGGCGTATAAATGGAATACGGTGTCTTATGCCGTAGGCGGATCTTCCGGTTACAGCTCTTTTAATACGGTGTATTTTACACCTTATGAAAATTACCAGCTTACGCAGCTGGTGCACAGGGAATATGATCAGCTGCGCCCCGGCACTTACATACAAACCACTACTACTTTTGGATTTTCCCCGGCTAACCTTCGCCAGGTAAAAACAATTACAACCACGGATTCCAAGGGAAAATCCTATGTGAAAACATTGTACCGCGCGCAGGATACGGACATACCGAGGCTTGCCACCGGTGAACAGACCGTTGTTACTTCCCTGGCAAGCGCGAATGTTATCAATCCTGTTATCCATGAAACGGAAAGCAGGAATGGTATTACCCGCGAAATTCATAACACTTACACTACTTCTCCATGGGGCAACAGCCAGCGTTTGTACATGACAAAATCTGATCTCTACATGGGCGGTACTGCGGTGAAACAGAAAATATTCAGGTATGATCTGGCTACCTCCAATCTTTCCGGCGAAAAAATGCTGGGAGGAAAAGCCACAACTTACCAGTATGGCTACGGTGATAATTTACCGGTGGCGGTGATTGATAATGCGGAAGATGCTTTTACGGTTTCTTCAGCAATAGTAACGCAGTCAGGTACGCTTACCATTACACCTGGCCCGTCTTCAGTAACATTTACCCACGATGCGGCCGGCAACATGGTGTTCTCTGCTATCCCATCGCCCGGGGAAACCTTTAGCATTAACTATACTTTAACGGGACCTTCCAACGCCTCCGGTACCCTGTGTGTAAGCAGAACTTCCACTACCTGCTCCTATCCGGAAACGGTAACGCTGCCTAATATGCCGGCGGGTACTTATACATTGTACATTACTTCCGCCAGTGGTACATCGAATTATAAGGCGATGGGTTATTCCTATAATTTCCTGAAGCCAACAGTAACGGCTACACGCGGATTTTTCTACCAGGGATTTGAGAACTATACCATGGGTGGCGCCGTTGCTGGTAGCGCCCATAGTGGACGCTCATATTATACCAGCGCCCAGTATGGTGCGTATACCGTGAATTTCCCGTTGCCGGATGCAAGGAAATATTACCTGCAGTACTGGTCATGGGAAAATGGGAAATGGGTAATGAAGCAACAGGTGTATACTGCGCCAGTAGCGCTTTCCGGGGTGATAGATGATATCCGGGTATTTCCTTCGGATGCCTTGCTCACCACCTTCAGCTATGATCCGCAGGTGGGTAAAACCGGAGAAACCGATCCGGCCGGTAAAACCACTACCTATGAGTACGATGGTCTTGGAAGGTTAGGTATTGTGAGAGATGATGATAAAAATATCGTCACCAAAACCTGTTACAATTACTACGGTCTTCCTACCGGTTGCCCTGATAACCCCGTTTACACCAGCGCGGTGTATACCCGGACGATTACAAGGAATAACTGCGCCGCAGGTTACCAGCCGGGAGATGTGGTGTACACGGTACCAGCCGGTAAATACAGCTCCACCGTGAGCCAGGCTGATGCCAACCAGCAAGCGGTAAATGATGCTGATCTGTACGGGCAGGCCTATGCCAATGCCAATGGTACCTGCTCGCTGATCTATTATAGCGTGGCAAAAAGCGGCGATTTCACCAGGAACAATTGTTCGCCCGGGTTTAATGGCAGCACAGTTACCTACAACGTTGCCGCAGGACGATATACCTCTATCATCAGCCAGGCGGATGCGGACCAGAAGGCAATAAATGATGTAAATACCAATGGACAGAACTACGCGAACGCCAACGGTACCTGTACTTCTTCACAGGTAATGAAGTATGGCTCCCTGTCATACAACGGTACCACATCTGCTACCTTCACTTCCACATTGGCCGGAGATATTACCCTGAGCGTAAATGGTGAACCAACTTATTACTTCACCATTTCCTATTCGCTTACAGGTGCAGCCAGCAGAAGCGGCTCTTTGTGCGCCAGCAGAACTACCTATACCTGTTCATCGCCATCCAGTATTGTATTGAGTAATATGCCCGCCGGAACCTATACTATCAGTATTTCTTCCAGTAGTGGTACTTCTCCATACAGGGTGCTGGGATACAGCTATTGGGGAGCGCCGTGATAACACAGCTGCTTCATCACCTGAAAAAGGAATATAGATCCGTTCCAAACAAAAAAAATATTATGAATAAACGTTTCATGCCATATAAACATTTCATTACAGCCATCACGCTGATCTGTATGATCTTTCCCCTGCAGGCGAAGGGACAACAAACGCCACCGGCGCCATACACCAGCCAGTTGCCGGTGAACAGCGTGCGCACCTGGAAGGCGAAGGTACCCGTGGCAAGTGCTGCAGCTATCAGCACAAAAACCAACGCGGAAGTAGAACAGGTAACCGAGTATACAGATGGTTTGGGAAGACCGCTGCAAACCGTAGTAAAACAGGGAAGCCCTGCAGGATACGACCTGGTGATCCCGCATGTGTATGATACCTACGGAAGGGAACAACTGGAATACCTGCCGTTCCCTTCCACTACCAACAACGGCGATCTGAAACTGAATCCCATTCAGCAACAGGTAGCATTTTACAATACCTATCTTGCCGGGCAGCCGGGCGAAACCAATGTAGGCGCCAGTAGTTTAAACTGGGCCTACAGCCAGCAAACATTTGAAGCGTCGCCACTTAACAGAACGCTTTCAATGCTTGCCCCCGGCGCTAATTGGGTAGGCACTGCCACGCATTCAGTTTCCACCCGCAGCGCCACTAACACCGCTACAGATGCTGTGCAGAAATGGAACGTGGCGGCTGCCCGCGGCAGTCTCCCTGCTAACGATGGAAGCTATGCAGCAGGCAGTTTGTATAAAACCATCAACACAGATGAACAAGGGCACCAGGTCATCGAATTTACCGATATATATGGCCAAACCGTGCTGAAGAAAACACAACTCACCGCCACAGCCGATAACGGTAACGGCAGCGCACACACTGGTTGGCTGGCTACTTATTATGTGTACGACGACTACGGCATGCTTCGTTATATCATTCCTCCAGCTGTTGTTAAACAGGTAGATGGAACCTGGACGGTTAGCCAGACGCTGGCGGATGAACTATGCTATCGTTTTGAGTACGATAATGTGGGCCACCTGATTGTGAAGAAAATTCCGGGCGCAGCAGAAGTACGCATGGTGTATGACCAGCTGGACAGGCTGGTGATGCAGCAGGATGGCAACCTGCGTACTGCGCAGAAATGGGAATACTTTAAGTATGATGCACTGGACAGGCCAGTGGAAACAGGACTGATCACAGATCCCACCAACTATAACAATCTCGATGTTCATCTCACAAATGCCAAAACCAGCACCGCTTACCCGGTAGTAACATCCTATACAAATGAAATGCTGCGCCAAACATTTTATGATGATTACGCCTGGATGAATGCCACCAATTCTTCCACACTTACAGCTACTATCAATAGTACTGCCAACGGTACCGGTAACCCCAACTTTACCACCACTTATAACACCGCTCCCGACTATGCCCAACCCATGACGCAAAGCATCATGACGGCCGGCCGGCAAACCGGCAGCAAGGTGAAGATCATAGGCGCCACAGGTACTCAATATGAATACACCGTAAATTTCTACGATGCCCGCGGTAATAATATCCAGGTGCAACGCATCAACGCCACCGGGGGCACAGACGTTGCCACCAGGCAATACAACTGGGAAGGAAAAGTAGTAGGGGACCTGGCCACACAAAACAAAGCAGGTACCAACCCGCAAACGCACCTGCTTTTCTCCAAAAATACCTATGATGCAAACGGCAGGCTGCTTACCATCACAAAGAAAATCACAACAGGCGGCATCACGGTAAATTCCACCATTGTAGCCAATACCTACAATGAATTGGGCATGCTTAAAAAGAAACAACTGGCGCCGGCATACAATGCCAACGCAGGGCTGGAAGGCATGAACTATGATTATAACATCCGCGGATGGCTGCTGGGCGCCAACAGAACCTATCTCTCCAATACCAGCCAGAACTATTTTGGCTTCGAAGTAGGATACGATAAAACAGCATCCGTAGCAGCCGGCAGCACTTATGCCAATCCAAGATATAACGGTAACTATGGCGGCGTAACATGGAAAAGCAAAGGCGATGGCATCAACAGGAAACTGGAGTTCACCTATGATAACGGCGACAGGCTGCTGACAGCGCCTTTCCTGCAAAACTCCAGCGCGGGTACCTGGGATAAAAGTTATATCGACTTCTCCGTTAACAACACCGCATACGATGTAAACGGTAATATCACCGCCCTCAACAGGAACGGCTTCCAGCTGGGAGGCTCCGCTACCATCGATAATCTTACCTATACTTACCAGAACGGCAATGTGAGCAATAAGCTGCAGAACGTAATGGATAACGCCAATAACGCGCAAACAACGCTGGGCGATTTTCATTACCCCACCGGGAAAACTGCCGCGCAGATCGATTATACCTACGACGCCAATGGTAATGCAATAACAGATTATAACAGGGGCATTACCAGCAACATCAGTTATAATACGCTGGATCTGCCGCAAACATTCAGCATCGGTACCAAAGGAACCATACAGTACCAGTATAACGCGCTGGGAGATAAGGTACAGAAAACCACAACGGAAAATAACGCCAGTATTAAATACAACAACGTAAGTTATACTACCAACGTAACTACTACCACAAAGTATATCAATGGATTTACATATGGTTCCCTGGCTTACAGCAACGCATCGCTGGCTCCTTTGCAGTATACCGATAAACTGCTGTTCATAGCGCAGGAAGAAGGCCGCATCAGGCCCGTTTATAATAACGCATCAGCGCCCACTACCATCACGGGGTATGTGTTCGATTACTTCCTGACAGACCAGCAGGGTAATACCCGCATGGTGTTATCAGACGAACAGCAAACAGATATCTACCCGGCAGCTACGTTGGAAAATGCTACCTATAACGGCGGTACGGCACAGGCATTTGAAAGCCAGTTCTACGACATCAAACCGGCAAATATAAAATCGGCTACTACGTTGCCATGGCTGGCCAGCGCTTCCGGTGGTACCTATCAGAACCAGAATAACAATGGTAATCCGTCTAATAGCGTAAACCCTTACAGCAACGTTACGGCCAACAGTGATAAGCTGTACCTGCTCAACGGGCAAACCGGCGATAAAACCGGTTTAGGTATCACTATTAAAGTAATGGCGGGCGACAAGATCTCCATATTGTGCAACAGCGTTTGGCACAGTACCGGCGTGGCGCCCACTTCTTATCCCATTACCTCCACGCTGGCATCTTTCGTAAATGCGTTTGCCGGAACGGCAGTAGTCACTTCCAGTTTGCATGGCGTTTCCACCAATCTTAACAGCGTAAGCGCTACTACGGTGCCGCTGAATACCATGCTGGGAAGCACCCCCAATCAACCTAATCCAACGGTAGCGCCCAAAGCGGCGGTTAACTGGATCCTGTTCGATAACCAGTTCAGGCCCGTTTCCAACGGAACAGACCTGGTGAGCAACCTGCCGGATGTGGTGAAGAAACATTCTTCACTCAGCCAGCCAATGGCGAAAAGTGGTTACCTCTATATTTATTGCAGCAATGAAAGCAACCTGGATGTATACTTCGATAACCTGCAGGTAGTAAATACAAGAGGCCCCCTGCTGGAGGAAACACATTACTATCCCGATGGACTAACAATGGCCGGCATCAGTGACCGGGCATGGAACAAATTGCCAAACCGCTATGCGTACCAGGGTAAAGAAATACAGGCCGGTGAGTTCAGCGATAATTCCGGGCTGGAAATGTATGATTTCGGTGCAAGGTTTTATGATCCGCAACTGGGTGTGTGGCATAGTCCTGATGCGGTGGAACAGTATGGTAGTCCATACATGGCCATGGGAAACAACCCTGCTATGTTTGTAGATCCTAACGGAGATGATCCGCTCACCGTGATTGCAGTGATCGCATTTGCAGCAATATCTTCCGGTTTGCAGAAAGGAATGGCCTATGATATGGCGGGCAAGAACTTCTGGGATGGTATGTGGCGCGGAGCCATTGTAGGCGCTGCTACTGCTGCCCTTACCTTTGTGCCCGGAGGTGGCACCTTTGCCGCGCAGGTGGCCATAGGAACGGCAAAAGGGGCGGTAATGGGGGCCATTAACGGGAGCCTCGACGGTTCGCCGGATACCTGGAAAAGCGTATGGAAAGGCATTAAAACCGGGGCATTGAATGGGGCTATATCTTCAACAGCATCAGCATCGCTGGAATCTTTCAAGAACTGGAAAGCGGGCTATGGTTGGGGCACCGACGCAGGCAGAATGAATCATATGATCAAAGACTATAAACAGGCAGTGGGCGACCAGGCAAAAATTGCAGCCGGTAATAAACTGGCGGAATATTCAGCAGATAAACTGAAGATAGGAAAACCGGATGTGGGCTTCTCATTGAACCAGAACGAAGCTGTTACGAAGAATGTGAAGGCAAGAACCATTACGCTGGGGCCTGATGCATTCAAATATCATGGTTCTTATTTGAGGCAAACGCTGAAAACGGCATATAAAGAGTTTATGAAAGAATTTAAGGCGGGTACCCGGTCTATTATCGGGCAGATGGTACTGGACAATATATCGGACCATCCCCTCACTTATGCAGGGCTGTACTATTCCCTGTGGAAGAAATGATCACCAGGTGTATTTAGTGAAAAGAAGGGAGTCGTTTTAAAAAACGGCTCCCTTTCTTTTTCATCAGGGTGTATAAGTAACATTACTGTTGTAAAGAATACTTGAAACACCGGAGAAATAAACATGTTTATCTGTACTGGTAAGATTGTACCACAGGTAAACGCCGTAGCCATTGTTCTTCGTTTGCGTAGCCAGTGAGTTGGCCGTACTTTGGCTGGTGGCCTGGATATCCACCGCTGCGGGGCCTAATTGCGCCTTTGTGAGGCCGGCCACATTGGGCACGGAGTAACTGCCATAAATGGCATCCCAGCTGTAGTTGGCAAAGTCGCCTACTTTTTTGCCACCCCACGATAACCGGGAAGCAGCGGGGCCATAGTAATAGAAGGAGATGATCTTGGTGGGCATCAGTTTGCGCAGTTCATCCACCAGCATCACGAAGGAGCTGTCGTTTGGCTGCGTGGTGCCATTGTTGCCATATTCGGCGTACTCATCATCAAAATCAATTCCATCCAGCCCGTAGTAGCTAACGGTATCGCTGAGCTGTTGAGCAAAAGCCCGTGCAGCGGTTCTGCTGGTAAAGTTGCAGAAGCCTGCACCCTGGTGGTTACCAAGAATGGACAGTAATACTTTCATCCCCTTATTTTGCAGGGGTACAATTTGCGTGGCCTTGTTCGCCAGCACGTTGGATACATTGGGGTTGTTGTACAGTACAGCTTTCTGGGTGGTGGTATTGTAGTTGATATTGGCCGCAAAAATAATGGCAATATCAAACAACTGCTGCCCGCCGGTGGTTAACGTGTACTTGCCGGTGTTCAATAAGCTGTTGTTGTTTACTTCCACATAGCAAACGGAAATGCCGCCGGCTTTGGTAACGGTTTCCACATGCGCGCCGGTAGTGGTACTCCTGGAAATGCTGTTGCTTTCTTTTTTACATGCGCTGAAGAAGAAGGCGGCGCACACTGTTCCTGCGGCCAATAGCCGTAGGGAATGAAATTGTTTTTTCATACTGGAATGAATGTTTAAATGATTAGGAAATCAGGGTTCAAATTTTGGTTATGGGTTTTCCGGTCTGGTGGCTCTTATAACAAACGTATGCTCA
>JBCNPS010000187.1:0-11833 GCA_039593235.1 Chitinophaga sp. | reverse complement strand
CCGCCTTCCAGCGCACGACATGCAGGATCGGACCGAAATGCTCGGCGGTGAGGTCGCCTACCCGGTCGAGCTTCACGATATGCGGCGCGACGAAGGTGCCCCCGAGCTCGGGTACTTGCCCGGCCCAGGTGATGCGGCCTTGCTGGCGCATGGCGGCGACATGGGCGTCGAGGCGCTGCCTGGCGGCGGCATCGATGACCGGGCCGATATGGGTGTCGAGCAGGCGCGGGTCGCCGATTCCGGTTTAAATTTTTGTGGCGGCCACTCTCAGGCGCACATAATCTGCATACAATTCGCCGTTCTTCATCAGGTGTGGCGCCAGCTCATGTTGTACCTGCTGCAGGATAGCGTTCTTATCTTTTTCCGGTACGCCGGCAAAGAAGTGGGCGCCAAACATTTCCAGCCAGTCGCTGATGCCTGTTTCCGGGTTCACCAGTTTCGACGGGCGGTCGAAAAAGTGTACCCTGTCTATTTTAAAGCCTTCCTTTTCCAGGAGGGTAATGTATTCCGCCGGGGAAGGGAAATACCAGAAAGGTTCGTAGGTATAACCCCGCTGTTGCATCGCCTTTTCCAGGTAAGTAAGGATCTGCTGCACATTGCCTTTACCGCCCATTTCAATCACCAGCCGTCCGCCTTTCTTCAGTTGTGCGTACATCCGGCTGATGGCCTTTTCCTTTTCGCGTACCCAGTGGAGGGTGGCATTGGAAAAAATGCCATCGAACTGTTGCGGCAGGGAAAAGGTAGTAGCGTTGGCCACTTCAAAGGTAATACCCGGGAAGTGTGCGCGGGCGCTTGCTATCATAGCGGCGGAAGCGTGTATCCCAGTTACAGCGGCGCCTTTCTGCGCCAGCTGTGCGGTGAGTTCTCCTGTGCCACAGCCCAGGTCCAGGATACTTTCCCCCGATTGTGGCTGTAACCAGTCGATCAGGCTGTTGCCGTATTCAAACACGAAGGCGTGTTTCTCTTTGTATAAGTCAGCGTTCCATTGATCCATAGCGTTCGGCTTTATTATGCTCTTCTTATATTAACTGTCTTACATCTGATACCTTACCCGTAATGGCTGCAGCTGCCGCGGTGAGCGGGCTGGCCAGGAAGGTGCGGGCATTGGGCCCCTGCCGGCCTTCAAAGTTACGGTTGGAGGTAGAGATGCAATACATGCCTGCGGGTACTTTGTCTTCGTTCATGGCCAGGCAGGCGGAGCAACCCGGTTCACGCAGCTGGAAACCGGCTTCGGCAAATATTTTGTCGATGCCTTCCTCCATGGCCTGGGCTTCTACCTGTTTGGAACCTGGAACGATCCATACCACCACATCATCGGCTTTATGTTTGCCTTTCACAAAATCGGCTACCAGGCGTAAGTCTTCAATACGGGAATTGGTACAGCTGCCAATGAATACATAATCCACTTTTTTACCCAGCAGTTCAGCGCCGGGTTGCAGGTCCATATACTCCAGCGATTTTTTGAAAGAAGGTCTTTCTTTTTCGTCGAGCTGCTCCAGGGCCGGGATGTGGCGGGTAACGCCCATGCCCATACCGGGATTGGTGCCGTAGGTGATCTGTGGTTCTATATCTGCGGCATCAAAGGTGAGCACCTTGTCAAATTCCGCATCGCTATCGGAGTACAGGGTTTTCCAGTATTCGAGTGATTTGTCCCAGTCCGCTCCCTTGGGAGCAAACTCGCGGCCTTTAATATATTCGAAAGTAATATCGTCCGGTGCGATCAGTCCCCCGCGGGCGCCCATCTCAATACTCATATTGCAGATGGTCATACGGGCTTCCATACTAAGACTGCGGATAGCTTCCCCTGCATATTCCACGAAGTAACCCGTAGCGCCGGAGGCGGATATTCTGGAGATGATATAAAGAATGATGTCTTTTGAAAGTACGCCCTTGCCCAGTTGCCCGTTCACTTCTATCTTCATCCGCTTGGGTTTGTACTGCAAAATGCACTGGGTGGCCAGCACCTGTTCTACTTCGGAGGTACCGATACCGAAGGCCACCGCGCCAAAGGCGCCATGGGTACTGGTGTGGCTGTCGCCACAAACAATGGTCATTCCCGGGAGGGTAATGCCCAGTTCGGGGCCTATTACATGCACTATGCCCTGGAACCGGTGGCCCAGTCCGTACAGCTCCACGCCAAACTCAGCGGTATTTTTAGTGAGCATTTCCACCTGGTGGCGGCTCAATGCTTCTTTAATGGGCTGATCCTGGTGCAGGGTAGGCACGTTGTGATCGGCGGTAGCCCTGGTTTTAGCCGGGCGGAACACCGGGATGCCACGCTTGCGGAGCCCGTCAAATGCCTGGGGGCTCGTTACCTCATGAATAAAGTGCGTGTTGATATACACTGCATCGGGATGCCCCGGCTTGCTCACCACGATGTGGCTGTCCCAGATTTTATCAAATAACGTTTTTCCCATCCTTTTGCTTCCTTTTATAATTGTTTATACCTTCAAATCTAATGGTCATTAATTAATTGCCATATCGCTAAATTTGCTTTAATTACAACCTTTAAACACAGCCAATACACATTAACGCACTGTTTATCAATTATTTACAAGATTTTAATAACGATGCCCAACAGTCAAAGTGATGCATTATTCATATTAATAAAAACCTTAACAAAAGCCGAAAAACGCAATTTTCAGCTGGCGTTCAATAAAAACAATACCAAGGAGGATGTCCTTTTTATCCAGTTGTTCAATACGCTGGACAAAATGAAGGACTATGATGAAGAGCAGATCCTGAAGAAAATAACGGATATCAAAAAGCAGCAGCTGTCTAACGTAAAAGCACATCTTTACAAGCACCTGTTATCCAGCCTGCGGCAGTTATATAAACAAAAGGACCCGTTGATCGATCTGCGCGAGCAGCTGGATCACGCGCGGGTACTGTATAATAAAGGACTGTATAACCAGAGCCTGAAAATACTGGCCAAAGCCAAAACCATGGCGCTGGAACAGGAAGAGGTGATGCTTACCTATGAAATTGTGGAGTTCGAAAAACTGATTGAATCCCGTCATATTACGCGGAGCCTGGAAAACAGGGCGGAGGTGCTGAGTGCGGAATCCAGGCAAATTGAGCAGCAGCTCACCAATATCAGCCGCCTCTCTACCCTTTCCCTGCGGATGTATGGCCTGTACCTGAAGCTGGGCCATGCACGCAACGAGCGCGACGCTGAAATGGTGAAATCCTTTTTTGAAAGCCAGCTGCCGGCGCTGCAACATGCGCATATGAGCTTTTACGAAAAAGTGTACATGTACCAGGCGTCGAGCTGGTACTATTATATTTTGCAGGACTTCGTGATGTATTACCGCTATACGCAGAAATGGGTGGACCTGTTCCGCAAATACCCGTCGCTGCAGCAAACGGATATGGACCTGTACATCAAGGCACAGCATAACCTGCTTACGGCGCATTTTTACACATCCAATTTTGAAAAATTCAAGACAGCACTGTCTGACCTGGAGGAATTTATCCGTGACAACCAGGACAATTTTCACGAAAATACCCGCACTTCGGCCTTTGTATACCTGTACACCGCCAAAATAAACCGCTACTTCCTGGAAGGCACGTTCAGCCAGGGTTTGGCGATGGTGCCGGAACTGGAAACAGAGATCAGTAAACATACGCTTAAGATAGACCAACACCGTGTGCTGGTATTCTACTATAAGATTGCCTGTTTGTATTTTGGTAGTGGAGATAACAATAAAGCCATTGTTTATCTTAATAAGATCATCAACTTAAAGATAGGTAACCTCCGGGCGGATATCCAGTGCTTTGCGCGTATCCTGCACCTCATTGCGCATTATGAACTGGAGAATTACAGTTTGGTAGAATACCTGATCAAATCTGTTTACCATTTCATTTCAAAACACAAGGATCTTGGTTTGGTGATGGAAGAGATCATGAAATTCCTCCGCCGTTATATTTACGCCAACCCCAAAGCTTTGCGCAATGCTTTCGTGGACCTGAAAGACCGGCTGGAGCAGATTTCAGAAGATCCGTATGAACGTCGTTCCTTCCTTTACCTGGATATTATTTCCTGGCTGGAAAGTAAGATAGAGGCCATACCGGTACAGGAAGTGATACACCGGAAATTTGTAAATAAAGAGAAACGCATTTAAATAAAAATACGAGCATATGTCTGCCGAAAAACACTATCACTTTGTTGCCCTCTCCGGCAGTTTACGGAAGGGTTCCTACAACACCATGGCACTGAAAGCGCTGCAGCAGCTGGCGCCGTCCAACATTACCGTTGAACACGTATTCTTCGATAAGATCCCGATGTATAACGCCGACCTGCATACCGAGCAGTTGCCGGAAGAAGTAGTACCGCTGGTGCATAAGATAAAGGAATCCGATGGCGTGATCATCGTTTCACCGGAGTATAACTACTCTATCCCCGGCGCGTTAAAAAACGCGATAGACGTGGTTTCCAGGCATCCGGACAAACCTTTCAGCGAAAAAGCGGTGGCTATTATGGGCGCATCGCAGGGGCAGATTGGTACAGCAAGAATGCAATATCATTTACGCCAGGTAATGGTATTCCTGAATGCATTTGTGATCAATAAACCCGAGATCATGATCAGCAGCGCCCAGCATAAATTTGATGAAAACGGCAACCTCACCGATGAATTTCTTATTAAACAATTCCCGCTGCTGCTGCAGTCACTGGCGCGATTGAGTGATAAGATGGGTCATGAACCTGCTTCTATATAAGGTTCATAAGTACGGTATTTTGTAAAGAAGATGATGGCCGACGCTGTTTGCAACAGCAATACAGCCGGCCATTCATAATGACCCAACACCATGAACAGCACAATGAAAGAAGTAAGCATGGTATAACGTACATGCACCTCCGGGTTCATTTTCGGGAAAAACAGCATAGTACGGAACAGGATCAATAATGACAATGCCGTGCAGAAAACCGTTATCAGCCCCCATGGCGTTGTTTTCGTATACGCGTTAACGGTAATGATGATCATCTCCGGTAAAAAAGTAATTACATACACGCCGATCAGCCGCATATAGTGGGAGAACAAACTAACGGGAAGGTTCTCCATAAAATTGAGATAGGTATCATCAAAGGCGCGGTGATGCACCATCAGCTGCATATGTGTAAGCACGCTGATCATTACGCCCAGTTGCAGCCCCCGCAGGTCAAAATAATCGCCCCTTGTCATGATCAGGAAAGTAAGCCACAATACGCCTGCCGATACCAGCTTGGTGCTCACAATACGGCGGGGGAAGTTGGTAAACAGTTCATACAGGAAAAACAATACCGGCGGTTTTGTAAAGTGCCGGTTCATCCACCGTTGCAGGTGACCTGTGAAAAAGATCACATCCGGTTGTTCCAGTTTTCTTTCATATAACGTTAACGGCCATATGCAATTGGCGATATTTATAACAGTGATGATGACGGCCTGTACATAATATCCCTGCCGGAGGGCAACCACCAGCGTAATAGCCACATACACCAGCACCGGCATATAGATGGCCGTATGAAGCCGCAGCCAGATCATGCGGCGGGCTGATTTATCTATACTTCCCAGGGTGGGATACAGGAAATCGTATCCCTGCAGCTGGAATGTTTTCAACATAAAACCCACGCATTTGAGCGCGTAGGAAGTCCACAGCAGCAGCACCAGGAACAGGAAGGTATAATTGCCCAGGAAACCGAGCATTAGCCCTTTGTGATAAGCCAGAAGATTGGCGCCGTTCACCACGCCGAAAAGCAGGTAAAACAGTACCAGGAAAAAGCCCGTATTCTGAATATAGAACCGTTGTGTGAATATTTTGCCAAGTATCGCGGAGGTGGTACGCATGTTAGCTGAGCGTAATGTTTTTATGGGCTACTTTCAGTGTGCCCGTTACCGTTAATTCTTCCGCATCCAGCGGCTGGTGGGAAGTAATACAAAAAGATACGCCTTTGGCGCTGTATTCACGGATCAGGTCGTATAAAACGGCCAGTGCGCGGGTGTCTATGGTGATCAGGGGTTCATCCAGCAGGATAAGGGCCGGGGTACCGGTAAAGGCCAGTAACAGGGACAACTTTTTCAACATCCCGCTGGAATAGCTGCTTACCGGGTTATTCACAAAAAGGTGTACCCCCAGTTTCTCACTGATGGCCTGGATATCGTCTGCATTGCCTCCTTTGGTATTGAGATAAAGCTGCAGCAGGTCGCGGCCGGTGAGGAACGACGGGTAAAGCGGCTCCGCTTCCGCATAGTTGATCAGGCGGCGGAACTGTACCGGGTGTTGCCGGCTGCTCACGTTTCCCCGGAGCAGGATCTCTCCTTTAAAGGGGATCAGTCCTGCCATTACCTTCATACAGGTGGTTTTGCCGGCGCCGTTCTCCCCCTGCAGCCAGTAGATGCCGGCGGGCAGCTCCAGCCGGGCAATATCCAGGATGGGTACCTCCTGGTAATTCTTCTTAACCGCATGTAGGGCTATAACCGGTTCGGACATATGAAAATGCTTAAAAGTGTAAATATGAAAAATTAACGCATATATATCTACGGAAGGTCATCTTTTTAACAAAAATTTTCCCGGCACATTTTTATACTGATCATCATTCATTTAGCCGTAGCAGTTAAAAAAATAATCATATAAGCCAGATTTTCGCAGTAGCCCTTTCATATACAAAGGATATCGCATATGCACAAGGTGCAAAACCCGTGAAACACGCTATGGCACTATAGTTTTATTGAGCCCCCATTTCTTTTCCACACCTGTTAGTAACTAAAATTATGCTGGCTAAGCTGGATGCTTACATTTGTAATCCTGAGCGTATGGATTTTAGGAAACGGTGATGTTGAAATATGATTTGCGGGAGACAGGACAGTGAGATTTCAGTATGCTGACCCCAAAAAGAAAAACCAAAAACCTTCGACAGTACCCATAAAATAATTAAAGATGAGTAACGAGAATGAAATTCTTTTAAAAGAGAACAAGGACCGTTTTGTGCTATTGCCGATCAAATACCCGAAAATCTGGGAGCAATACAAAAAACATGAAGCCAGTTTCTGGACAGCAGAAGAAATAGATTTAAGCAGCGACCTTAAGGATTGGGCAGGCCTGAATGATGGAGAACGTCATTTTATTTCCCATGTACTGGCGTTTTTCGCCGCCAGCGACGGGATCGTTAATGAAAACCTGGCAGTAAACTTTATGAGTGAAGTGCAGATCCCGGAAGCCCGTTGCTTTTATGGCTTCCAGATCATGATGGAAAACATCCACTCTGAAACATACGCATTGCTGATTGACACCTACGTAAAAGACCCGGCGGAAAAAGACCGCCTGTTCCACGCGATAGATACCGTTCCTGCGGTAAAGAAAAAAGCGGAATGGGCCCTGCGCTGGATCGAGAACGGCACCTTTGCTGAACGCCTGGTGGCTTTTGCTGCAGTAGAAGGGATCTTCTTCAGCGGCAGCTTCTGCTCTATCTTCTGGCTGAAGAAAAGAGGCCTGATGCCGGGACTCACCTTCTCTAACGAGCTGATCAGCCGGGATGAAGGCCTGCACTGCGAGTTCGCCTGCCTGCTGTACAGCATGCTGGAAAATAAACTGAGTGAAGAACAGGTACACCAGATCATCCGTGATGCAGTAACCTACGAAAAAGAATTTATTACAGAAGCCCTGCCGGTTGGACTGATCGGTATGAACGCCGACCTGATGTCGCAATACATCGAATTTGTGGCCGACAGATGGATCGGGGAACTGGGCTATACCAAGATATTTAATGCGTCTAATCCTTTCGACTTCATGGAAATGATTTCCTTACAGGGTAAGACCAACTTCTTTGAAAAACGTGTGGGCGATTACCAGAAATCCGGCGTAATGGGTGGTACAAAAGAATCACAGACATTCAGCCTTGAAGAAGATTTTTAAAAACATTTTGAATTACTAACCTCTTAAATTCACAAACCCATGTTCGTAATCAAAAGAGATGGAAGGAAAGAAGCAGTGAAGTTTGACAAGATCACTGCGCGCATTGAGAAACTATGCTATGGCTTCAATACGGAATACGTAGACGCCATAGACGTAGCGAAAAAAGTAATACAAGGTTTGTATGATGGGGTAACCACCAGCGAACTCGACAACCTGGCTGCTGAAACAGCCGCATCCCTCACCACCAAACACCCGGATTATGCACTGCTGGCTTCGCGCATCGCAGTAAGCAATCTGCATAAGAATACCATCAAGTCGTTTTCCAAAACGATGAAGAAACTGTATGAATACATTGATCCCAAAACCGGCAAATCAGCAGCACTGCTGTCTGACGACGTATGGGACATCATCAGGAAAAATGCAGAGATCCTGGATTCCAGCATCATTTACGACCGCGACTTTGCATTTGACTACTTCGGTTTCAAAACCCTGGAACGCTCCTACCTGCTGAAAACAGACGGGAAAGTACAGGAACGCCCGCAGCATATGCTGATGCGCGTAGCCGTTGGTATTCATAAAGAAGACATCGACTCCGCCATCAAAACATATAACCTGATGAGCGAGCGCTGGTTCACACATGCCACGCCTACCCTGTTCAACGCAGGTACGCCAAAACCACAAATGTCATCCTGCTTCCTGCTCACCATGCAGGACGACAGCATCGAAGGCATTTACGATACCCTGAAACAAACGGCGAAAATTTCACAGAGCGCCGGCGGTATTGGTTTAAGCATTCATAACATCCGCGCTACCGGATCCTATATCAGCGGTACCAACGGTACTTCCAACGGTATCATCCCCATGCTGCGCGTATTCAATGATACTGCGCGTTATGTAGACCAGGGCGGTGGCAAACGCAAAGGCGCTTTCGCTATTTACCTGGAACCATGGCACGCCGATATCTTCGAGTTCCTGGATCTGCGTAAGAACCACGGTAAAGAAGAAATGCGCGCCCGCGACCTCTTCTATGCCCTCTGGATGCCGGACCTGTTCATGAAACGCGTGGAATCCAATGGCGACTGGTCATTGTTCTGCCCTCATGAAGCACCGGGACTGCACGATTGCTGGGGTGAAACATTTGAAACCCTGTACGAACAATACGAAAAGGAAGGACGCGCCCGTAAAACAGTAAAGGCACAGGATCTCTGGTTTGCCATCCTCGATGCGCAGATCGAAACCGGTAATCCTTACCTGCTGTATAAAGACGCCGCCAACCGCAAATCCAACCAGCAGAACCTGGGCACCATCAAGAGTTCCAACCTGTGCACCGAAATCATCGAATATACCGATGCAGATGAAGTAGCCGTTTGTAACCTGGCTTCCCTGGCGCTGCCACGCTTTGTAATTGATGGTAAATTTGACCACCAGAAATTATACGAAGTAACTTACCAGGCTACCCTGAACCTCAACAAGATCATCGATAACAACTACTACCCTATTGAAGAGGCAAGACGCAGCAACCTGCGCCACCGCCCTGTAGGACTGGGTGTACAAGGTCTTGCTGATGCGTTTATCCTGATGCGTTATCCGTTT
Source organism: Chitinophaga sp. (assembly GCA_039593235.1). Classification (GTDB taxonomy): domain Bacteria; phylum Bacteroidota; class Bacteroidia; order Chitinophagales; family Chitinophagaceae; genus Chitinophaga. The sequence goes on along the minus strand of JBCNPS010000187.1, from coordinate 2,350 downwards.
GAAAGCGATGAAGCTAAAAAACTGAACAGCGAAATATTTGAAACCATTTACTTCGCAGGTTTAAGCGCTTCCAACGCACTGGCCAAAGCAGAAGGCGCTTACGAAAGCTTCCCCGGCTCCCCTGCCTCCAAAGGAATCCTCCAGTTTGATATGTGGGATGTAAAACCTTCCGCACGCTGGGATTGGGACAGCCTGAAGCAATCTATCATAAAAGACGGTATCCGCAACTCCCTGTTGCTGGCGCCAATGCCTACTGCTTCCACTTCTCAGATCCTTGGCAATAATGAGTGCTTTGAACCATACACTTCCAACATCTACACCCGCCGTGTACTGAGTGGCGAATTTGTAGTGGTAAACAAACACCTGCTGAAAGACCTGGTAGAACTGGGACTGTGGGATAATGACATGAAAACAAAGATCATTTCACACAATGGCTCTATCCAGAACATTGCTGAAATCCCTGCAAATATTAAAGAACTGTACAAAACAGTTTGGGAAATCAAACAACGTAACCTCATTGATATGGCGGCAGACCGCGGCGCGTTTATCTGCCAGTCGCAATCACTGAACCTGTTCGTTGACACGCCAACTACCGGCAAACTTACCTCCATGCACTTCTACGCCTGGAAGAAAGGACTGAAAACCGGTATGTACTACCTGCGTACCCAGGCTGCTACACAGGCCGTTCAGTTTACCGTAGAAAAACAAGGCGGTCAGCAGATCCAGCCAGTAGTTGCTACCGGCGGCAATGCAGAAGAAGAAATTGTGGTGGGTGCTGTTTGCACCATGGAAGAAGGTTGCGTTACCTGCAGTGCATAAGGGTTTATGTAAGTATAAATGCGGATCCCTGGCCAAAACGGCCAGGGATTTTTTTGTGCTGATCAGCGAAGAACGAAAGTACTTTTTAATACCGCTTCCCCGGCTTCGTGGTACAAAACTCCTTACCCGCTATCTTTTTAATAAATGTTTCCGGAGAAGTTCCCAGGTAGTATTGAAAGTCTTTGATCAGGTGACTTTGATCATGATACCCGAAATCGTGGATAAGATCAAACCAATCGATAGAAGCAGCCGTGTTATTTTCTATACTGCTGATCACCTGTTTGAAGCGAAGGAACCGCAACATTTCTTTAGGTGAATACCCTACATATTTTTTAAACCGCAGCTGCACGGTACGTTCAGATAATTCGGCATCCGCCGCAATGGCTTTGGCCGGCTGTATCAGCGGATCATTAAAATAATCAGTGCCGTTAAGCAGTGGCTCCGCTCCCTCTTCTGCAGCATGTGCTGTGGTGGAAATATAATCCTTTAAGATAGCTACCCTTTCGGCTGAAGAAGCGCATCTTTTCAACACTTCCCACAACTCCTGCACATCATCAGGATAATGCAGTACTTCTCCATTCAGCTCATCTACCGGTACCTGGTACAACCGGTAAAAACCATCCAGATTAAATACCACGACCAACAGATCCGCCCCCGGCAGCAACTCATAGTTCAACATCTTCCTTAAAGGGCCTAAAACAGCCGCTTTCTCTACCTGCGTACTATCCAGCGGCGCAGCTGCAAAAGAGAACCTTACAGGGGCGCTAAAATTGAACAGCAACATCATTTCATAGTTGGGAGAGAGATGCGCAACAGTAGTTGCCGCATCTCCACCGGATTGGATCACATAAAAATGCTTCACAATATCCGATAACGGTGGTTCAACCTCGAAAAGCGTTCCTTCAAATGCCATAATAAGAAACGGTTAATTTTCTGCTTCCAGGTCTTCCGCCCTGAAGCCCCATTCACTTAACAAAGATTGGTATTGCTCATCAGGCAGGCTTTGCTGCTTATAATGCCCCGCAATGGTTTTCTGGCGCATAGCTTCATAAATACTTACTGCGCAGGCCACCGAAATATTCAGCGACCGGATAATGCCCATCTGGGGAATAATAAAATTACCATCCGCCATTGCCCTTGCTTCATCGCTCACACCATTCTGCTCATTCCCGAATACCAATGCCACGGAGCCGCTGAAGTCAATGTCATAAAGACTTACTGCATCTGCAGCAAGATGAGTGGTCAGTATTTTATCGTATCGCGCACGCAGTGCTGCAAAACAATCTGCGGCGTTATCAAAATCATGTATGGTGAGCCATTGCTTGGCGCTGCTGCTGCTCCTGTGCCCCCAGTTCTTTCTCCGCGGCGCTTTCGAAGTGATAATATAAATATCCTGTATGCCTACGGCATCGCAGGTACGCATCACCGCCGATACATTATGAGGGTCCTGTACATCTTCCAGCACTACAGTTAGATTAGCCTGCCGCCTGCTCAATACAGATAATAGTTTTTCTCTTCTTTCCGGTGTCAT